>JANOTP010000022.1:0-17005 GCA_031416415.1 Cytophagales bacterium | reverse complement strand
TTTCTTTTTCATTATTTTGGAAAGTAAGTTCTTTGTTGGCAATACCTAGTTCAGCAGCTCTTTTTTCTTTTTCATCGTTTTGGTATACAAGTTCTTTGTTAGCAATAATTAATTCTTCAGCTCTTTTTTCCTTTTCTTCGTCTTGAAAAACTAGTTCCTTATTAGCAATACCTAGCTCGGTAGCTCTTTTTTCTTTTTCTTCGTCCTGAAAAGCTAATTCTTTGTTGGCAATACCTAGTTCGGTAGCTCTTTTTTCTTTTTCATCGTCTTGGAAGGCTAATTCAATATTAGCAATACCTAGTTCAGCAGCTCTTTTTTCTTTTTCCTCATCTTGGAAGGCTAGCTTTTTATTTGCAATACTTAGATCTCTAGCAAGTATCTCATACTTTTCTTTTTGAATAGCAAGTTCTTTATAAGCAAGTATTAATTCATTCTCGTTAGATTCATGTATTTCATTCATAATGCTAGATGTTTTTGAACTGAAGTGAGTTGTTTTGTTTTTGGCAGATAGTTATGATATTTCTATTATAAGAAGTTGTCTATGTAATAGCACTATTTTGAACTGTTAGTACAAAATTGTCTTTACTAGGTTGTGAAATATCGCCTTGTGCAATATGAGTGAGTGTATATTGTATTATTTTTTTGAATTGTAAAAAGTCAGAAGGCTTGCGTATGAAATAATGCGCACCGTTTTGGTAGAGTTGATTTACTACTTCTTGCTCGTATGAAGTTGAAAACATTATTACTGACAGTTGTTTTAGCTTCTCATTTAATTTTATTTCTGATAAACATTCAAAGCCATTTTTTCTAGGCATGTTTAAATCTAAGAATAGAGCATCTGGGAGTTCTTTAGATCCAGTTGTGAGTAATTTCATAAGTTGTTCTCCATCATGAACGACAGTTATGTTTTCGGAAGGTATAAATTTTTCGGCAGCCATTTTAAAAAAACCACAATCGTCAATATCGTCGTCGGCAAGAAGTATTTTCAGGAGTTTTATATTCATGCGTTAATAATATATTTAAGAGGATTTTTAGAATTGACATTTTCTGCAGCAATAGGAAGTGCATGAAGAATTACCTGTTTGAGCTGTGAAAAATCACTTGGTTTATGAATGTATAAGTGTGCTCCATTTTTGAAGGTAAGGCTTATATTGTCTTTAGAATTAGACGTTGAAAGCATTATAATAGGTAGATTTTTTAGTCGTATATTATTTTTTATGTCTACTAAACATTCAAACCCATCCTTACGGGGCATATTTATATCAAGAAAAAGAATGTCAGGCAGTTCGATCGTTTCATTTGTAAGTAATAGCATTAGCTCTTCTCCATTTTGAACAGATTTATAGCTTGCTGATATTTGTAGTTGATCTAAAGCATTTTTAAAAAAATAACAATCGTCAACGTCGTCATCAGCATGTAAGATGTTAAGTTGTTTAGTATTCATGATTTTTAGTATTTTAAAAGTTATATATTAAAAGATTTTTTTGTTACCACTTTTATAAGTTCATTTTGAATGGATTTTTTCAATTCTTCTAAATTACTTTGTTTCCTAATATAGCCTTGCGCACCTATATTAAGAAGCGATTCTATTATACTATTTTCGTATACAATATCTAGTTTGTAAGAAGTTGAAAGCATCACAACGTTAATATTTTTCAATAATTCATTTTCTTTTATCTCAAATAGACATTCAATTCCTGTTTTACGTGGCATACTAAGATCTAAAAACAGAATGTCGGGTATGTCTTTATAGTTATTATGAAGGTAATGCATTAGTTGTTCACCATCATTTAATATTGTTAAATGATTTTCAATGGGAATTTCACTTAACGCATTACTGAAAAAAAATCTATCGTCTACGTCGTCGTCTGTATATACAATTTTAAGCGATGTATTTTGTTGCATTGGTTTCATTTGAGTCAATATTTATTCGTTATGATTTTTGTATTTAAAAAATCATTTTTTTGTTTATATTATATAGGCGATTACATTCTTTCCATATACCATTTCAATTCTTTTTCCATTTTTTTATATTGAAAAATAGAAGTGATGATTTTTTGTAAGCGCATGAAAGCTGTTTCGCTTTTTACTACATAATCGAAAGCTCTGTGATGCATACAGTTAATAGCTACATCGATTTTATCCTGGGAAGATAGCATAACCACAGCTATATCTGGATTGTGTGCTATTATCTTATCTAATGTTTCAATTCCATTCATTGCATTTTTATCAATACCATCTAGGTGATAATCTAAAATAATAACATCTGGATTATTATTTAAATTCTTCATACATAGTTCTCCTGTAGCATATGTTTCAATAACGAAATCACCATGTTGCATAAATTCTATTTCTAATGATTTTAAAAACACTGCATCGTCGTCTACCAAGAAAAGTTTTATTTTTTCATTTTTCATTTAATTGCCATTTTTAATTTGTCGTATTCTTCTTTTAATTCTATACATGCTTGTTTACAAACTTTTTCTATTTGGAAGACTTGATCATGTATTTCTTCATTTTCATTAGGTGTTTTAGCGTACTCTTGAATTTTTTTTGCTATGTTTTCAGATTCTACACTTATTCCCATTATGGAAAAAGAGGAAATCATTTTATGAACGGCAGAATATAATAAGCTCCAGTTTTTGTCCTTACAACTTTCTGTCATTGCAATAATTAATGGTGGTGTTTGTGCTAAGTATAGAGAAATCATTTCCATCATTAATTTTGAATCAGACTTTGTCAATTTATGCAAATAATCTAGATTTGTAAAGCTTAGATTTTCTACCTCTATTAATTCATCGTCAATTGATGGTGGAGATGATTTTTTTTTCACTAGTCCTATAATTTTACTGTATAATATTTTTTCGTCAACTGGTTTTGAAATATAGTCGTTCATTCCAACAGCTTTACATTTTTCAAGATCTACTGAAGTTACATCAGCTGTTAATGCAATTATTGGTATGTCAGATTTTAATACGGTACGAATGTATTCAGTGGCTTCAAACCCATTCATTTCTGGCATCTGAAGATCCATCAGGACGATGTCATACGATTTTGCTTGTAATTTTTCGATTGCTATTTTTCCATTTGCAGCAATGTCTCGTTCAAATCCAAAATCGTCCAATAGCGTTTTCATTAACAATTGGTTAAGAGGGATATCTTCTACTACCAAAATTTTTATTTTTTTCATATATTTTTCGTAGTATTCAATTTCAGGTAAACTTTCTATTTTCTCTATTGTTTTCGTAAAGTTTAGTATAAAGCTAAACGTAGACCCTTCGTTAAGTTTGCTTTTTACATTAATTGTTCCACCTTGAGGTTCCACTAGTTGTTTTACGATTGCAAGTCCCAAACCAGTTCCTCCGTATAATCTTGAAGTACCACTTGATGCCTGTTGGAAATTTTCAAAAATATGTTCTAATTTATTTTCTGAAATTCCAATTCCTGTATCCGTAACGGAAAATTCAATACTTACAGTGTCTTTGTTTTCATCTATTAGTTTAATGCCAACTATTATTTTACCTCTAGACGTAAACTTAACGGCATTACTTAATAGGTTTAATATTATTTGATGTAAACGTACGGAGTCTCCTAATAATACTTCAGGAATGCTAGGGTCGTAATCTTTTATTAATTCAAGATTTTTTTCCTGTATTTTTGTTTCAAATAAATGAATCATGGCTGATATTGATAAGGATAATTTGAAAGGTGTTTTTTCAAATGTCATCTTACCTGCATCAACTTTTGCTAAATCTAATATATCATTTATAAGTACGATCAGTGCATCGCCACTCATCTTTATGGCCGTTAGATATTCTTTTTGTTTTGATGTTAAATCTGTTTTGAGTACTACTTTAGTAAATCCAATAATAGCATTCATAGGAGTGCGAATCTCATGACTCATATTAGATAGGAATTGCTGTTTAGCTTTTACCGCATCTTCTGCTTTGGATTTAGCTTCTTCTGCAAAGCCTGTGGCTAATTCAGCAGCTACTCTAGCTTCTATCAATTCTTTTTTTATTCTCTTTTGGTCTGTGATGTCCCTTGCTACTACTACTGCACCAAGTACATTTCCTCTATTGTCTTTATAAACTGATCCGTTAAATAATACATCAGTTCGCTTACTATCCTTTAGCGTTAAAGGGTAATCTACTACAAAACCTTGATCGAAAACTTGTTGATAACCCTTAAGTGCATTATCAGGTTCAGTAAAATAGTTGAAAAAATCAGTATCTATTAATTTTTCACGAGAGATGCCGATTGCTTTTAACGTCGCCTCGTTCATGTCTGTTATTTTTCCTGTAGGACTTATAGTAAATAATGGATCTCTGCTCGCTTCTATCAAACTTAGGGAATAGTTGGAAAGTAATTTTTGGGCAGTTACATCTCTGGCCACAATTACTACCCCTAAAACATTTCCTGTATCATCTTTGTAAATTGAACCGTTAAATAAAACATCTGTTAGTTTGCCACCTTTGTGTCGAAGTGTGAGAGGTGAATCTGTAACATATCCTTTTGCAAATACTTCTTGATATACTTCACGGGCTTTTTGAGGTTCAGTGAAATAATCAAAGAAATCAGAACCAATTAATTTAATTCGCTCAACCCCTGTTATCTTTACAGTGGCTTCGTTCATGTCGGTAATTTTACCTTCATTATTAATAGTCACCAACGGATCTAAGGTAGCCTCAATAAGGCTAAGAGAATATTGTGATAATATTTTTTTGGCTGTGACATCAGTTCTAACAGCAACATATTGATATATATGTCCGTCTTTTTCCAGGAAAGGTACTATAGTAGTATCAACCCAATAAAAACTCCCATCTTTCGCTTTGTTTTTTATTTCACCTCTCCATATTTCACCTTTCTTTATGGTTATCCATAAATTGATCATAAAAGCACTGGAATGGTAGCCAGAGTTTAGGATTTTGTGATCCTGGCCGATTAATTCTTCTTTTGTATATTTTGAAATTTTAACGAAGTTTTCATTTGCATAACTAATAATTCCATTTTCGTCAGTTATACCCACAATGGAGGATTGGTCTAATGCATATTTATAACCAGAAAGTTCTTTTAGTGTTTTGTCAAGATTAGCTTCACTAATTTTTTGTTTTGTAACATCTCGTGCAGCAGCAAAAGCTCCTAGTACTTTTCCTTTATCATCTTTATAAAGTGAAGCGTTGTAAAGTACATGTGTTAAATTTCCATTAACATGTTTTATCGACAAAGGGTAGTCAGCCACAAATCCATTTTGAAATACTTGAAGGTAGGCTTCTTTAGCTCTTTCTGGTTCTGTAAAATAATCTGAAAAGTCGGTTCCTATTAAATTTTCTCTAGTTCTTCCTGTTACTAATATAGATGCCTGATTTACGTCAGTTATTTTTCCTTCATTACTTATTGTAACTAAAGAGTCTAAGCTAGCTTCTATTAGACTGCGAGAATAATCCGAAATGGCTTTTTTTGAGTTTGTGATTTTTAATAATTCAGCAGCTTTAATTGCTTGTTTTCTTATATTGATAATAATTAGGGTAACGCTTATAATAACAATGAGAATATATAATAAAAATAATAATTCTGAATTTTTTATAGCGTTGACATCTAAAGGAGTTAGTATACTATTAGTAGAGTTTGCTTTATAATTGAAATAACAAAGCGCCGAAACTAAAATCGATAGTAGAAGAATGAATGAGTATAATAGTTTTGTTTTATTATTGAGTAATGATTTCATAGCACATAATTATACTAGATTATTTTTTATGTCTAAAAAAAACAAAAGTCTAGTATTGTTTTTTTTATTCTAATTTATGTACACAGCAGGATTTTTAATAAATTATTGTATACTATTCGGATTGCCAATATCTTCAATAGGGCTTCGTCTTTTATCTTTTAGCTGTTTAAAGTGAGAGGGTGATAAGCCTGTCATTTTTTTGAATTGGTTTGATAGATGGGCAACACTGCTATAATTCATTTTATTAGCTATTTCTGTAATATTTAGTTCACCATAAATCATCAATTCTTTTATTCTCTCAATTTTATGAGATATAGTAAATTGCTCTATGGTTGTTCCTTGAACTTCAGAAAATAAATTAGCTAAATAAGTATAATCGTATTTTAATTTCTCACTTAGGTAAGTTGAAAAATTTGTTTTGATAATTTCATCTGAATGATGAACCATTTCAATAATTGCGTTTTTGATTTTTTCGATCAATACAGCTCTTTTATCGTCCATTAATTCTAAACCTGAATTAAGTAAGGAAGCTTTTAATAAATCACGTTGCTCAATAGTAATAGTTTCCATAATGTCTACTTCTCCTAAATCAACAACAATAAAATGTAAACCTAGTTTTTTTAACTCTTCTTTCACCGCCATCTTACAGCGATTACTTACCATGTATTTTATGTATAGTTTCAAAAAACTTTATTCTTTAATTAATATTCTACAATATTGCAATTATTTATACATATTATTGTTATATAACTCTTTTCATAACTTGCATAATTCACACATTGGATAGAATAAAAGTGCCTCTATAGATCTCTAAGGCATAATTTAATAAAATAAAGGATTTTTATTTTCCTGAGGATCTATAAGTATCTTTTTTGATGCTCACTAGCCAATTCATGATGTCCATGTGCTTGTATAGTACTTTCAAAGGCTTTTTGATGATTTCCTTCTTCATGGTATTTCGCCGCTTCATAATGATGATGTGCTGCTAATTCATGATGGTAAGCCGCTTTTTTGTGGTTCTCAATTCCTGTTTTCGTATATTCTGTAACTTCTGACATAGTATATATAGTTAAAAACAATGGCTATTATTCTGCTAAACAAATATAAAATCGGACAAACTAATTAAGTATTGTGTGGTTATAAAAGAACTTGCGAAAATATCATGTTTACACTTTAGGTTATTAAGTTTCTTCCGTATGCATTATTAAATCTTTTTTTTGAGCTAACTCCGCAAGGATTAAATGTTCTTGAGCAGCGATAATATTATGTGCTGCCTTTTTAGAATTTCCCGTTTGATAATCTTTTGCTACTTCTATATTATATCTAGCTGCTAATTCATGATGTTTGGCAGCTATAATGTGATTCATAATTCCTTTTTTTGTAGCGTCTTCGGATAGTATAGTAGAACTAGTGATCATTGTGTTTATTGAATTATTTACATAACAAATATACATATGCTTATAGTTATCTTGTTATATAACTATGGAAAATTCTTACAGAAATCATTTATTTTAGTAGAAAGTAAAGGTGCTAGATAGTTATTTTTAGATATTATTCTTGACTTATTAATTATTAAAAATATTTTTTATTAGCTAGCTATCGATATGTGATTTGTGTAAGAGTTAAAAAAAATTATGTAATAAAATTTAGTATAGGAAAAACCATATTTGCACTGTAATCAAACCTAAATTAACATGAGATATAAATTAAATTTAATAATCACTTTACTACTTGTAACAAGTACTATTATTGTTTCATGTACCTCACAAAAAAAAATGAATTCTTCTAAATCACAAGGCACAAAGGTTGAGAATAAAAATGCTGAGGTAACTAAAAAGCCGAAAGAAGACATCAAATCTGAAACAAAGGCAACAAAAACTGAAACAAAAACTGAAACAAAAGTGGTTACAAAAGAGGATACAAAAAAGGCTGTACTTCCAGTTTATAAAGTGGATGAATACATTCCCCTGCCACCTAATTCTATAAAAGAACTTTTTATTACCACTTATCCTGATGCAAGAGATGCTGTATGGATAAAAAAAGCACCTTTAAAAGAATATGAAAATAAAAATTCAAGTGATTATAAAGTGAACTTTGCAATAGGAGATAAAAGACATAGTGTGCTTTATTCTGAGAATACTAATGTACTTGAAACAAAGATGCAAATTTTGCCAGATCAATTACCTCCTCTCGTTTTAAAAGCCTTAAAAAATAAATACCCTGGTGCGAAAATTTTATATGCTTATACATTTAATAGTTCAACTGTTAAGGGTTCTTATTCTGCTGTAATTAAAGAATTTCCTGAAGCGGATGAAAGGGAGCTTATCATGATAGAAGACGGGACATTTGTTAACTAGTTAGAAGATTTTATCAATATAAAAATTTATCTAAAGAAGGAATAGTTATTATGCTATTCCTTCTTTAGTATTTTATCGTTTTAATAATTCAAAATATGTTTTTTACTTTGCTAAAATTCTTTATTCAGTAACTATTATTTTATAATTAATTAAAACCATGAGCATTAAATACCCTATTGAAAATACTCATACACTTTCTGTTGAAGAAGTTGTACAATCTTTTCAAACAGATACTATTAAAGGGCTTTCGGAGTCTGAAGCTGAAAATAGATCTGTAGAATTTGGGCTTAATGTTTATGAGGCGCAAAAACAGAAAAGTATTTTTCTTATTTTGCTCCAACAGTTTAAGAGCCCTATTGTTTATTTGCTTTTGGTTGGAGTAGTAGTTTCTGTTTATTTTGATGACATCATAGAAGCTATAGCTATAGCTTGTGTTATTATTATAAATGCATTAATAGGTTTTTTTATGGAACTACAAGCTAGGAGTTCTATGAATGCATTGAAGGAAATGGACGTAATACATTCGAATATTATAAGAGATGGAAAAACGATAGAAATCCCATCTGAAAAGATAACACCTGGCGATCTTGTAATTTTAGAAGCAGGGGATATAATTCCGGGAGATGGTCGATTGGTAGAATCTAATCAATTGCAATGCGATGAATCTTCACTTACGGGAGAGTCTCTTCCTTCAGAGAAAAATATTGAAAAACTTTCGACAGAGACTTCCTTAGGCGATCGACATAATATGATTTTTAAAGGAACGTCTGTTGTAAATGGTAAAGCTAGGGCTATTATAACTGGTATTGCTAAAAATACAGAACTAGGAGCGATAGCCTCTCTAGTTGATAGTTCGGTGGATACTACTACACCTCTTGATAAAAAACTTACTAAGTTAAGCCATAAGCTTATTTGGATAACGTTGATTATGACTTCTATTTTTACTATTTCTGGAATTATAGAAGGTAAAGAATGGGCATTAATAATTAAAACTTCAATTGCATTGGCAGTGGCTGCTATTCCAGAGGGTTTACCTATAGTCTCTACTGTTGCTTTAGCGTATGGTATGCTTCTTATGGCTAAGAAAAACGCTATAGTAAAAAAACTTACTTCTGTAGAAACATTAGGAAGTACTAATGTAATCTTAACAGATAAAACAGGCACTTTAACGGAGAATACAATTCATGTCGAAACATTTTTTTTCCCTGAAGAAAAATTAAAAGTTAGTATTGTAAATAACGCATTAGTATTTAATGAGGGACAAATTGAAAAAAGTCATGAAAATTTTGAAAAATTGAAATTAGTAGGGGCTTTATGTAATAATGCTACTTTAGAAAAGGAGGGAGGAGAGAAAAAGAAAAATTTAGGTGATCCTATAGAGATTGCTCTTATTCAATTAATAAATGCTTCGGGCGCTTCTTTTGAAGAGTTGAAAAAAAATCATGAGAGAATAGCAGAAGTTCCATTTAGTTCAGAGGCTAAGATAATGGCAACGTTGCATAAAAGTGGCAATGGGAATTTAGTTGCTGCAAAAGGGTCTGTAGAACATTTGCTAGAGAAATGTTCTAAAATTCAAGTAGGTGCTTCCATTAAAGAGTTAAGTGAAGACGAAAAAAAGAATATTCTTGTTGAGTCTGAGAAGATCGCGGAAGAAGGCCTTCGGGTATTATCATTTTCTTATAAGGAGGGTACAGATATTAATAAAGATGATTATTTAAATGACTTGGTTTATGTTGGAACAATTGGTTTCCTAGATCCACCCAGATTAGATATAAAAGATGCTATAGTTTCTTGCAGAAATGCTGGTATCAGGATCGTTATGATTACAGGAGATCATCCTAAGACGGCACTGAATATTGCAAAGAAAACAGGTATTATAGATGAGGCCGAACAAAATGTAATTATAGGGAAAGATATTCCATCAATGGATTCTGTTTCTGAAGAATGGAAAAAAAATATTTTAACTACTTCTGTATTTGCACGTGTTACGCCCAAACAAAAATTAGACATTGCTGATGTTTATCAAAAGGCTGGTAATATTGTAGCAATGACGGGAGACGGAGTGAACGATGCTCCTGCCTTAAAGAAAGCAGATGTAGGAATAGCAATGGGATTAAGAGGTACTCAAGTAGCTAAAGAGACGGCAAGTATAATATTGAAAGACGATTCTTTTACTACAATAGCAGAGGCTGTTTCACATGGAAGAGAGATTTTTGAGAACATACAAAAGTTTGTTGTCTATCTTATTTCCTGTAATTTGAGTGAGATATTTATTGTTACTGCATTAGGTTTTATAGCTCCTGCTTCAACACTAGTTCCTTTGCAGATTTTGTTTTTAAATATGGTAACGGATGTTTTTCCTGCTTTAGCCCTTGGTTTAGGTAAAGGAGATGATACAGTAATGAAAAGACCTCCAAGAGATCCTAAAAAAGATATTATTACAAATAAAAATTGGTTTACGATCTCTATTTATTCACTCGTTATAACATTTTCGGTTATTGTTGCTGTTCTTTATTGTAAATACACAATCACACAAGATGATCAGTTGTTAAATAATGTAGCCTTTATCACATTGACTCTTGCACAGCTTTTCCATGTGTTTAATATGTCGTCGGCTCAATCAAGATTATTTGTAAATGAAATTACTAGAAATAAATTTATATGGTTTGCTATTTTGATTTGTATAGTGCTATTGGGAATAGTGTTAGTAGTGCCGCAAATGCGTTCAGTTTTAAATTTATCCTTACTTACAGTAGAGTTATGGATGGTTTCTATAGTGGCTAGTATATTACCACTTTTATTAATCCAATGTTATAAAAGGATATTCGGAAGGAAGGCTATAGCTGATAGTATTAAAAAACAATAGTATTAGTGCTTATTATAAGGTTATATGTTTAATGCATGACTAGTACATTAAAGTTTATTAGTCATGCATTTTTACTACTAGTGCCTATATCAGTAAATTTAAAGAGCTGCCTAGTTTGATGTTATTAAGAATAAAATGGACAGGATATTATTTAAATAATAGTCCGTTTTTTGTGCTCATCTCATCTTTTATAAATTGGCCTGAAGGTGTTAAGTCCTCGTCCTTCCATTTGCCGGTGTAGCGTGCGCCAGGTTTTAAAATTGATGCTGTTTCTTCTTTGTCAGATACAGACCAATTACACCAACTGATTTTGTGTTCATCAAGAAAATTAAACCACTCAGTAGAGGCTTTGTAATCTAATACCCCGTTGCCAGTATATTCACAGGTGCCAAATTCCGAAACAAAAATAGCAACACCATTTTTCATAGCTTTCATGGCTTCATCACGCAAATATTGTCCATGTGATGCAGCATAGTAATGTAAGGTGTACACAGTATTGCTGTCTTTTATAGGACTGTTAGAAGCTTCACCAACTAACTGAGACCATTGGCGAGTGCCACATATTACGATGTTGTCTGGGTCATTTTTTCGTATTTCTTTGATGACAGATTCGGCATACGGTTTGATATTTTTATACCAAGAGATTTCTTGTAATGGTTCGTTGTATACTTCATAAAGGACATTCGGCGATTGACCATATTTTTTAGACATTTCTGCAAAAAACTTCTTTGCTGGTTCAGGGTTCGTATGAGCTTCGTGACTATGATAATCTATTATTACATATATTCCATTCGCTATTGCTGCGTCTACCATTTTGATTACCTTTTGTTTTTCATCATAAGGGTTGTCTAAATAACCACCATTTTCTACACCCATGGCTATTCTTATTACAGTGCATTTCCAGTCATCTTTTAACCATTTAATGACGCCTGCATTATAATATTGCCACATCCACTGACTCCAAAACATTGACATTCCTCTTAGTTGAACAGTATCTCCATATTGGCTCATTATATAAGATCCTTTTACAGAAAGTTGACCGTATTTTTCTACTATACTAGTTTGAGCAAAAAGATTTCCTTGAAATACAAATAAGAAAATTGCTATACCGAAAATGGACTGAATTCTTTTTTTCATTTTTTTAATATTAGTTCATGAAAGTAGTCTTTAAATATACTCAAGTTTTCGCAATCGTAGTAGTTTTTTAGTTGTAATAACTCAGTATATTTTTTACAAAAATGCTATTTTTATTCTTTTTGTTTTGTATTTGTTTATATTAATTGACTTGATTTTAAGGTGAGTATAAGGAGTATTATAGTTCCTTAAGGTGAATTGAAAATAAATTATATACGAGCACTATTATTACATATAACCATAGTAAACTAAACAGTATATGGATAGAGGTTTCAAATTTTTTGCCACTCCATAGTTTTGAAGAATAAAAAAAATGTTGAGTGATGGACCTAAATCCCCAAAAAATCAATAAACCTATATTGAGCGCTTTTGACAATGGATGATTTCCAATAAGTTCTTTTGCATAAAAAACAAACAATAAACCATTTAGAAGTACAAACAACGCAATGAAAAATGTATGAGCGTGCATGATTTGCCTATTGATAAGGGATAGGTTTTTTAAGTCATTTTGCCAATCGAATTTTTTAGGAAATCCAATATGGACTAGAGAAAGACTGATGAAAATTATTCCAATTATTTTTAAATGTAATTCCATTTTTTGAATGTTATTTATTTCTTTAGGATAAATATTTTTATAAAAGGGGTTATAGTTAATTCTTCTTCAATTGTTAAACCTGAATTCTTAAATACGTTATGCCATCTTTTTTTACCAAAGAAATGAAACGCACCTATTGAATAAATTAAAAAGTTTTTATAATCACACAAATGTTCTACAACAATAATTCTACTTTCTTTAGTTGCTAAATGCGATGAAGCTTCTGAAAGGCAATCTATTTGTTGTGTATGTATTCTAAGCTCATGCAGCGACTGCATAAAGAGAATTAAATTTCCTTTTTGGTTATCCTTCCAATTGTTATAAATTATTTTTTTACTATGAAAAGCACTACTTAGTTTTTTTGCTTCTTTGATCGAGGTTGTAATACTTACGTTATCGTCAAAAAAATCTAGATGAATAATTGAGCATTCAGGTAGTGCTTTGTCTAGGAGAGGCCCTGCCTCGGTATAGCCTGAATAAATAGAAATAATAGTGCCTTTGGTCTTGTATTTTTCAAGCCATTTGAATTTATAAAGATCCGAGTAATCGTATATTAGAAAGGAAAAAAATAACGATGAAACTGTAAAGTAAAGTGTACCTATGATGGCGAGAATTAATAAGTATGATATCGTATTAGAAAATTGGCCTATTAATAGTGTTAATACTATACTTAGTATTAAGAGGAAGGAAAAGAAATATGTTCGTTTATTGAATAAGAGAATTTGCAGAAAAAAATATTTTCGAACGGGTATATTTTTCATCCTTAGAAGGAGTTAATGACAGCTTTTTTCCAACTATAAGGTATTTCCTTTACCATAAAGGCAGCACTTAGCATAGGGTTTAAGCCTGCAATAGAATCTTGTTTTAAAAAATCAAGTTCGCAATTTATTACTTCTATAGGTTTTGGAGTCCAATTTTTTCTAGTACCTTCCGTAATAGAAAGCTGCTTTTTGTCTTCATTAATTTCGAATGTATAAAGTAGTGGGCCTGCAAATTTTCTTGCGCCCTGCCAGTTTTCAAATATTGAAGTGGAGGGTAAGGGAACTTGTGAACTATCTTCGTGAATTTTTAATTTTATATTAATTCCATTTCCTTTAATAGAAACAAAACAGTCTTCTTTTTTTATCGTTATTGGATTGTAGTTGAATTTGTATTGCGTTATTTTATCGCCTACGATTTTCATGATTTTTTGATTTGTTTGAGACATGATAATTTTAAGGCCTCGCATAGTTTTTCCTTCACTTTTTTTCCATGTAGTTAGAAATCTATATCCAACAAGATTGAAGTTCATTCCCATCCAAGCGGGAAGAAATGAAGGTCTGAAGTTTTTTGTTTTTACAATTGCCACTGCAAATATTGCATTACCATTGTGCAAGTCCAGTTCAAGAGGGTAGGGGATAAGCTTTGTAGTATTGTCTTTGTCTATTGAGAAAAACAATACTACAAAGAAATCAAACCAGGCTTTTACAGGAAAAGGTAATGGACGCATTATTATGTTTTTACACTTGAATTATTTTATTTTCCAATCCCAGTCCTCACTAGTATTTTTTATTTCGCTATTATTACCAGACACTCCTGGCATTTCTTCTTCGATGTCAATTTTACTAATATTGTTTATTAAAAGTTCATCCGGAAGAGGTTTCAGTTGCATTGATTTACCAGTTCGTTTTTCTGTTTTTTTAATAAGGTCCAATTCTAAATTTGTTGCAAATGTAATTGCTACAGCTTCGTTGTTTTTTGGAATGAGTTTAACGCGATCAATAAAGGCTTTGTCGTCTTCAGGATATTCCATGTGAAAAATATACGGAATGTCAAGAAGATTAAAAGAAGGTTGGTCTTCGTTGCAAAGTACAAGTATACGATCAGTAGTAGATTGTTTAAATGCTTCAACGGAGCCAAGTCCACTATTGAATGATAGGTAATTTATTATACCAATACATTTCCCCAATCTTTTTTTAAGACTACTGTAGAGGGTTTCGGCAGTTTGTCTTGTATTTACAAATACCACAACTTTGGTAAATACCTTACTGTCTCGTAGCATTAATTCTAGGAGATTTAGTTTGGTTTTGAAATTGGATACTTTATATAAAATTAACGGAATAGTGGCGGGGTTTAACTCTTCTTTTTCTGAAGTTTCAAACAATTCAACCTTAGTCGTAATCTCATCCACCAATCGATCAACTTTTTCATTTATAACAGTCGTAAATATTAACCGTTGAGATTTAGAAAGCCCTTCTGCAATTTGATAAACCATTGCATGGAAATTTAATCTAACAATTATTTCTGCATCGTCTACAACAAGTATATTTAACGATCTTAGGTTTAATAATGACTTGACATATAATGCATTTATTTTATCGGGAGTGCCAATTATTATATCGGCAAGACCATCTTCAATTGCTTCTAGATGTTGTTCTCCAATAAGTCCTGAAGTAAGGCAGACAGTTCGTATGCCTGTTTCTTTTCCAAGCCATTTAAATTTATCTGTAACTGCAGTTACTTGTTCTTTGTTTGGTACTAATATAAGGGCTCTTGGACCACCATTTATAGGGCCTTTTAACTTCATTAATACTGATATTATATAAGCTGTAGTTTTGCCACACCCTTCCGGACCGACTCCAATAATATTTTGACCACCTAGTATTCTTGAAATAGTTTTGGCCTGTATATCTTTTGGGGTATGATAACCGGCGTCCAACATTGCCGATACTAATTGTTTACTAAGTTTTAAATTTTCCAGCGACACGTGTTCTATAGATTAGTTTTTAATTAGGCAAAGATAGTGATTAGTTTTTAAATCCTTTTGTAACCTTTTATCATTGTACTGTTTATAGAATGAAAGTATATAATAGTATCTTTTAAAATATAATTAGCGGTTTATTCTACAACAAAAAAGCGGGACTAAATAGCCCGCTTTTTATGGTATAGTATCTGGTATACAGTTTCTAACTATGCTTTAACACTTGCACGAATAATATTAAGTGCACCACCTGCTTTGAACCACTCTATTTGTTGTTCGTTATAAGTATGGTTTACTTTTATTTCGTCCTTAGTTCCATCTTTATGAGTAAATACCATAGTAAGTGGAGTATTTGGAGCAAAACTAGTTAATCCTAAAATGTCTATTATATCGTCTTCTTTCACTTTATCGTAATCTGCTTTTTCTGCAAATGTAAGGCCTAACATTCCTTGTTTTTTTAGGTTTGTTTCGTGAATACGAGCAAAAGATTTTACTAATACAGCTCTTACACCTAAGTGACGAGGCTCCATAGCAGCATGTTCTCTAGAAGAACCTTCGCCATAGTTTTCATCTCCTACTACAATTGAACCTATTTTAGCAGCTTTATAAGCACGCTGTACTTTAGGTACTGCATCATAAGCTCCAGTCAATTGGTTTTTAACGCTGTCTGATTTTTCGTTGAAAAAATTGATAGCGCCTATTAACATATTGTTAGAGATATTATCTAAGTGACCTCTGTATTTCAGCCATGGACCAGCCATAGAAATATGATCAGTAGTACATTTGCCTTTTGCTTTAATAAGTAATTTTAAGCCTTTAAGATCTGTACCTTCCCATGGAGTAAAGGGATCAAGAAGTTGTAGACGATCTGAAGTAGTAGAAACTGCTACGATTACTTTACTTCCATCTGCTGCAGGAGCAAGGAAGCCAGGGTCTTCGGCATCAAATCCTTTTTTAGGAAGTTCATCTCCTGTTGGGGCATCTAATTTTACTTTTTCTCCTTTTTCATTAATAAGGAAATCGGTAAGAGGATTAAATGTCAAATCACCTGCTATCGCTAGGGCTGTAACTAATTCTGGAGAACCAACAAAAGCATAAGTGTTCGGATTACCATCTGCTCTTTTTGCAAAGTTTCTATTGAATGAATGAACGATAGTGTTTTTTTCTTCTTTTTCGGCACCTACTCTAGCCCACATTCCTATACAAGGTCCGCAAGCATTTGCAAATACTTTTGCTCCTATTTTTTCAAATATTTTTAAGAAACCATCTCTTTCAATGGTATAGCGCACTACTTCGGAACCTGGCGTAATGGTATATTCAGATTTTGGTTTTAGGTTTTTATCAATCGCTTGTTGCGCTATAGATACTGCTCTAGAGATATCTTCGTAAGAAGAGTTGGTGCAAGAACCAATAAGACCTACTTCAATTTTTGTTGGCCAGCCATTTTTAGCAGCCACTTCTTTCATTTTAGAAATAGGAGTTGCTAAGTCTGGAGTGAATGGTCCATTCAAGTGTGGCTCCAATTCAGAAAGGTTTAGTTCGATAAGTTCATCGAAATATTTCTCAGGATTTGCATAAACTTCTG
>JANOTP010000021.1:0-6850 GCA_031416415.1 Cytophagales bacterium | reverse complement strand
AAATTATTAACTTCGATGTTTTGTGTACCTGTAGTAGTCGACGTTATGGTGTCGTAGGGTAAATAGGCGCCGTTATTGACTTTGTAATCGATCTTGTAAAGGCGGTTTGCGATTCCATTATAGTTTATTCTTAGTGTACCTGTGGAATTAGATTGATTGGTAACAGTTAAGTCAATTATATCGGGAGTGGTAAGTGTAGTAATAAGAGTAATATTTTTGGTAGCCGTAATTCCTGAGCATTGAACATAATTTCCTGTAATTGAAACTACTTTTGGAGTATTCGTTGCATACGTGTAGGTGGTGTATGCGCCTTGAGCTGCTGTTACAATGGTGCCGTCTCCATAATCTAACGTATAAGAATCGTAATTTGTGTCTGTTATTCTAACATGTACTAGCGAGGCTGCACACACTTCTACATTAAAGGTAGGTAAAGGTTTTCCAAGTATTTCTACGGAATCATCTTTAAATACAAGTGCATTAAAGGGTGCGTTTAATCCATTATTTACGGTTTGCCTAATTACGTATTTGCCAGGTATCGTATAGGTATGGGTAGGGTTGTTGGTAGTTACTGTAGGTTTATTTACAAAATCATAGTTATAAACTGGAGCAGTGGGATCGCCAGAGCAATTTGTTATAGTTACTGTAAGGGGAGCACATCCGCGTTTTGTGTCTAATGTAAAACACCCTACGAAAGGTTGAGCCCAAGAAGTAAGGGTTGTAAGTAGAAAAATGATTAAAATAAACAGTATTCCCTTTTTCAATGTTTGTTGACTTAAGTTTAATCGTTTTTTAATGTGATTTTATCTTAGCCCAATTTGGCAATTATCCCATTTATATCCAAACGCTCTTGTTCTCCTTTTAGCATATCTTTTAAGGTAAGATTTCCCGAGATCATCTCGTCAGATCCAATAATGATCACATAAGGGATGTTTTTGCGATTTGCATAATCCATTTGTTTTTTCATTTTGCTTACTTCTGGGTAAATCTCACTGTTAATACCTTTTTGACGCAATTGGTAAAGCAATGGTAAAGAATATTTTTTTGCCTCTTCATCAAAATAACAGATTAGGATTTTTGATGTAATTGAATTGGTCTCTGGGAAAAGGGTTAATTCTTCCATTACATCATATATTCGATCAATACCAAAAGAAATTCCTACGCCCGATACATCAGGCATCCCAAAAACACCTGTTAAGTTATCATAACGTCCTCCTCCAGAAATACTGCCTATTTGTACATCGTTAGCTTTTACCTCGAAGATAGCACCCGTATAATAGCTTAGCCCTCGAGCAAGGGTAAGGTCAAATTCAAGATTGTTGTCTTTGAGTCCAAATGTTTCAGTGTATTCAAATACGGAATTCATTTCTTCAAGACCTTTCTGACCCAGTACAGAACCAGACAAGAAGTTTTTGAGAAAATTAAATTTATCTTTATTAGAGCCGTTAAACTCAAGTATAGGCATTAAGGATGCAATCGCTAATTCAGGAAAGTTTTTTGTTTTTAATTCTTCCACTACTTTTCCGATTCCGATTTTATCTAATTTGTCAATGGCAACACATAAGTCGGTTTCGCAGCCTGGCATGCCTATTTTTTCGGTGATAGCAGAAAGAAGTTTGCGGTTATTTATTTTAATACTAAAATTTTTGATTCCAAGATTGGTCAGCACTTCGTTGATCATTAATACGATTTCTGCCTCACAAATTAGCGAGTCTGTGCCTACTACATCTGCATCGCATTGGTAAAATTCACGGTAACGGCCTCTTTGCGGTCTGTCTCCTCTCCATACAGGTTGTATTTGATAACGTCTAAATGGGAACACTAACTCGTTGCGGTTCATTACTACAAATCTTGCAAAGGGTACTGTGAGGTCATAACGAAGTCCTTTTTCAGAAATGGAAGTAGTGATTTTTTTATACCCGAGTTCAAAATCGCTTAAGTTTATTTTTTTTACAAAATCTCCAGAATTAAGTAGTTTAAATATTAGTCTATCTCCTTCTTCGCCATATTTTCCCATCAATACAGAAAGGTTTTCCATGGCAGGTGTTTCTATTGGCTGGAAACCAAATTTTTCAAATACTGCTTTTATTGTAGAAAAAATGAAGTTTCTCTTAATCATTTTTTCTGGACCAAAATCGCGTGTACCTTCTGGAATGCTAGGTTTTGAAGAAGACATTTTAGTTTAAGTAAATTAATGTTGGCAAAAATAGGCAAAAAGCAGCAAAAAAGGAATAAATGTATAAGTAGTCCTAAAGAAAGTTGAGAAGTATGTATCTTTATGATTATGATTTTAACTATGAAAACTTCGCTTTATATATTCTTATTATTCATTTCGTTGACGAGTGTTTATTCCCAGTCAGACTTATTGCAATCTGGTCCGATGGTAGGTTATACAAAGCCTGGTGCAACGCAGTTATGGGTGCAAACGAAAAAAGAGGCTGTGGTAAAAATTAAATATTATGAAATCACTTCTAGTGAGAAATATTATTTTACTTCCGAATATTCTACGCTTGAATCAGAAGCATACACTGCTCACCTTATAGCTGATAAAACAGAGCCTGGTAAAAAATATCAATATGAGTTGTATATCAATGATATACTAGTCCCTAGACCATACCCACTAAGTTTTAAAATGAGTTCTGTAGAGGATGAGCCCGGAGATTTTAAAGTAGCAATGGGAAGTTGCGTATATGTTAATGATTCATTGTATGATAAAGGTCCTAATTTTAAGGGAGGAAGTTATGATATATACGATGCTATTTGTAAGCAACAACCAGAAATGATGTTGTGGTTGGGCGACAATGTATATTATCGAAAAAAGGAATGGGAGAGTAAGGATAAAATGTTGTATAGAAATACGCATACTCGTTCACTTTCTCAGATTCAGCCATTGATAGGTTCTACAGAAAATTATGCAATCTGGGACGACCATGATTATGGTCCGAATAATTCAGATCGAGAGTTTGAAAATAAAAAAGTTTCTCTTGATGTTTTTAAGTTATTTTGGGCTAATCCATCTTATGGCTTTGGAAATAAAAAATCGGCTACCACTACCTTTATTAAAGAAGATGTTCAATTTTTTTTAATGGACGATCGTACTTTTCGTTCTCCAAAAGATACTGATTCTGATGATAAAAGATGTATACTTGGAGACGATCAATTAGATTGGTTAATCAAGGAATTGAAAGCAAGTACTTCTACTTTTAAAATTATAGCATTAGGGGTGCAAGTATTGAACCCATTGAAACTAGAGGATATTTATTCAAGTTATAAAGAGGAGCGAGATAAATTTTTGAAAGCATTGGAGAAGGAAAAGATTTCTGGGATTGTGTTTTTGTCGGGAGATAGGCATTTTTCTGAGGGTATGGAAATGGGCAGAGGGACTCTCTATCCATTGTATGAGTTTACTGTGTCACCTTTGAATTCTAGCCCCTACATAGAGTTAAAAGAAGAGAACCCCATTCGCATAAAGGAGTCGCTAGTAAAACAACATAATTTTGCTACGATAGATTTTTTTGGAGAAAAAAAAGATAGAGCGATGCGGTTTGCTTATTATGATAAGGCTGGGATATTGCTTTTTGAAAAAGTGATTAAAGCGGAAACGTTGAAATAGAGTTTATAATCAAAAAGGAATTCATGTTTCAATAGAGAAGGAATTCCTTTTTGATTATTCGTTTATTGTTTACGTGTCAAATTAATTAAATATGTTTCTCTGCGTGATAAGAAGAGCGTACCAAAGGCCCTGATTCTACATAGTTAAAACCTCTTTTTAATCCTTCTTCTTTGTATTTTGCAAACTGGTCAGGGTGAACAAATGAGGCTACTTCTAGGTGCATTTTTGTGGGTTGTAAATATTGCCCCAGTGTAAGAACATCAAGTCCATTTTCGATCAGATCGTCCATCGCTTCTAATACTTCTTCCTCTGTTTCCCCAAGCCCAAGCATGATTCCTGATTTGGTACGTTTGCCAAATTCTTTTATTCTTTTTATTTCTTCAAGGCTACGTTCGTATTTTGCTTGAGGTCTAACCATTTTGTAAAGACGTTTTACCGTCTCCATATTATGTGAAACTACTTCTTGTCCACCACTTATCATGCGTATCAAGGCATCCCAGTTTCCTTTTACATCTGGGATAAGTGTTTCGATTGTTGTAGTTGGTGTTTCCTTTTTTACTTCGACTACGGTTTGGTACCATATTTCTGCTCCACGATCTTTTAGTTCATCGCGGTTAACAGAGGTAATGACAGCATGTTTAACTTTCATTAATTTTATGGCTTCTGCTACTCTTCTTGGCTCGTCAGTATCGTATTCATTAGGCTTGCCTGTGGCTACTGCACAGAAGCTGCAACTTCTGGTACATACATTTCCTAAGATCATGAAAGTGGCAGTACCTGCTCCCCAGCATTCGCCCATGTTTGGACAATTTCCACTTTGGCAAATGGTATGTAGTTTATATTCGTCTACAATAGAACGTACACTTGCGTATTCTTTCCCAATAGGAAGCTTTACTCTCAGCCAGTCTGGACGTGGAGTACGTTGTTTGTTTGATTCGGCTGGTATAATAGGTAATTCTATCATAGTTTTATTTTCATTTACAACGTTATAGCTGCATTTGTTTAACAAAAATAAACAAAAAATGGGTTAAATCAGATTAAAACTCCTCTAGCTTTTACTGGGAACATTTCCAGCCATTTAGCGGCTTTTTTAGGATCTGTAAAGATTCGAGTGGGTATGGTAGGTTTATTTAGTGTCAAAAAAATGTTTGCAAGTACACTGCTTAATGCGCTTGAGATTAGAATAGCATTTGCTACGCTACTATCGCTTGCTTCATTGGCAAAATAATCACGTACTTCATGATTATGGGGTGCCATATCACGTATGTCGGTTAGTACGGGGTATACTTTACCATTTGCAAAAGCGACGGCGTCAGAAATGATTTGTTTAGCAGTGATTAAGTCTAACGTTTTATTTGGTTTGAACTTAGTATACAAGTAGTATTCTCGTATTTCCATCTTCACCCATTCGGTTTCGGTACTTAAGTTTTCCATAATTTATGAGTAAAGAGTGTAGTAATGTTATTGTATAAATTTCTAATTTATGTAACGGCAGATTTCTTAAGAAGGTTACTCTTTTCCAGCTAGAACAATTACAATTTCTCCTTTTACTTCCTTTTGACTTAAAATTAGTAAAACTTCTTCTATTGTACCATTTATAGTTTCTTCATAGAGTTTTGAAATTTCTCTAGAAACGGAAACTAGCCTTTCTCCTCCAAAGTATTCTTTAAATTGACCTAGTGTTTTCAAAAGTCTCATTGGAGATTCGTAAAATATCATTGTACGGGGCTCTTCTGCCAACATTTTAAGTCTAGTTTGCCTTCCTTTTTTATGTGGAAGAAATCCCTCAAAGACAAAACTGTCACTTGGTAATCCTGATTTTACAAGTGCGGGTACAAATGCGGTTGGGCCAGGAAGGCATTCTATTTTTATTTCATTACGAAGACATTCTCTTACGAGTAAAAAGCCTGGATCTGAAATAGCGGGAGTTCCGGCATCTGAAACTAAAGCGAAAATCTCTCCCGCTTTTATTCGTTTAATTACATTAGTTAAAATCTGATGTTCGTTAAACGTATGATAACTTTGCATTGGTTTGCTAATGCCAAGATGATGTAATAATCTTCCAGACACTCTAGTGTCTTCTGCAAGTATAACGTCAGCTTCTTTTAATATTCTTATTGCTCTTAATGTAATGTCTTCTAAGTTTCCAATAGGAGTGGGGACAACGTATAGCTGGGTTGGGTTTTGGTCAGACATGTTATTGATTTATCAGTAGGTCGATGGAAGCGGCCATTTTACGATCTTTATCTGTTACTTTATCTCCAGCATCATGTGTACAGAGTTCTATTTCTACTTTGTTATAAGCGTTTGTCCAGAAGGGATGATGGTCGTTTTTCTCCGCTATTAGTGCTATGCGTGTCATAAAAGAGAACGCTTCACTAAAGTTTTTAAACAAAAATATCTTTTTTAGTTTGTCATCTTTTTCTGTCCACATAATCTTATAGTTTCTTTTTGAAATGATCTATATCGTATTTTTTAATATTATCTTTTCTCCTTTCCCAAGGAGGTGTTGTTCTAGAAGCCATATCTATAGCAATAAGTACAGCGATTAGTACAAAAATCGAAAAAGCGATGTAAAATATTTTCCTGTTTCTAGGCATTGTTATTTAATTCTTTTCAATTCAAAATTTTCTTTAGGAGAAATAATTAACGGAACTTTTTCTTCTATTACAGAACTAGTGTCCAAACCAAATGCACTTGGTTCAGATAAACTTATTTCTTTAAGGAAGAAGTGACCATCCATTATTATTTGTTCCATCACCGATAATTCGTTATCGTTACTGAGGTGTTTTTCTAAAACGACAAATTTGAAATCGCCTATTACATTTCGTTTGTTTAGAGATGTGTATCTACTTGTAAAATCAACTTCTTTGTTTTTTACCATATCTTCTACTACTTTACGGAAGTAGAGATTTATTTTTTGTTCTACTCGGAAACCTAATCTAAAATCAACTCTTACTAAGTCGTTTGGTAAGATTACATCTACTTTGTACTCCATTGTATAAGGTTCATCAATGACGTCGATGTGAACAAACCAATATACGTCTGCACGTTTTGGCTGTTTGTTAAATATGGAATACATTACTTTTGATTCGATATGTTTTGCATTGTCCGCACTTGTTAGATACACTAGATGAGTAGCATATTTAGGTATTGACATGTCATGGCTAAGCTAGATTAGCATATCGTGGTAGTTGTCAAGCATGACAAACTCTGTAAGTCTGTTTTTGATTTTGCGTG
>JANOTP010000020.1:0-42963 GCA_031416415.1 Cytophagales bacterium | reverse complement strand
GCGGTGGCTGGCCTCCTTCAAGTTCTTTCGGCGGGTATTACACTACAAATATTTCATGGTCAGATGTCAATTCATATTTAACAAATATTGCTCTTTTTTATTCTGAAATTAATTTCGCAACGCAAGTAACACCCAAAGTACAGGCGGCTTTTATTGCAAAGTCGGGTTCGATCGGAACGTCTATACCCTTTCAACAATTAGGATCAGTCATTGATGCAATTATTTTAGCATTACCATTAGAGCGCCCAAATCAAGTAGAAGGATCACCTATGGGTGTAAGCTTAGCTGCTTGTAAAGGCAATATTCTTCCCTTTGGTCATGTTGACATTTTAGACGGTTCTACCACGATGTGCTTAGGAAATTCAGTAACCTTGAGTTTGAATGTGGAAAATGGAGGAGGAACTACTCCAACATTTAAATGGTATAAAAATTCAGTTTTGCCTGCAAATCTTATTAGCACCAACCAAACAATTACAATCACTCCAACGGCTACAGGAGTTTTTGTGTATTGTGCACAAATATGTAATGCCAGTGGATGTTATACGGTCTATAGCAATACAGCAAGTTCATGCAACGATAGTAGAAATATAAATGGCTTTAAAGTGACGGTGACAAATTGTAGCGGATGTAGTTTTGGAGCCAGTGCTACCTCTGTCAATACTCCATGTAAAGGAATGAATAATGGACAAATTAATTTAACACTTACAAATACCCCTTTAAGCTATAAAGTAACGTATTCTGGAAGTACTCCTCTTGGTCCAGTCTCAGGTACTTTTAATTCAACAGGAAATAGTGTTTCTATTTTAAATTTACGTGATGGTTCTTATAATATTGTTTTAGAAGATTTATCAAATGCTACTTGTAAAGCATATACCAACGTTATTGTAAATTATACTACTTTAGTAAATGAATATATTGATGCAGTAAAAAGTCCTCAAGGAGCTTCCACCTGCACTGCCAATGTAATGGCAACACTAAAAGAATTGCCAGCATCGTGTAATTGGAAAATCCGAGTATACAACGATGTGTTTTTCCAATGGGAAAATTGGGTAAATGCAGGAGTTGTAACTTCTACAGGAATCTCTACGTTAGAAAAATTTACAAGAATTGCTGTAAAACCTGAAATAGATTTATGGAACGACGTTCCCGTTAGTGAACAATTGCTCACCTTAAATACTGGTGACAAAATTGATTTTTATACAGCCTTAACTACTACACCAGGTGCTTCACAATTAAGAGCCTACACGTATCAAATTTTTAACGAGAACAACGTATTGGTATATTCTGTAATTTCTCCTCCAGGAGCGTCAAATGCTGCTCCATATAAAGTTGGTCCTGGCTATACAGTAACGTGCCCTACACCTGTAATGCCTGCATATACTTATGCTTGGAGCCCTACATTGACAACTATCACAAATACTGCTACAACAAGCGGAGGAACAATAAATATTAATTTTACAGTACCTACTGTTTATACAGTTACTGCTACACATCCAACTAATAGCCAATGCAAATTAACGGACACCGTCATTGTTCAACCTACTTGCCCAACTGCATTGCCAGTAACTACACTAGATTTTTCCGCACTATTAATAAACCAAGTTGTAAAACTAAACTGGATTACTATAAACGAATTAAATTGTAAAAAATATAATGTAGCAAGATCCGTTGACGGTATAAATTTTGAAACTATTGGCACTATTAATTGTAATAATAATGCATCACTCAATGAATATTCATTTATTGACTATGCACCCTACAATGGTGTTTCATATTATAGAGTGGAAGAAATAGATTTGGATGGCGAAACTTTTTATACAGAAATTAAACAAGTCGGTTCTAAAAAATGGGATATAAAAGTAATGCCAAATCCTTTTAATAATCACACAGAGCTATTTTTATCTGGTATTCAAGGTCAAAATGTAACGATCTCTGTCATTGATATGAATGGTAAAGAGCAGTTTCATTTAAGAAACATTGAATCAGATAAGAAAATTTCATTAGGTGAAAATCTTGCACTAGGAGTTTATATTCTTCAAATTATTAATAACGAAGAAGTATTGAATTATAAAATTGTAAAAGAATAAAGGGAAAATATAGACATTTAAAAAAGAGATTGATAAAATAGTTGTCAATCTCTTTTTTAATCAACTAAACCAAGTTTTGCTACTCTTTTTATTGCCTCCATTGGGTTATCAATGTTGAGTTTCTCAAGCATTTTTCTACGTTGTAAATTTACTTTCCCAAGAGTATCTGAAAGTAAGGAATAGGTTTCTTTTTTTAGAAATGTGTTTTTTGTAATTTCTCTAACTAATGTTTTATTTTTTTCATCAATAAGATTAAAAAAATCACCTGTTTTAAAATTCAAAATCTGGCTTTGTATTTCCAACTGATTATTTTGGATGGGCGAAAGATCAATTACTGATAATGCAAGCCATACATTTTTGTTTTTATCAGGTTCCATTTCTTGGTATTGTTCCGTTACAGAAACATATTTATCCGAAGTCGTTAAAATTCGATAATTACTAATTAGTTTGTGGTTGATGCGTTCTTCTTTAGAAATTGAAAATAAAAATTCTGTAAATTTTATATAGGTTTGTATTAGTAATGTAAAATCTTCAGGATGGATTTTTGAATTAAAGTATTCACTTCCCGATTTTTTGCTTTCACTAAGATTATGACCAAATAGATTATTGAAATTATAAGAAGCATATATATGTTCTTTCTGGCTTAAATCGAAAACTGTAATCCCGCTATTGTCTAATAATGATAATTGTTTTAGAATAGGCTTGTATTTCTCTAAAATAGAATAATCAAGATCTTTTGTAATAAAGGATTGTTTTTCTAAACATTCATGATACTCTTTTACTAGTAATTCTATTGTTTTCATACTTGTAAAATACTTATAAATTAGTAAAGTTCAAAGTGGTATAATTACTGATGAGTACGATTTCTTATTTTATTAATACTCATTTAATGACATAAAAGAGTCGTATTTAAAGCAACCATTTACTCTATTTTCTTACGTAGTTTTAACAAGATATGTTTCTTAGGCTAAAAACAGAAACAGTCGAATAGTTTTTAAAACGCATTATTTAGTAATATAACGCTTGATATTTTACTTTCTTAAGCTCAAATCTTACTTTCCTTGAGTGTTCATTAAGAGCTATTTGTAGGCGTATAATTACTTTTAGGGTAACCTAAGCAAAGTCGATTCGTAGAAGCCCCTATAATTTAAAACTTTAAATTTTTCAATCCCTACAATTTTATTATAACAGTTATGAGAAAAAGACTACCAATTAAAATCACTTACATTTTATTAAATTGTTGCATAAATATTTTATTTTTTATTTCACCTTCTTTTGCCCAACGTGAAGATGGTGTGAAGATAAGATTCAACGGTTTCGGCGATATTACAGCTGGTCATAATTGGGGTAAACCAGCCAATGTTACAGCAGATTCTTTATTTAGAAATTTTGGAGAAGACCCCTCTCCTAAAGGAACCAATCAAGGAATAGGCGTGCAAGGGCTTGACCTTGTTAATACAGTTTTTTTAAATGAAAATCTAACGGTACAATCCGAAATAAATTTACAAGTACCTAGAGGAGGTAGTGGTGGCCCAGAGTTGGATGTAGAAAGATTATATATGGATTATAAAGTCAATAATAAATTGGGCTTTCAAGGAGGCTTAATATTTACTCCAATTGGATTTATTAATCGGAATCTTTATTCAAGAGCTTGGCTTATGAACTCTATCAATATGTTCAGAATTGTGGAAGAAGAATATGGATTTATCCCGAACCACTTTGTTGGTTTAACCGCTTATGGTACATTTAATCTGAACGATAAACACTCTCTGAAATATACAGGCGGTTTTGGAAATGCAAGAGGTGCTACACCGGATGCTAATATTTATGCCAGAAATATGGAAGGATATCAAGTAACTGGATTACTAGAATGGATCATTCAAGGACCGAAAGATCTTAGAATTGGAATGAGTGGTTTTGCTAACGAAATCCCTACTTATAGAGGTCTTACCAATTACGGTAGTACCATTACAGTAAATGACTCGTTGAAAATATATTTAAATGAAACAGGAATTAATCCCTATATACATTATTCAGGAAAATTATTTGAATTTTTAGCCGAATATCATTGGATTGGTTATTCAGGGAAATCTTTTGCTGGAATGCCAGTTACTCAATCATTAGTTGCTGAATTAGCTATCAATACTAAAGTAAATGAAAAGAGATTAGCTCCCTATATTCGTTACGATTACATTCAAACTCCTACTAATGGAGGACCATATATTGGTATGAGAGATATAGGCGGTGGAGTTTATTCTAAATTTTACGAAAGTAATCTTAGTGTTATGATGGCTGGAGTTTGTTATGATCTTTCTTCCTTCAATAGAGTTAAGCTTGAGTATGCACGTTATTTTGACGGACCATTCAAACAAAACGCCCTAGTAATTCAAACTTCTTTTGGTTTTTAATTTATAATCTTACACACAAATGAAAAATATACTTAAATCATATCTGTTATTGCTGCTTGTTTTTTTAGCAACAACTAGCTTTATTATTCCAACAGCTAAACCTACGGGAGAAGTAGTGGTCATATTGAATTCGTCTAACCCCGTTGTTGCAATGACAGCATCTCAAGTTAAACTTACTTATCTAAGAAAAATAAACAAACGTTGGAAAGAAATCAATAAAAATATAGTCCCGATAGATCGAAAATCAGACAATGAAATTAGAAAATCTTTTTTAAAAGATGTTTTACAAATGAGTTCTGATGAAATGAGTCGCTATTTTACGGAACGTGAATATCAAAATGCAGAGGCTCCGCCAGTAAAATTTTCTACAGAAGAAGAAATAATTGACTACGTAGAAAATAATATTGGTGCTATTGCTTTTGTAAGCAAAAGTTCTATTAAATCTGGAAGTAAGGTTAAAATTGTATTAAGTTTGTAATTCAATGAATCAAATTATCTTTAAAAATTGTATATTTATTGTCTCAATTTCATTTTTTTGTTTGTCAATTGTAACGATACATGTTGATACACTTCAAGATAAAATACAACAATTAAGAAAAGATAAAAAATTAGTGTCCTATCATCCTGAGAAGAGGAAAATAAAAAATGATAAATATACGAATATCAGCATTGTTGCATTAGGTAAAAAATTATTTGAGGATAGTATAATGTCGAAAAATAATAATGTATCTTGTGCTACTTGCCATATTGAATCAAAGGGATTTGCCAATGGAGAGGCCTTTGGAATAGGAACTCATGGAAATAATACGAAAAGACATGTACCACATATTTATAATATGGAATCAAATACTAGTTATTTTTGGGATGGAAGAGCAACAACAATGGAAGAACAACTTTCAAAAGTGATTTCTTCTAAAGATGAATTAGATATGAATTATTCAGAATTAATTTTAAGATTGAATAAAAATAGTTATTATAAATCTAAATTTGATTCGTTATTTCCAGAAAATGGCATTTCAAAAAGTACTATTTCTAAGGCAATAATTTCCTATGAAAAATCTATAAAAGCGGTGGACTCAAATTTTGATAGATATCTTGATGGCGATTCATCAGTATTGACCGCTGTTCAGAAAAAAGGATTTGAATTATTTATTACAAAAGCAAATTGTATCGCTTGTCATAATGGTGAAAATTTGACTGATGGTGTATTTCATAATGTAGGTGTAAAAACGAATGATTTAGGTAGAAGCATAATTGATAAAATAGGGATGAGCAATGAGTTTAATTCTACCCCATATCCATTTTTTTCTACCTTCAAAGCGTTTAAAACTCCTAGTTTACGAAATGTTAAACTTTCTGCTCCCTATTTTCATGACGGTTCAAAAAAAACATTGCGTGAAGTAGTAGAGTTTTATAATAAGGGAGGAGAAAATCCTGATCAAACAGGGTTAGCAAAAGAAATTCATCCATTAAATTTGGATAATGAAGAGATTGAAGCGTTAGTTAATTTTTTAGGTACATTTAGTTCAGTTCAATATTAAAAAAAACAATACTCAGTAATGAAATTAACAAATAGTTTAACAGGTAAAATTTCTCTTGGATATATTACCATAGCAATTATCTCCACTGTTGCGTCAGTAATCAGCTTATTTATACTAAGCAACAACAAAGATATTGACAAAGAAATTTCAAAAAATTCAGTACCAGCACTTCTTTTATATAAAGATCTAAATGGTATGAATAACGAATTAAAAAGACTTTGTAATTCATGGATTTATACACCAAATCAAATTGACAAAAAAAGTCTCAAAAAATTATTAAATGAGGATTATTTGAAATTAAATAATGAGATAACTACTATTGGTAATTTATCAGAAGATGGTCAAAATAAAGCTGATCTTAAAAAGACTCAAGAGTTCTTTAATAAAATGGTCGTAGATGCTACCTCTATTTCAAATAGACTTTCATCCGATGAAGATTACGCAGATGATTCAATAGTAGATTTAGCTTTAATTTCTTATGATCAAAAATTATTACCAATGTATAATGCCAACGATCTATTGATAAAAAGTGCCATAAAAAAATACACTGATTCACTTAGTACTTTACAAGAAAATAAAAATACTTCATATAATTTTTTTTATATCGTTTTGATTTCTATGCTAGTCATTATTTTAGTGACAGGGATTATTTCACTTTCTGTATCTAAGAAAATTATTATAACGCCTATCAACCAACTAAAAGAAGTAATAAATAAAATGGGTCGTGGGGAAATTACCGAAATTTCTGACGATAATAGGGAAGATGAAATAGGTGAAATGCGCAAAAGTATGAAAAGTATGATTTCGGGTTTTAAATTTAATACAGATTTTGCAATTGAAATCGGAAAAGGAAATTATGATGTGAATTTTAATGCGTTAAGTGAAAAAGATAATCTTGGAAATGCATTGTTAGAAATGAGAGCCAATCTAAAACTAAATGCTGAAAATGAAAGCCGTAGAAGCTGGGCTACTAATGGCATTGCTAATATGGGCGAGCTTTTAAGAAAGAATGAATCCAATGAAACAGAATTATACGATAATATTATTTCTTCCTTAGTAAAATACCTCAATGCAAATCAAGGTGGCCTATTTTTACTAGAAAATGATGCTTCAACGAATGAAGAGTATTTAGAATTGAAATCCTGTTATGCCTATAGCCGAAAGAAATTTTTAGAAAAGAGAATTGATCTTGGCGTTGGTCTTATAGGACAATGTTATATTGAACAAGAAACTATTTATTTAACTGAAGTTCCATCAGGGTACATTACTATTACTTCGGGCTTAGGAGATGCCAATCCCACAGTTTTAGTTTTGGTACCTTTAAAAGTTAATAATTTAATTTATGGTATAATAGAAATAGCTTCCTTCAATATGCTTGAACGATACCATATTGATTTTATCGAAAAAATTGCAGAAACTATAGGTTCAGTTATATCAAATGTGAAAACAAACCAACGAACTAGGAAATTATTGGAAGATTCTCAAATGCAATCAGAAGCCCTAAGAGCACAAGAAGAAGAGATGAGACAAAATATGGAAGAACTTTCAGCTACTCAAGAAGAAATGAGTAGAAAGGAACAGGATTACCTTGTCATAATTGAAAAACTAAAGGGTAATCAAAATTAAGTAAAATAGTGTATCTCTAGGAACTTACCTCATTGTTTGTAAAAACAATGAGGTTTTTTTGTATCTTTTTTCATACTGAGCATTATGACTAAAACAACTACAACTATGACTATAACAAAATCTTTCTTGCTAGTTTTTGCCTTCTGTATCATGCAATTCATAATTGTTTCATGCGATAAAAAGAACAAACTCAATACTATTGTCTCTAAAATTGAATCTCCACTACCATCATTATTACAAAAAAATGATGTCGTAACCATTAATAATCCGTACGATACCAGTTTTTTTAAGCTTAGTAATGGTACAATTTTAGAAGTCCCTTCCTTTGCATTTATTGATAAAGAAGGAAAGCTTATAAAAGGTAAAGTTTCACTTCGCTATAAAGAATATAAAGATGCTGTCCAAATTTTAGCATCTGGAATACCTATGGAATATGACTCTGCAGGTAGTGCTCAAATACTTCAAACAGCTGGCATGTTTGAAATGTATGGTTTTGATTCTATAGGAAAAGCCGTTTTTATTAATCCTGAAAAGAAAATTAAGGTAAATATGTTGTCACCTGTGTTAGAACCTGATTATAATTTTTATGTATTTGACACTCTTAATTCTAATTGGAAATATATGGATAGAAGTGTAGTCTCAAAAGAATCTCCAGTTACCGAAAAAAATAGTTTTAAACTACCGAATGGACCAATTGCTCCTCAAAAATATGATCCTAATGGTCTTGTCATAGATATGAAAATTAATTATAGTGATTTCACTGAACTAGCCTCTATGAAAGGAATGATGTGGCAATATGCTGGATCTTTAGACAATACAAAAAATATTCAGCAGCAATTAACTAAAAAATGGAATACAATTAAACTTAATATTCTAGACCGTGAAAAATCTATTTTTGAATTGTATCTATCAAATGATAAGTATAGTTTGAAAATTCCAGTTGTTCCAGTAGTGTCAGGGAAAAGTTATGACCGTGCTATGAAAGACTATACTAAAAAATTCCAAGCATATAAATTAAAATATGCAGATGAGCTTGCAAAGACTGAAAATGAAAATATAAACCGCCAATTAATCTATCGTACTGTAGGTATTGGAACATTTGGTATTTATAACCACGATCGTATTTTAAATAATAAGAATCCTCGTATAACTGCCAATTTTGAACTAGAGAATGGTGAGAAATTGAAAAATGCCACTGTATATCATTTGTATGGTGGTGCAGCCACTGTAATCAGATACCCTGATAATAAATGGGGTTCATTTGCTTTTACAAAAACAGGAGGAAATTGTTTAGTAGTATTTATGGAAGATGGTAAGTCAGCAGTTTTTACGAATGCTGATTTTCAAAAAATAGACGAAAAACAAATTGAAAAAAAAGGGAGTTATACTTTCAAAATGAAGTCTGCATCTTCTCATTCTATTGATGTAGATGCTTTGCGTAAAATGATGAATTTATAGTTTCAAAATAGTGATATGCGTTACTTGGTTCTAATTATATTCTATTTTATATTTTTGATGGTAGGGAAATCTCAACAGAAGATTTCTCTACTACCTGTTGTAGAGAATGAGAAATGGGGATTTATAGATAAATATGGGAAAATTATAATTACTCCAAGCTATCATCAAGTTGGTAGTTTTAAAGGTGCTTACGCAACTGTACAAAAAGATAACTTATATTATCTACTTGATTCTACAGGTAGGTTAATTTTTAAAGATGGATACGCGGATATTAATTTTGTAAATAATAAGTTTGTAGCACTTACGAAAAAAAATATAGCTTTAGCAGATATTTCTGGAAAAATTCATTCTTCATTTATTTATTCTCTTATACTAGATAAAAATTTCTATACATTAGTTTTAGAAAAAGATTCCTCTTTTTATGATCTATTTAACACAACTACTGGGGTTCTATTAGTAGGTAAATTTGATAAGATAATAACGAATGGTAAAGATCATTTTATTGAAGTTAGAGTAGGGGATAAGGTTGGTTTATTAGATTCTCTTCATCAGTATATTCTTAATCCTGTTCTTGGGGATCAGGCTTTCTTGGATAAAAAAGTTTCAGTTGTTAAAACAAAAAAAGGATTTCAATTCTATACTACCAAAGAAAAAATCTGTGGTGATACATTGTTTTGGAAATATTATAAAGTTTTATCTGATAACTATGTAGAGGTATGGAATCACCCCGCTAGGAAATATATTTTATCGTTAAGAGCTGAAAAACAATTTCCGTATAAAAATTTTATCACTTGTGAAGCTATAGGCCAGCTCTTATTAGTAACAAACGGTATAAAAAAAGGTCTAATTAATCCAACTGGTGAAATTATTTTTCCAATAGAATACGATAGAATAGAGTTATGGGAAGATAGTACCATAAGGCTTTATAAAGGAAATGAAATAGGGGTAATTTCTTATACCGGGAAAGAAATTTTTGCTACTCAGTTTGATTGGGTAGAACAATTTGATAAAAACGGAATTGCACTTGCAACAAAAAATAATTTGTGGGGATTAATTAGTAAAACAGGAAAAGTCCTTGTCCCTTTTGATTATAGTGGAATAGAAATTACATCTGAAAGCTGGAAATGTTACAAAAATAATAGTCTTGATCTGTACATGTTAAGTTCAGTTACAACCGTTGATGAGCTACTACATTTTAATAATGTGAGTTTTTTATCTGTTCAGAAAAAAAAGTATAGAAATTATGCATTTTCAAAAATAGTTGATGCTACATCTATCAGAGGGTTGTATAGAAGTAGTAGCAAAGGCAATTATGCACTTACGAGCAAATCTATAAGTTATACTTCTAGTTCTAAAATAAAATGTTTGATTTCAAAAAATTATCTTAATGTAGAACGTTTGTTTGGCTTCTACGATTGTATAAAGAAACGGACTATCTCGCTCAACAACTATTGGGATATTCAAATAGAAGAACTGGAAGAACAAGAATATGCCCGAGTAATTCTTACTGGCGACCGACAAGCTTTAATAAGTAGAAGAGGGGAGCTTAAAACAATGTTTCCCATTATGAGAAATACAAAAACTGTTCTAACGTCTATTACTTATATTGGGCCCTTTGTTAACGGCTTGGCAAGAATTAATCTTGGAGGAAGTTTTATAGAGGGAAATGATCTTCATGATAGTTATCGTGCTACTTTTACTAACCATGCTCTTTCTTGCAGCGGAGGTTTATGGGGTTATGTAAATGGCAAGGGAGAATTATCTATAAAAGCAAGCTATGAATATGTTTCTGATTTTTTTAATGGTAAAGCAATTGTAAAAGAAAAAGGGATGTACGGTGTTATTGATACACTCAATCAATATATTATTAAACCTAATTATAATTTTATTTCTTTTCTTGAAAATTCTGGAAATAATTTTTTCAAACTAGTTTTAGATAAAAAGGAATATGGTGTTTTAAATGATGAAGGAAGAGTAATTATTGAAGCGCAATATAGAGATATTGGTGCGCTTAGAGAGAATAGAATACCAGTAATGAATAACGGAATATGGGGAGCGTATGATTTTTCTGGGCGTTTAGTAATTCCTTTTAAATATCATCACCTGAGTAGTTTTTATGAAGGAAAAGCTTGGTACAAAGAAAATGGCAAATGGAGTTTTATTGATTCGATGGGAACTAAACTATTCGTATCCTCTTTTATTGAAGTACGTCATTTTAGTAATGGTTATGCTGCAATTCGATCTAAAGGAAAGTGGGGTTTTATTAATTCAAAAGGTATACTATCTATACCTCCAGTATACAGTAAGGTAGGGTATTTTAACGATAATATCACCTCCGTTTCTATTAAAAAAAAGTGGTGGTTTATAGATACAGAAGGAAAGAAAATTTCACGACATTGGTTCAATAAGGTCAATGAGTTTGATCAGTATGGTTTATCTATAGTTCAGAAGAAACGTAATTATTTTTTATTTAATAAAGAAAACGGAAAAATGTTGGTGGGAGTTAAGTATAAATTAATAGCACCATTTTTTGATGGGTTAGCCAAAGTAAAAGATAAGTCAAACAAAATTGGGTACATTGATACATTAGGGAAAATTGTGATACCTCTTAACTATTTTGGAGGAGGAGATTTTCATGATGGACTTATAAGAGTGCGGTATGCCAATGGTAAATGGGGATATATAGATAAAAATAACAACTCTAAAATTAATCCAGAATATCAGTTGTGTGAAGATTTTTCAGAAGGAAAAGCGACAGTAAGCACAGGTAAGAATACTATTGTTATTGATACTAAAGGTATGAAAATAGAAACACTTCCTGAAAAAAAATTAGGACTCTATAAAGAAGGTTTATTGTTAATCGACGGTACATATTATAATAGTACTGGAAAAAAAGAAATGGGAAAATTTATCTCTGCGCAGCCTTTTAAAGATGGACTTGCAAACGTGAAATTTACTGAAAGACAACACCACTTTTGTCGACTTATAAACCGTAAAAATAATACAATAGCTACGTATAGCTCCATTTCAGATATTGAAAATAAACGTGCTGTGTTTACCATATCAAGTCGTATTGGACTAGCCGATTCAAATGGTACAATTATTTTACCTCCAGTATACCAAAATATTATTTACGTAGGAGAAAATATTTTTCAAATCAATTCCTTTGATGCAATTGGTTATTTAAAACAAGACGGAAACTGGTTGTGGAAACCACAAAAATAAGTACAGCGAAGAGTGAACCCTTTGCTGTACTCTGTTTACTCTCTACAGGAGCTCAATTACCAGTGAAGATGCACCACCGCCACCGTTACAGATTCCAGTTACTCCAATTTTCGCATTATTTTTTTGAAGCACATTTATAAGTGTAGTCACAATTCTAGCACCCGAGCAACCTATCGGATGGCCTAAAGATACAGCCCCTCCCCATATATTTACTTTTTTTGGATCAAGGTTTAGTTTCTGGTTGTTGGCAATAGAAACCACTGAGAAAGCTTCGTTAATCTCATAAAAATCTACCTTGTCGGGAGTAATGCCTGCATTCTTTAGTGCTTTTGGAATAGACAAAGAAGGAGAGGTGGTAAACCATTTCGGTTCTTGTGCGGCTTCTCCAAAACCAAGTATTTTTGCAATAGGTTTTAATCCTAGCTTGTCGGCTTTCTCTTTACTCATGAGTATAAGTGCAGCTGCACCGTCGTTCAACGAAGAAGCGTTGGCGGCAGTAACGGTCCCGTCTTTTTCAAAAACAGGTTTTAGAGATGGTATTTTTTCAAACAGTACTTTCGAAAATTCTTCGTCTTTCGTTACCCAATTACTTTCTTTTCCTTTTTGAGGGATTTCAACAGGAACTATTTCATCAGAGAAATTATTTTGTTCCCATGCAGCAGCAGAACGTTGGTAGGATTCTACAGCAAAGGCATCCTGCATTTCGCGGGTTATTTTTAATTCACGCGCAGTGTTTTCCGCTGCATTACCCATATGGTAATCGTTGTATACATCCCACAAACCATCTTTAATGATTCCGTCTGTAATTGTCCCGTTTCCTAGTTTATAACCATTTCTAGCCTTGTCAAGGTAGTAAGGCACATTTGACATGCTTTCCATGCCACCTGCTATTATAACATCAGAATGGCCGAGCATAATGCTTTGTGCGGCGTAGATAATTGCTTTGGTACCAGAAGCACAGACTTTATTAACAGTAGTGCATTCTACCTCGTTTCCTAATCCAGCAAAAATTGCCGCTTGTCTAGCCGGGGCTTGACCTATATTGGCGGTAAGCACATTCCCCATTATTACTTCTTGTACTTCTTTGGGGTCTAATCCTGATTTTGCGAGCACACCTTTGATAGCCGTTGCACCAAGTTGTGGGGCACTAAAAGTGGATAGGCTTCCGCCAAAACTTCCAATAGGAGTTCGAACTGCGGAAATGATGTATACTTCGTTCATTTGATTGTCGTAGTGTTTAAATAAATATATTAAAAATAGTATGTTATTATCAGTGCTGAAACCTAACTCCCTAATCTACGAAAGGAGACCAAAATTAGTTTTAAATCTATATAAGGATTGTAGTCTCTTGCGTATAAAAAATTCTTTTTTGTAATTTTATTAATATCGTGTAATTCTTTTTTTACAGGAGTTATAATTCCTTTTTTTATTGCAGGCAATTTGATTTGTAGATTTTGAGTAAATCCAACCCATGAATAATTGCCAGAAATTACTTCAGCTATATTTTTTAAAAAACCTAAAGGGTTAAAGGTAAGCCACATTAAAATAGGGGAGAGCGGAAGTAAAGTTAACGCCACCAATACATCCAACATACGTTTACTCCGTATATTTTCTTCTTTAATAATATTCATTTGAATATTAAGTGTGTAAAAATCTCCTTTTGTGTTTTTAGAACTGCTTCCTATAATATATTCACTTCCTTCTGCTACAATTTTATACTCTACATTTCTGTTGAATGTTTTGGTCATACATTCTATAATATAATTGGCAGGGATATCTTTCGAACAAAAAACTAATTCGTCGATTTTATGAATTAAAATAATTTCATTTAATTGATGTGTATCGCCAAGATAAAAATCTGTAGGTGTTAGCTCCTTCTCAGGATTTATATAGCCAGCAATTTCCAATTGGTAATTATTTTCAGTTAGCAATTGTATAATTCGATTGCTTTCTTCTGATTTACCTACAACTAGTATCTTCTTTCTATTGTCTACTAGGCTAATGGTTTTAAACTGAATGAAATTTAAAATAGAACGAATCCCAAGCATTGAAATAATACTGTAGGCAGCTCCAATTAAAATAAGAGCTTTGGAATAACGATACTCATCTATATAGTTGGAAAGAAAGGAAATAATTATAGTACCGACAAGTATACCTCGCATTAGACGGTGAGGTTTTATGCTTTTGCTATAGCCAGAGTTAAAGTAAACAGAGATTAACCAAATAAATATATAGGAAGGAATAACCCAAATCATATATTCCTCAGGAAATTTTCCGGGTTCTCTTTTATAAGAATTTTCCCAAAATGTTTTAATGAAATAAATTCCGATATAAATACTTACAGCATCCATGAAGGGTAAGGAAGCTTTCTTAATAAATCTAGCCCCTAAGGCCATTGCTGCTCTTAGATAAATAGCAATGTTGATGAGGAAAGAAAATATACCAGCATTCTTTTGCGTAAAATGTTTTTGCGCAAAAATGATCATTGCTTTATAAAATATGAATACGTAATTGATACTCGTTTTCTTAGTGCTTTCTCCTTTGTAATGAATTATTCTTGTTTCTGGAAAATAATAATTTTCATAACCACCTTTTATCAAACGATAAGAAAGATCTATGTCTTCTCCATACATAAAAAATGTTTCATCAAGTAGGCCTACCTTATCCAGTGCGGCTTTACGCATAAACATATAAGCGCCAGAAAGAATTTTTACAGGATTAGTTTCATCCTTGTCAAGATAACCCAAATGATAACCACCGAAAGTTTTAGATTTTGGGAATAATGCGGCTAGTCCAAATACTTTTGAAAACGCTACCCAAGGAGTAGGCAATCCTCTTTTTGATTCAGGAAGAAACTTACCAGCACCATCTAGCATTTTTACACCAAGTCCGCCCGCGTTAGGATGATTGTCCATAAACTCAATACATTTATGGAAGGTATGTTCTTCAACTATTGTATCAGGATTTAGTAAAAGTACATATTGCCCTTTAGCCAAACGTATCGCTTGATTGTTGGCTTTTGAAAAACCAAGATTTTCTTTGTTGTCTATAAGAGTTACAAAATCAAATTTTTTCCGCACCATCTCTACAGACCCATCTACAGAGTTATTGTCTACTACAAATACTTCTGCCTCTATTCCTTCAATTGCTTTTTTGACGGAAATCAAGGCCTGCTCAAGAAAATGACAGACGTTATAGTTGACAATAATGATGGATAATTTCTTCAATGAAAAACAGTATAACCTTTATAAATATACAACAAATATAATTAATTAGTGTAAAAATTATATATTAATAAAGGCGCATTCGTATTCTTTTGGTAAAAAAAGGAAATAGTGGATAGTTAAGTTAATCTTCGTAAGCAATTCTAGTTACTATACTTCTGCCAAGTGTAATCTCATCCGCATATTCCAGTTCACCACCTAGCGGTATTCCACGGGCTATAGTTGTGGTTTTGACATTATACTCTTTTATTTTTTTCGTGATGTAAAAAGCTGTTGTATCTCCTTCCATTGTAGGACTGAGTGCAAAAATAAGTTCTTTTATATCGCCCGAAGCAATACGATTTATTAGAGAATCAATTTTCAAATCAGTTGGGCCAACTCTTTCCATAGGAGAAATAATACCTCCAAGAACATGATAAACTCCATAAAATTGACTTGTATTTTCTATCGCTATCACATCGCGAATATCTTCTACTACACATACCTGGCTAGCATCTCTTCTGTGACTTGAGCAGATAGCACATAAAGCTTCGTCAGAAATGTTATGACATTTTTTGCAATAAGTAATGTTCTGTCGAGCGTTGGTAAGGGCTTCTGAAAGTTTTAATGTAGTAGTATTTTCTTCCTTAAGAAGATGAAGAACTAATCGTAGTGCTGTTTTTTTACCTATCCCCGGTAGTTTAGATACTTCGTTTACAGCTTCTTCAATTAATTTGGAAGGGAAAATCATTAGAATATAAAATTGTAAAAGATAGAAAGAACAAGGTGGTACGAAGTTATACCAAATGGTTTGGTAATTATAATCCCTTACATAATCTCCGCAGAGATTCCGTGGTCACAAACACCTTGGCGCATAGGTTTCAATTCTTCAAAAGATCCTTTTTTAACGGCACATTTTCCTTTGTAGTGAATGATTAGACTGCATTGTTCAGCTTGCTCGGGGCTGTGTCCACAAACTTTTACAAGCGTATTTATTACGTGTTCGAAAGTGTTTACATCGTCGTTAAACACTACCAGATCTACCATCTCGGAGGTTAGCACCTCTTCCAAAACAGCTACATCTTCTTGCTCGAATGGATTAAAATTGTGTCTAGTTTGCATATCCTTTCCCTCCAATTTAGGTACAAACAAATTTAATGAAAAAATCTTAAAAAAGATAGACTAAAGTGGTAAAAATACGTTAGAGCCTCTTTTTGTTTAAAAATCACCAATTAGTTACATTTTTGTATATTGCGTACTTATAAAAAGTACTATTTATATGTCTCCAACCCTGATTATCAGTATTCTTGTTGTTTATTTCAGTGTTTTAATACTGATCGCATACCTAACCTCCCGAAATGCAAGTTCCGATGCCTTTTTTAGCGGAAACAAACAATCTCCATGGTACTTAGTAGCTTTTGGTATGATTGGAACTTCGATCTCTGGACTTACTTTTATCTCTGTTCCTGGAAATGTTGGAAAAATAGGGTTTGGTTATTATCAGGTAATTCTTGGCTACCTAGTAGGCTATTGGGTAATCGGTAATATCCTAATGCCGATGTATTATAAATTAAATCTTGTTTCAATATACACTTATCTAGAACAACGTTTTGGTTATTGGTCTTATAAAACGGGGGCATTTATATTCTTAGTTTCCAGAACGCTAGGATCTTCATTACGCCTTTTTCTTGCAGCTTCTGTACTTCATCTTTTTCTATTCAAAAATGCTGGACTCCCTTTCTGGGTAACCGTTGCCATTACAATCCTGCTGATTTGGATGATCACATTTAAAGGTGGGATAAAAACAATTATCTGGACAGATTCATTTCAAACTATCTTTCTGATTTCTTCGGTTATAATTTCTGTTCTGCTTATTTCAAGTCGACTTGATTTATCTTTTTTTGATATGTTAGAAAAAGTATACGATAGTAAATTTTCAAAGGTGTTTTATTTTGACGATTACAAAAGTAAATTATTTTTTCCAAAATATTTTTTTGGAGGAGCTGTTATCGCCATTGCCATGACAGGTCTTGATCAAGATCTGATGCAAAAAAATCTTACTTGTAAGAATATTGGGGAAGCTCAGAAAAATATGTTTTGGTTTACCGTTATTATGGTTATTGTAAATATGTTCTTCCTTGCCTTGGGAGCTTTGTTATATATGTATTCAGAAGCAAAAGGGCTTGCCATACCCGTTTCTACAGACGACCTATTTCCTACCTTAGCACTTTCCGAATTCGGAATATTGGCAGGAGTTTTCTTCTTACTTGGAATAATTGCCTCGTCTTATGCTAGTGCAGACTCCGCTCTGGCAGCACTTACTACTTCTTTTTGTATTGATTTCTTGAATTTTAAAAACAAAGAGGAAGCTGTAAAACAAAAACAAAAATTCTATGTCCACATTGGAATGTCTCTCGTGTTTTTTGTAATTATAATTATTGCAAAGGAAATCAACGAACGTTCTCTTATTGATACAGTACTTAATATGGCAGGTTATACGTATGGGCCATTGGTGGGTTTGTATGCTTTTGGTTTGTATACAAAACGAAAATTAAAAGACTCATGGGTTCCTTTAGTTTGCATCGTTGCACCAATGCTTACTTATCTTATTGGTTCCAATTCTATAGAATGGTTTAATGGTTATCAATTTAGTTTTGAAATTATAATAGTAAATTCTGTGTTAAGCTTTTTAGGATTATGGATGATATCGCAAAAAGATAAAGGGGTTGTCGCAGCTTAATTTTTGCCGTTGTTTGTATACACATACAACGGCAAAAATTAATAAAATTGTAAATTTTTAAATACCATTATGAGTACTCAAATCGTCAAAGATGCCATCGCAGATTTTTATCAACTCAATAATTTTGACGAAGATGGCGGAGCCAGCAAATCGTATGTAGAGATCAAATTTTTATTCTTTTCAATTCCAATCCCTAATACAAGTAGCAGAAAAAAAAATATTTTGTTTCACGATATCAATCATCTGATAACGGGAAATGGTACCACTTGGAAAGGAGAATGCGCAGTTGCCTCATGGGAAGTAGCTTCTGGAGGTTGGAAGGGCAATTACGTGCCTTGGCTCTTAACACTTTGGGCTATGGGGTTGGGAGTAGTCTTTTACCCTATTACTATCTTAGAGTTCTTTAAAAAAGGTTTAACAATGCGTAATGCCTTAACATCAGGCATTACAAAAGAGGAACAATTGTCTTTAACGATTTCAAAACTACAAGAACGTGTAAGTAATTTACCTATAAGCCCTATGAATCCTTACTTATGGATGGGAATAAGTTTTCTGGTCTTTGTTTCTCCTTTTGTAATTGGGCTATCTCTTATTTGGTGGGTGAGTAGTATGCTTTTTTAACTTGTAAAGACCTAAGCAGATATTAGTCACTCTTACAATTGTTTGTAAGTACAGCGATGTTATTCAAATAAAGATTAATAGTTCTTTGTAGTAAATCGTTTCGACATGGCTTGTTAAGCAAAATGAATTGAAGATATGAATTAATTCATTGTTAAGATGAATTAATTACTAAAAGATAAATTAGTTTATCGTGGAGGTAAATTAATTATACTAAAAGATAAATTAGTTTATTGTGGAGGTAAATTAATTATACTAAAAGATCAATTAGTTTATCGTGGAGATGAATTAATTGATCAAAATATAACATAATTCACTTCTCTAGTTGCGTTTAGCATACCAAATGAATGCTCAATTCGTTGCTTACTTAGAAAAATTACTATAAAGAGCGTGTTATTTGCAATGAAGTTGTTTTATTACATATAATAGTGGCGTTACGATAGAAGGTAAAGGCTATTCTTTAAACAGAAACTATTTTAAAAAGTACACTATTTCTTTCCTAACCGTTATGAATCAGAATAGAAAAATTATTAGTAAAGACAAGATAGAAATTCTTCAACACATAGAGGAAATAACAAAACGCTTCAAGAAGAATACTATTGCTAAAAATATTTTTTATATAACTATTGAGATTAGTTGTTACCTTTTGTGTGTATGTTTTCTAGTAGCTGCTTTTTACCTACCCAATTTTCTTGAGATGAAATTAGACGTAGTAGAAGATGAAATTGGATTTTATATCTTAGACCCAGACGAGCGAAATGTATGGAGACCTTTAGTGAGAACAATCTTGGTTGTTCTAGGTCTTTTACCATTGTTGGTGGCTATATTATTAAGCGCATTGCGTAAGAGGAATAAGGTATTGCAGCAAGTGTTTTTTAATACAATATCCTGTAAAGAGTAGTGCTAAAATTATCCTTTCTCATAATAGTATCTAAAAGTAAAGGTTAATGGTAATAAGACAAGACGTTCTTGTTTTTATTTAGATCCATTACTTTGTGATTTTCAATAATTTTATTTTATTTTTATGTTATAAAATTAATTAACTATAAACTTTTTAGTTATGACTAATTCATCCAAACCAACGTTAAACTCTCTACTAAAAATAGACATGGACGATAATGAAATCTGGCTTACAAATAGTTCTACCCTTAGGAGAATTATAGGGATTTCTGGGATGGCTTTGCCTGTATTGCTTTATCTTTTCTTGTACATTGATAGTGGATTGGGCTCTCCTTTAGAATCCATTAGTCATTATTATTATACTAGAGTGTGTAGCATTTTTATTGTCATTTTAAGTCTTTTGGCTATCTTTTTAATAGTCTATAAAGGGAAAGAACCCATAGATTTTTATGTGTCTTTAGTAGCTGGGATTTTTGCTTTATGCGTTGTTTTCTTTCCTACCGATAATTTAGCAGAAAAGTGTGAAGATTTAGTCAAAACACATTCAGTAACAATTTTAAATAATAGTAATTTTAGAACAAATTTTCATTATGCATCAGCAGGCATATTTTTAAGTTGTTTAGCTTATATGTCTTTATTTTTGTTTACTAAATCCAAAAAAGCACCTGAGCACAGAGGTATAAAAAAGATTATAAGAAATAGAATTTATAGAGTCTCTGGTGGGCTAATGATAGTTGCTATTCTGGTAATATTTTCAGGATTATTAGAAATTATTCCTCCTGTGTTTTACAAGGAAAATGAAATTACGTTTTGGATGGAAACTTTGGCAGTGGAAAGTTTCGGCTTTGCTTGGCTGGTAAAAGGGGAGACCATATTTAAAGATTGAGTTTCTAGAATTTGCTGGTATAAGTTTCCAAAAGGTGTGCCTACTATTTTTAAACGATAGCATTGTGTAGCACTTAAGAGTAGGTAACACAGATCAATCGAAAAATCTCGGGGCTTTTAACTACTCTTGCTAATTCATCGTTGAATAAAACATAAAAAAAGGGACAACAGAATGTTGTCCCTTTTTTTATGTAAGATTGGATATTATGATTTATGTTTGAATAAATAAAATAACCCTAATTGAAATCCTCTATTACTTGAATATACAATAGTGTTTTGATTAATGTTAGTTAATCCGTGTACATATCTAGCATCAAAGCCTAACCCTATTTTTGTTACATAGCTCATACCTGCAGCTGCACCAACGTCCACAAGAGTTAAATCATCTCTGTGATCAAAACTGTAATTGTTGTTTTTAGATTTTGCATTAATTAAAAACCCTACTTGGGGTCCAACTTGCAATCTAAATCCATTACCAAACATTAACTGAAATAAAACGGGTACATTAATATAGTCAAGATTAAATCTAGTAGTAGTATTAAAAAAATTGTATTGAGCACCTTGTGAGGAATAAACTACTTCTGGTTGTAATGCAAAATGCTTTGCCAAATGAATATGGGCAAGTAGTCCAGCATGGAAACCGGCTTTATAATCATAATCTACATTGTTGTCGTTATATACATCGTATAGGTTTAAGCCACCCTTAATACCAATATGAGAATGTTGTGCACTTACATTACCTATCATTAATATAACTGCCATTACTGTGATAAAATAAAATTTCATGATTATTTTTTAAGTTTAAGTTTTATATTTTAGTTTCTTACTTTAAGAAATTTTTCTTGGATGTAAAAGTGTAGGATTTTATTTATGAGATTGTTATACGATTGTACAAATAAGTTATACAAATCATAGTTTTTTTATTTTACATGCGCTACCATTTAGTTAAGTAGTTAGTTATAAAAGTGAATAAGGAATAAGTATCATTTTATAACCTATCCAACAACCTAATCCAAATATAATATGAGCAATTAATAAATCTAATAGATAAGTTTTCAAGGGGATAACAGGTGGATTAGGATGTATAATAAAGAACGTTTTCCAAAGAATCATGGCTACAATTCCTGCAAGCAATCCATATAATAAAGAGTATGTTAATGTAGGTAGTATACTATTATAGTGAAGTAGTAATATATAAGGGAATGCAAAGAATACTCCTACACTGTAATGTGAAATGATACCGATAAAAATAGCAGATGTAGTGTCGGATAATTTTTTTTCAGCTGTTGTTTGAAAGGTAACCATAGTTCCTAAAATTTTTACCACTTTGACCTCGCGTTTTGTTAAATAACTTATTAAATACATAAAAAATGTCATTAAAGCAGTCCCCAATAAACCCAGCACTATAGACGATAAAATCATATAATAAGAAGTATAAACTTTTTTAAAAGTAAAAGAATAACCTTGCTTAATTTTTATAAGTACAAAAATAATAGTTATATAATTTACAGATATTAGCAAAAAAATCATTTACACTAGAATGTTGTAAGTTTTTTACAATTTGATGTAATAGCTATGAGTGATTAGCTACCAATATTTACATTATTAAAAATTGATAACTAATCACAATGTATTATGGTTATAAATACGACAATCAAACGCAGGAGCAGGAAAGTGAGAAAGTCACGAAACAGTATGATAGATTCTTCACAATTCATGAAGCTCTTTTTGTCTGAATTAAAAGATATCTATTGGGTTGAAAAAGCGCTACTAAAAACAATTCCTAAAATGATAAACAAGGCAACTTCTGATAAATTAAAGATTGCTTTAGAAAGTCACCTTGTTGAGACTGTACAGCAAGTAGGACGTGTAGAAGAAATATTTAGCATACTGGGGAAAAGTGCCATTCCTAAAAAATGTCAGGCTATGGAATACTTGATCAAAGAAGCCGAGAATACTATAGAATCCTCTATGGTCGGTACTAGTTGTGATGCAGGGATTGTTTTTGCAGCACACAAAGTCGAGCATTATGAGATTGCTTCTTATAGTACATTAAAACACTATGCAATGAATTTTGGCATGAATGATATCGTTCAACTTCTTGATGAAACGTTGAAAGAAGAAAAAAATACTGATGAACTATTGAGTGAGTTTGCAATGGCTGCGGTTAAAGTACTTAAAATTGGAAAACCTCTTTCTAAAAAAATAATAGACTGTAGTTTTATGTTGAAAGTTAGTTAATTAGACGAACACTTTATTTAGCTACAACAAATGTTATAATTGTTAAACACTTATTGAGTACTATTTATAAACTATGGAAAACGGTATAATGATTCAGTTTTTTCACTGGTATTCTAGAGACAATGGAACCTTGTGGAAATATTTATCTGAAGAAGCTCCAAAATTGGCGGAGTTGGGAATTACAGCAGCCTGGCTACCACCTGCATTCAAAGGGTCGGAGGGTGTTAATTCTAGAGGGTATGATGTATACGATGTGTACGACCTCGGAGAGTTTGATCAAAAAGGAACTGTAAGAACGCGCTATGGTACTAAAGATGAATATATAGAGTGCGTAAAAGCATTACAGGCAAATGGAATTACAGCCATTGCCGATGTAGTCTTAAATCATATGGGAGGTGCAGATGAAACGGAAACTGCTTGGGCGAAAAAAGTAAATCCTGACAATAGAAATGAATTTATAAGCGACACTTATGAAATTGAAGGATACACAAAGTTTACGTTTCCAGGAAGAAATGGTAAGTATTCTCAGTTTGTATGGGATAGCCAATGCTTTACGGGCATAGACTATGACAACCGGAACAAAGAGACTGCAATATTTACACTTCAAAATGAATATGGTGATGGTTGGGACGAAGTTATTGATACTGAAAAAGGAAATTATGATTACCTGATGTTTGCCGATATTGAGTATCGCAACGAAGCGGTTAGAGAAGAAATGAAACGTTGGGGCAAATGGTATTTGGATACAGTAGGTTTCAATGGAGTTCGATTGGATGCAATCAAACATATTTCGCCAAGATTTATATCTGAATGGATTGATTACATGCGAAGCCTTAAGCCGGATCTTTTTGTAGTAGGGGAATACTGGGCACCTGGTCAATTGGATCTACTTAAAACATACATCGATGCCACTCAAGCAAAAATCACTTTATTCGACGCTGCTTTTCATCACAATTTATATGACGCTTCTACTGCAGGAAGGAGTTATGATATGAGACAAATTTTTAACGATAGTCTTGTCGCTAATGCCCCAGCTCTAGCTGTTACACTTATAGATAATCACGATACTCAACCCTTACAGGCCCTTGAAGCACCTGTAAATCCATGGTTCAAACCTCTAGGATATTCCTTGATTTTGTTAAGAGATAAAGGATATCCATGTATATTTTATCCAGATTTATATGGTACTTCTTATACAGATAAAGGAAAAGATGGAGGTGACTATGAGATTATACTACCTAAATGTGAAGAGCTTGAAGGATTATTGAGAGCTAGAAAAATATATGCTTATGGATTTCAACGCGATTATATAGATTATCCAAGTTGTATAGGCTGGACGCGAGAAGGAAACGAAGATTCGAAAACAGGATGTGCGGTTCTATTATCAAATGGTGATGATGGACATAAATATATGGAAGTAGGGAAAAAATTTGCGGGAAAAATTTTTGTGGATTATCTACAAATATGTGAAGGCGAAATTGTGATCGATGAAAACGGATGGGCTGAGTTTAGAGTGAAAGGTGGAAAGGTTTCTGTCTGGGTGCAAAAAGAAAATAATTAAATTATTAGCATAAATAGTGAGGAATTAAAGCGTAGATTATTAGTTAAAAATTTCATTAAATCCGGAAGATATTTTTACAACTTATTTTTTATTTCACACTACCTATGAGGGTGGGTAGTGTGAAAATTTATTTATGAATAGTACGGATCAATCGAAAAATCTGGGCAGGACTTCTCACTACTCTTGCTGTTGCTCTTGCTAATTCATCGTTGGGAAGAAACCATAAAGCCTTTAAAATCGGCTTTCGTTTATTATTCCGATAATAAGTGCATAACTCACTCAATAATTTCAATAAAACTTCCCAGGTATTCCGATTGATCCCATATTACCTAAAAGATTAGTAAGCATTTTGATTATTTTACAGACTAAATTTATACCTGATAATTTTCTTTGGATTTAACCTGATAATCCTATAAAACTTATTCTATCTAATTTTGTTTATGAATAGATAATGTTCAGCCAATATAAATTTAACAACTATGAAAATTAATGCTGATTAGTGAGATGCGCCTTAGGAGATACCTGCCACTGACTTAAAAACTCTTGCAAATACTTGTTAAATTCTTCCGGTTGTTCCATATTAGAGAGATGCCCAGCCTCGTCAATAATCTTGAAGGAGGAATTTTTAATAGTATTGTGCATTCGTTCAGATTGTAAAATTGGTGTGATCACATCTTCTCTTCCACAAATAATAAGGGTTGGGACTTCTATAGAAGCAAGGGAAAAACATGTATCTGAACGAAGCGCAAGCGCTTTTAAACCTCCGATAATGACGTGCGAAGAATTTGATTGAATATTACTTTCTATACTTTCAACTAAGTCTTTTTTATTCGTTAATGATTTTTTATAAAAAATATTCTTTATAAAATCTTTTGTAAACTCATTGGTTCCTTCTGCGTCAATCTGCTCAATTCTTTTATAGCGTTTTGCTTTCGCTTCTTCTGAGTCAGCAATACATTGGGTGTCACATAATATAATTCCTGCAAAAAAATTTGGAAATCGGCTTACTGCATTTAATGCAATATATCCTCCCATAGAAAATCCACAAAGTATTGCTTTCGTAATATGAAGTGCCTCCATAAATTTGATTAAATCATTTGCGCACAATTCTATACTCAACTCTGATTCGTCGTTTGTAGATGCTCCAAAACTGCGGATGTCGTATGCGATTACCCTATGTGAGGATTTTAATACCTCAATTTGATCTTGCCACATAGATTTGTCGAAAGGGAAGCCATGAAGGAATATAATAGGGAGTTGTCCTTCTCCAGCATCATTATAACTTATACTTATATTATTTGCTGTGATAGTTTTAGTATATTTTTTTGTCAGGGAGCTCATAGTAGTGTATTTAAGTACATGCTTTAGTATAGTACGTTACAAATATGGAATTCCTTCTGTTTAGTATTGTTACACTTCCATGAGAATAACTTGTATACTTCACACCTTTGAGCAATGAAATTTCATTATAAGTTAAGGGGATATTAATAGGGTGTTATTTTTAGATGGTATTGAGAATAATAGTTGTCGAAAAAATGATAAATAATTTATGCAAGTTGTAAGAATTGTTTAATTGTTGTTATATTTAGAATGGTATTGTTGATGAATTGTAAAATTAGTATAGGATAAAAATTATTAATTTATAATGATAGAAGTTTTACGTAGACATATTACCAATCGACTGGGAAATAATATTGATAATTTAGACAAGGTTCTTTCGATGTTTAAACATATTCAAACTAAACGTAACGAACAACTTTTACAGCAGGGAGATATTTGTAACTATGTTTATTTTATCGCAAAAGGTTGTTTACAGGTATATGTTTATGATAATGATTTAAATGAAACAACAAGAGATATTATAATAGAAGATAATTGGTGTTCCGAACTTATCAGTTTTGGAAGTGGTAAGCAATCAACTGAAAACATTAGAACGATTGAACCTTGCGAACTTTTTGCTATTGATAGAAAATCATTTCAGATGATGATGGAAACAGTTCCTCAATTTGATAAAGTTTACAGGCAAATTCTTGAGGTGTCGTATGCAAACTCTGTTTATCGCATTAATTCTTTTGTTTCATTGACAGCATTAGAAAGAATCAAGTGGTTGATGGAATTTCGTCCTACACTTATGACAAGACTTTCAAGTAAAATAATTGCTTCTTATTTAGGTATAAATAAAGATGTTTTTAGTAGACTAAAATCTAAATTGTAGACTTTTGTCATCGTTTAAATAAAATTAATTGCAGAATTTTGTTATATCATTCACAAACTTAATTTTATAAAAATGAAAGAGTATTTAGTATTATTCAGAAATGCAAGTGCAGAAAATAGCTATTTGTCGACTTCAAAAGATATGGTTGAAGATATGCCGATGTGGCAATCATGGATAGGTAATATCGCTATGCAAGGTAAATTGGTCCACACAGCACCTATGGAATACAACGGAACAGTTGTAAATAATTCCACCGTTGAAAAAAATCCATATAAAGAAACAAATAGTAATTTAATTTCGGGTTTTTTAATCTGTAAAGCTAATAAGTTGGAAGAGGTTGAAGAATGGAGTAAAACCTGTCCAATTCTAAAATACCCAAACAGTTCGGTAGAAATACGTCCATTAATTCCTTTTCCCACTAACTAAACTCTATGACAATGGATAAAATTCTAAATTTAGGAAGATATATTTTTCCGCTTTCTTTTTTGCTCTATGTCGGTTTGCATTTAGGAAAACCAGCTGTGGGAGCATCATTTGTACCCGATTATATTCCATTTCCCTATTTTTGGAATTACGCCACTTTAGTTTGTATTGTTTTATTTATTATAAGTGCTTTAATTAGCAAGTATGATAAATTAGCTTATTCATTAATGGGATTATATGTAATTTTAATGGCCTTATTAGTTCATTTGCCTAGAGCAATGGGTCAAGAATTAGGTATTGAAAATATGACTGCCGATTTAGCAAGGGAAAAAGAACTGGAAATGGTAAATTTTTTCAGAAATATTATGGTAACTGGTGCATTGTTGGCATTTGCAAAATTTGTTGCCAAGGATAAAAGAATTATAGGTTAATGAAAATTATACTACTTATGTCAATTCAACTGTAATCTACTATATTATAAAAAAATAAGTTATCACTTAAAAAAATAAAAATATGAAAACATCACACATTTACCCAGGTGCACACACATTGAGTTCATACATTACTCTCAAAGGTTGTAGTGAAGCAATTGACTTTTATAAAAAAGCATTTGATGCAAAAGAAAGAGGCAGACTAATGATGCCTAATGGCCTAATAGGTCATGCAGAAATAGAGATTGAAGGTTCATTACTTATGATGGCAGATGAGAATATTGAATGGGGAAATAAAAGTCCTCTGACTATTGGAGGAAACCCAATGTCTTTTGGATTGTATGTAAAAGATGTTGATGCCGTATTTCAGAAAGCTATTGATACGGGTGCTATAGTTGTAATGCCTATTGAAGATATGTTTTATGGAGATCGAATTGGACAAGTGATGGATCCGTTTGGCTATAAATGGATGATAACAACTCACAAAGAAGATGTGAGTTTTGAGGAAATGCAAAAACGTTCAGACAAAATGTTTTCAGAACAACAATCTGAAAAAAAATAACAAATAATAGTCAAATAGTCTCCTTGGTCTTTGATTCAGACCAAGGAGCTTTTTCTATAATTAGCTAATTTAGCTCAAAAACAATTATCCTCGCCCCCGCAGCAGCTTGCGTCACGCGAGTTGCAACTATTTGTAAGTCCTCCGGACGGTTTACGAAGCATTCATATATAAATTTAACTCTACTTAAATTTTAACCCCATATCTTTGATTACTTTTTAATAAAATAAATTTTTATGTTAGAAATAAGAAAACTAATTCAGATCCCGCAGCAGCTTGAGTCACGCGAGTTGCAACTATTTGTATGTCCTCCGGACGGTTTACAAAGCATTCATATAAAAATTTAACTCTACTTAAATTATAACCCCATATCTTTGATTATTTTTTAATAAAATAAATTTTTATGTTAGAAATAAGAAAAGCTAATTCAGATTTAGCTTATATTTTAATTTTACAACTGTTGGTTGGATAAATGTTTCACAAGAAACGAATTTTAGATATCATAATCGAAAGGCTTAAAATTACTAGAAGAGATGATGCTGTTGCCATCTATACTACTACAGCAGCGCAAATCCTACGTCTCCACTTGAAACGGATGACTATTAACTTTGACAAGAATGTTCCTATGGTTATATTTACATCAGGGTACACTAATCGTCAACACTGTGAAGAATCAAAGAAGTTAAAGTTGAAGTATCCTGATAAAATTGAAATTAGATAGGACTGTAAAAAATAATTAACAAAGAATTTTAAGTCTATGTTATGAGAAATTTATTAAATAAGTTTATTCCATTTTCATTTGCTTTATGGACAATGATATTACTTAATTGTGTTGTCGTTGTTTTTCATACTTTTGTTCTATTGAAAATAATTCCATATGACATAGTATGGGCAGGGAAATTAAAAAGTAATGAAGAAATGCTTGTCTTTGAAAGCATTTCAATCCTTATTAATATTTTATTGATGATTGTATTGTTGATTAAAGGAGACTTATTAAAAACAAAATTATTGATTCGTTTTGCAACTGTTGTGCTTTGGATGTTTGTAGTTATTTTTGCTTTAAATACTATTGGAAATTTATTTTCTAAAACAACTACGGAAACTTTTGTGGCAACACCCCTCACGTTTATCTCTGCTATTTTATGTTTAAGGTTGGTATTGAATAATGAACCAATGTATAAAGTGTAATCCCCATTCTTAATATAAATTAAAAGTACGTAGTATGACTCAAACAGATTGGATAGGATTTATTGGAGTAACAATTTTACTAATTGCCTATTTTTTAAACCTAAGAGACATAGTTGGAAAAGATAGTTTACTATATCTACTTTTAAATTTTGTTGGAGCAGGAATTGCTTGTTTTGCTTCAATACTTTTAATGTATATGCCCTTCGTACTACTTGAAGGTTGTTGGACAATTGTTTCTGCTATAGGCCTTTTTATTTATTTAAGGAAGAAAATAAATAGCGATGTTTAGCAATGAGGAAAAAAACTAAAAAGTATTAATTTATTTGTTAATTTCTACAAGAATAGAAAGATTTTGATATATTTGAGTTAGGCTAACAATAGTAACTTGTTTTTCGTAACAAGATACTTATTGCTCTTTAATTTAGTTAGAAATCAGTTATGTGGAAAAAACTACCCTTCCTTATCCTTATTTTAGGCATTAGTCCTTTGATCTATGCTCAGGATTATCTTCAAAAGGCTCAGAATCTTCAACAGAAACATAAGGATTTTGAGGCTTACACGGATTATGCTAAAGAGAAATACACTTTTAAAGTAAATTCAGGGGAGAAAAAAGTTGAAGTAAAGGAAGAGAAGACTGAGGAGATTTTATCGCTACGTTACAATGTTTTTTTAAACGAAATTGAGGTGTTTGACCAAAATTCTTCCATTAGTAAGTTTTATGGAGAAAGTTCCCTTAAACAAAGAGCGGTAAATGAGTTGAGATTTTGTGGGCAATATACACAGGAAGGTTTTTTTTATGATGATAGTAAATTTTGCTCCCATAAAATCAAATTGAAAGAGATTGGAGAATTATGGACAATGAACGTTGTTAAACAAATCAATGATGCAAGATATTTTACATCTGTTTATTTCGAAGGTTCATATCCTACAAGAGAAAAAAAAGTCACCTTTGTTATTCCTGATAATGTAGAAGTAGAATTGCTAGAGTTTAATTTTGAAGGGTATTCCATTGTTAAAAATACTATTCAGGACGGTAAAGATAAAATCGTTGAATATGTAGCAAAGGATTTGGAGGGGAGTATAAATGAGCGTTTCAGCAGGGGAGTACAGTATTATAGACCACATATTTTAGTGCTGGTAAAATCTATTACCACCAACAAAGGAAAAGAGAATATACTTGCGTCTGTGTCAGATTTATATTCATGGTACCATAGTCTTATTTTACAACTAGCTCCTAATCCTCTAGTTCTAAAGCCCATTGTTGAAAGTCTTATTAAAGATAAAAAAACAGACGAAGAAAAAATACAATCTATCTATTATTGGGTTCAAGACAACATTCGTTATATCGCATTTGAAAATGGTATAGCAGGTTTCAAACCTGATGATGCACAAAATGTATATGAGAAAAAATATGGCGATTGTAAAGGTATGGCCAACCTCTTAAAAGAGATGCTTAAAGTTGCTGGTATTGACGCAAGGCTTACTTGGGTGGGAACAAAACAAATACGTTATGATTATTCTATTCCGTCTCTTTCCGTTGACAATCATATGATATGTACTGCAATTCTTGGAGACAAAAAATATTTTTTAGATGCAACAGAAAAATATAATCCTCTTGGTGAAAATGCTGAAAGAATTCAGGGAAGAGAAGTCCTTATCGAAAATGGTGAAAATTATCTTATTCATAAAATTTTAGAAGAAGATAAGGCAAAGGATTTAGAATTAAAAAAATTCACATTGAGTGTTGTGGGAGAGAAGATGGAAGGGAATTGTGAATTAGTGCTTAATGGCGAGACTAGAAAAAATTTCTTACACAGTTATCATTATACAAAAACAGAGGAAAAGAAAAAATTTATTGAGTATCAATTTTCTGAAGGTACTGCTAGTATATCACTATCGGAAATTAAATTACCTGATTTGTCAGATCGTACTAAAGCTATTGTAATTACAAGTAAAGTTTCTCTAGACAATTTCATTAGTAAGTTTAATAATGAGTTATATATTGAAGCCGATCCAACTAAAGATTTTAAAGGATGGGAGCTAAAGGACAAAAGGCAAAGTGATCTTGATTTCGGAAAGAAAGTAAATACTAAAATGGAGGTAGTGATTGAACTACCTTCTGATTATAAACTCACCTCAGTCCCAGAAAATTTATCTGTATCTGAGGAGGAATTTTCTTTTAGATTAGATTATAAAGTAGAAGGTAATAAGGTTATTTACACAAAAGAAATCGCCATTCATAAGGGTATAATATCTAAAAAATCTTTTAAAGTATGGAATGAATCTCTTAAAAAGTTAAACGTTGTATACGGCTCTCCAATAATTTTAAAAAAATAATTATAAATTACTATGAAGATTAAAAATTGTTTTTGCTTGCTATTTTTGCTTGTTTATCCTTTTATAGAATCTACAGCCCAGAAAGGAAAAGAATTAGATAAGTTATTGAAAGAAACTTTTTGGACAAATTGTCCTAAAGAATTCAAAGTAACAGATGTGCCAAAAAAATGGGAGAATGAATCCGCAGTTATTTTGGCTATACAGTACGAATATACCTTACAAGCCGAAGGGCGTTGGTTAGTATTAAAACAAAATTTTCATTTTAGAATTAAATTGAATGATAAAGCTTCCATTAGTGATTATTCGGAATTAAATTTTGATAAAAATAAAGTATCAACAAGGTCTTCTGGTACTGCTTCCTCTTATAAAAATATTGGTATAAAAATAGTTAAAGCGAATGGTACAGAAAAGGAATTAGATCTTACTAAATCTGTTTCTTCTGATTATAATAGTAACTCAGATAACAAGATTGCAGTACCTGACCTTGAACCTGGTGATATATTGGATTATTTTATTGCAGTTAAAAAAGATTTTGATCTTAATGCAATATTCTATAGCGATATGGTAGAATCTGAATTGCTGGAGAATAAATATCCAATAGTGTATCATTCTATATTCTATATATTACCTCACAAGTATAATTTATTTAATTATTCCTACAACGGTGCTCCAGGATTCAAAGAAGATCGAACAATGGACAATGCCTCCTTTAAGCTTGTAGATACAATGCGCGCTAAATCGTTAGATATTTTATGGAATTATCCTTACAGAACTTCACCTGAAATACGTTATCGTATATCAACCGATAACTTTTTTGATTTCCAAAGATTGATGGATTATAAAAATTATGCTTATTTCCCAGGTCTAGCACTCGTTGAAGATTTTATGAATAAAAATTTCAAAAATAGTGAGGATACATTGCAAATTATTAATGAATTATTTTTGATGTTTAGAAACCCCATTTATTTATCTTATTTTTCTACAGGTTATCCTCTTTATGAACCATTAAATTATTCCCATATAGAAAAAAATATAACTATGTATATCTCGGATTATTTAACAAAAAAGAAAATTCCGCATGATGTCATTATTGCTCCCTCTCGAAGTACTGGCCCATTTGAAAAACAAATTGACTTGTCAAATTGTGAATATATTATTAAAATTAAAAAGCCAAAATTAATGTATTTAGCATTGCCTATTCCTTTTAGACTTCCCAATGAAATACCATACATATATGAAGGAATGGAATCTTCTGTTAGTGAAGTGAGAAGATTAAGCTCCTACACTAGATTGCCAAATGAAGTCCTACCTGTGTCAAAACCGGAGAATAATATCACCATGACGAAAATGGAATTGGCTTTGGATGCCGCTGATGGTACAAAAGTAACTGTTAAAAGAGGGCATGTGGTAAAAGGGAATAACAAAAATTATCATCAATATTTAATTTATACTAATTACGATTATTTAAAAGAATACGACCAACCAAAATATGAGAAATATGGTTCAGTAGCGATAGGTTCTTTGGTTTCTCGTTACAAAGACGAAAGAAAGAAATTTGAACAAAGGCTTACACAAGATTATTTAGAAAGAGACAAGAAAATTCTAAATTCTATTGAATCAGAAATGGAATTGAAAATTTCGGATTACAAAAATCTTAAAATTAAATCAATAGGCATGTGGCCAGAGTCTCCAAATACAGAGTATTCAGATGAGTTTACTATTGATAACATGGTTAAGAAAGTTGGGCAAAATTATTTGATTGATTTTGGAAAATTAATAGAAAGACAAACGGAAGTAAAAGATACTGCAAGATTTCGTAAGATTGATATTTATATGAATTACCCTAGGTCATACGAAGAAGAGTTTATATTTACGCTTCCAGAAGGTTATTCTGTGGAGGGATTAGAAAATTTCAACAAGTATGCTATTAACAAAACGGGAGGGTTTGTATCCTCTGCAGAAGTTAAAGAAGGAAAGTTGATTGTCAAAACAAGGAAATATTTTAATGAAATTTATTACCCAGCAAAAAAATGGAGTGAACTATTGAAATTCCTAGATGCTTCGGTGGAGTATTATAATACTAAATTGCTTTTAAGGAAGAATTAATAGTTTACTTACGTTGTTCGTAGTCTCCAGACTACGAACTATAGATAAATTGAAGTCTGTGACTTCACGCCGCAGGCGAAGAGCGAGGCTAGTAACATATCCAACGTTACTCGATAAATGAAATTTTTACTAGCCCAGAAATATCTGCATAATCTCTAGCGCTTGAATATAGATAATGATGTATAGGGTGATTACATAGTTTAAAAGTTAAAAATAATAATAGTATATTAGAAGGTAGAAATAAGTTAGAACTCTTCAAAATGTGTTTTTGAATTATTTTAGGAAAGATAATAGCGTTGAGGTATTAAATAACTTCAGTTATCGCCTGCGGCGTGAAGTCACAGACTTCAATTTATCAAAGGTTCGTAGTCTGGAGACTACGAACAACGAGGTTAACAATGTAAAATTAAATAAGTTGGATGATATAGATTTAGAAAAACTTTACTTACTTAATCGATTATATCGTCAGGGTAACTATTTCTATGGTAAACGAGTAGAGTTTGGGAATGGTGGTTTTTATTGTAAATATCCAATGTGGGAAAACTTTGGACTGGTTTATCCTTTTAAATAATATTATACCACTCAGTTTTTCGTAGTCTCCAGACCAAAAACTAATTGATAGAGTTAAGATGCATAATGTGGAAATATTTAATAGACTTAAGAAATAATTGTAATATGAAAAAAATAAGCGTTTTGTTTCTTTTTGTAACATATGCTATAATTGGATTTGGACAAGTTAATATCAAAGATGTAATTTGTGATTGCTATTTTTTAGATGTTAGTAGTAAGGAAAAGCAATGTATAGAAACCTATAAAAATCATATTTTTAGCATCCGCATGTATAAAGATACTTTAGCACATGGGACAAGCACTTGGTTCTGGAAGGATGGAAGTATCAAATATATAATACAATATTCGAATGGATTGATTAATGGAGATGTAAAGTATTTTCGAGATAAAAAATTAATTGATTCTTCATTTTATAAAAACGATACATTAAATGGCATTTATGAATCTTATTATTATATAAATGAAAAAAGGATGTTAGAAAAACATTTTGAATTTAATAATAAGGGTAAACGAGATGGGAATTTTTATTACACATTAAATGGAAATAGTATAACAGGTAATTTTGAAATGGATAAGCCTTATGGAATTTTTAAATATAATTATAAAGGAGATAAATATGCGATAGAGGAATTTAAAAATGGTGATATTATCTCTAGTCGTAAGTTTTTTGAAAAAGATCAACTAACAGAAGAATGTCTCGTTGCCGAAAATAAAAAATATTATTATAAGGTTATTAAATATTCAAACGGTAAATTCCAAGAAGAAAAATTGCAAGATCGGATAACTACTTTCTATTATTTTTTTGGTATACCAAGGTTTGAACTTAAGCATGTTTATTATGGTTGGTAGAACTTAAGTTGTTCGTAGTCCCACGTTTTTCGTAGTCTCCAGACTACGAACTCTCGATGAATTGAAGTCTCTGACTGCACGCCGCAGGCGATAACTGAAGCTACTTAGCACCTCAACGCTATTTTTATTTCCTGAAATAATTTAAAACATATTTTGAAGAGTTCTAACTTATTTCTACCTTTGAATATATTAATATTTTTTTAATTTTTAATTTTTAGCTATGTCATCATCCTATGCTTTTTCCAATCCTGAAGGTATGTATTTTGTCACCTTTTCAACTGTAGAATGGGTAGATACCCTTAGTCGCAGAATATATAAAGACATAATAGTAGACAGTATGAATTACTGTATCCATGAAAAAGGATTACTTATACACGGCTGGGTAATTATGACCAATCATGTTCATATGATCATTTCAAGAGATGGGTCATTTTCATTTGGGGAAATAATGAGAGATTTTAAAAAGCATACTTCCAATAAAATCATTAAAGAAATAGAAGCCAATCCTCAAGAAAGTAGAAAAAGATGGATGCTTTGGTTATTTAAATCAGCTGGAGAAAAAAATTCAAGGAATACTAATTTTCAATTCTGGCAACAAGACAATCATCCGGAAGAACTTTTTAGCAATAAATTCATGGATCAAAAATTGAATTATATTCATATGAATCCAGTTAGAGCAGGAATTGTAGAAGAACCTCATCATTATCTATATTCAAGTGCCAGGGATTATGCAGATATACCTGGGCTTGTAAAAATTTCATTTATAGAATAAGCTTTGGGGTTGTACTTGCCTCGCTCTTCGCCTGCGGCGTGAAGTCACAGACTTCAATTTATCTAGAGTTTGTAGTCTGGAGACTACGAACAACGAAGGTTAGAGCATGAATTGTAGAAGAACCACATCATTATCTATATTTAAGTGCCAGGGATTATGCAGATATACCTGGGCTTGTAAAAATTTCATTTATAGAATGAGCTATGGAGTTGTACTTGCCTCGCTCTTCGCCTGCGGCGTGAAGTCGCAGACTTCAATTTATCTAGAGTTCGTAGTCTGGAGACTACGAACAACGACGTAGACCAGCATGTGATTAATTCCAGTAATCCATTGGACACAATGTCCTGCCACGTTTTTTGCCAGCTAGATTTACCCCTACAATAATTTCATGGCTGCCCCAACTCGCTGCTCTTAGCTTAGAAGTTGTAAGGTCATAAGAATAGCCAATGTCAAATTGATTTGCTATCATTACTCCAACAAGCAATGCTATTGCATCTTGACGACGATACGATGCTCCCAACCAAAACATTTTATTGTATTTCAAACGTGCATTTAAGTCAAATTGAATTGGAGCAGATTGAACATATTTAAGCATGGTAGAAGGGATAAAATCTAGGGTTTCGCTTAGCTTAAATCTGTAGCCACCTGTTAAAAAATAATGATAGTTTAGTTGACCAGTAGAGGGAGTTGTGCTTGGTAGTTTAATTCTATTAGCGAAAAGTTGGTTGACAGATAAGCCAAAGAAAGCTTGATCGCTATTTATCCATATCCCTAGAGTAGCATCAGGAAGAATTTTAGTTAAGGTAGTTTTTCCAATAGAAGGATCTTCAGGGTTCTGTATAAATACCAATTGACTTCCATCAATCTTATATTGCATAATACCCGCAAAGGCACCTGCAGAGGCAGTGTATTTTCTTGAAAGTTTTAAGTGATAGGAGTAAGATAAATAAATACCAGTCATCGAAATTGGACCAGTGACATCGTGAAAAGCATAACCTCCGATTCCTTGATGAGCGTTTAAATGACTGTTGCGTACGCGCTTGTCGGGATAGCCAATAGGTCCGTGTGCGCTAGCAAAAAAGGTTTTAGGTGCATCCGTAAACGCAGCCCATTGATTGCGAAAACCAGCTTTAATATCCCAATAATTATTGACTCCACCCGCAGCAGGGTTCAATACATAATTGTTCATGATGTATTGAGTATACTGCGCACGTTGTTGTGCTTGTGTGCTGTTTATAGAGACTAAGCTTGTGATGAATAAAACTATGAGTGTTATATAGAGGCGCATTAATTTTTTCTTTTTAATTTTTGAGTATAGGTTAGGCTTATTAAATTATCGAATAATAGTAACTGAGCCATGGTACTTATTTTTTTCGTTGGTATCTCCGTTTAGATCTTCTCCTAATTCCAATACATAATAATAGGTGGCTTCAGGAAGTTTCTCTGTTCCATTTTTTCCTTCCCAATCGTTGTTGTACCCATTAGTTTCGAATACCTTATTGCCCCATCTGTTGTAGATTAAAAGATGGTTATTGGGGTACAACCAAATATTGTTAATATAAAAGGCGTCGTTATTTCCATCACCATTTGGTGTAAGGGCATTAGGAAGTAAGATCGGTTGTGCATCCGTGCAGGTATCGGCAACAACTGGAAAAGGGTTAGAAATTTCTGTACATTTTCCAAAAACATCTATTAAAATAACGCGAATATAATCGGTGGTGACTACTGCGGAAGGAGTGTAGATAAGCGAAGTAGTGGTTTGACCAGCGAGATTGTTCCAAGATCCACTTGCTAAAGAATCTTGCCATTGAATTGTACCAGTTGAATTGGTAAGTGTAAATGTACCAGATTCTTTATTGCATAATTTTGATGGACCAGAAATAGTTCCACTGCTGACTGCAGGAATAATTACGCTGACATTGTTTGAAAAAACATCAGGACAAGTTCCTTTGCTTAATTTTGCTCTGTAGAGCACTGGACTTTGAGTTGAAGTTGGAGTAGTTGTAAGGCTACTTAAACTGGCTCCGCTGATATCTAGAAATGCACCTCCTGTTATCGAACGTTGCCATTGTATGGTACCGTCAAAGCCCGCAAGATTAGAAGTGGTAGGTTCGCCATTACAAATAGTGTCTTCAGTTATTGTCGCAGTTCCTGCTACCGCTATGGCAGCGAGGTTAACTTGTAATACAGTTGAGCTATCTTTACATGCCGCGGTGGCAAAGGATCCTTGGCTGTAAGTAATGAATCGAAAAAATGTAGTATCTGTAATAGAAAGGGACGAAAAGGTAATAGGGTCTGCAAGTTTTCTCCTGCTTACATTTGTCCATGGTCCCGTTGTAGCGTTAGTTGACATTTGTAGCATAAGGCTATCTCCCTCTTGTCCGTTGCTGTATTGAATATTAAAAGTAGAGGCGGGACATACAGGATTTATAGAAGGAGTTATTGTAGTTCCCGATAGGGATTTGCAACATTTAGAAAACTCAGATGTGTTTCCTAGTAGGTCTTTTGCCGTAGCTACGATATCTCCTGGAATGATCGTACCGAATTTAGCGAAATAATCATAACTCCATGCCCCCGTTCCACTAACAATCAAGGAGTCTACAATAACTTTTCCCTGAGGATTTACATCACAGGAAATACAATCGTTCATTAAATAAAGATGGATTTTTTTTCCCGCTAAGGATGGGTCTGTAACTCCTTGTACCACGTTGGCTGTAGATAAGAAATAGTTTATACTTGGGGCCTTTTGCCCATTGTTTCCTTGGTCGGCAGGATTTGAAAGATTTAAGGAAATTCCTAAACCAGTATTGCAGTAAATTTTGTTTACAGAAATGTTATTACCCATTTCATTATTGCTAGAAAATGAATTTAGTGCGGCACCTACATTTATACCATGACGGGTGTTGTAGGCAATTGTATTATTTTGAATGCTATTATTATTTGCAGTTTGTCCAGCATCTTCTACAGCGATAATGATTCCATCGCGGTTGTTAGGAATTGGAGTTGTTCCATTAAGACTTACTCCTATAAAATTTCCTCTTACACTATTGTTATTTCCATTGGCGATCAATAAACCACAGAATACATTAGTGCCCGCCAAAACATTTCCTTCTGTATTGTTTTCATCGCCTATAATACAATTATCACTTTTAAGAATTATTCCTATGATCGCATTTCCTAAATCCAACGTTGTGGTAATATCCGTTCCAATAAGATTTCCCTTAATGATGGTTCCATCTGCTACAATTTTTCCAGATGCAGCTGCTTCAAAATTAATTCCCGAACCGAGATTGGAAGAAATAATATTGCCTTCTATAAATCTTCTACCACCAATTACAATACCGCTTACTGCGGTTTGTAATTGTATTCCATGTGAGTTATTACCAAGAGCTATTGTTCCTGTTATATCGGTTCCTATATAATTTCCTTGAATACTAATATTAGTGGAATTATTGATTAGAATGCCATGGCTTCCATTTTTGCTGATTACGTTTTTTTCTGCACTCGTAGCACCACCTATAATTCCATTTGTACTATTGGCAAATTGAATACCATGACTAATTAAATTTCCTAATGCTGTAACTCCGTCACTTCCTACGCCGATAAAATTTCCTTTAATTACGGTATTATTTGAATTTAAAACATCTATGCCTATTTGTAGATTTCCAGAAATAACATTTGCAGAATCAGAGGTTGTTCCGCCTATTCGGGCTATTGATACATTTACTTGAATGCCTGAGCCACCGTTGGAAAGTAATCCAACTCCACTAGCGGTAGAGCCTATGTAATTACCACTTATTATTGCCAAAGGACAATTGCTAAGGGTGATTCCGTTTTGTCCGTTTCCTGAAATTATATTTCGGCTGTTGCTTCCACCACCAATAATAAGATGTGACACATTGTTGGCTAAAATTCCAGTTTGATTGTTAGCGATATTGGAAGATCCCAGTGCATTACATCCTATTTTATTTCTTTTAATTACAATAGAATCACAACCTGCCGCAATATTTATTCCTGACTGACCGTTTCCAGAAATAACATTGGAAGAATCAGGACTTGTTCCTCCTATTTGAATATTTTTAACATTGGGAGCAATTTCGATTCCGGCAAATGTATTGCCTAGGTCTAGTGTTCCGTTTAGGTTGGTTCCTATATAACAACCTGCAATTTTTGTGTTTGAAGCCAATAAGAGTATCCCTTGATTTGAAAAGCCATGGATGTTTAATCCAGTTAAACTACTTCCAGATGCGGTAGCTGAAAGAATTAAACCAGCTCCTGCCACGTTATTTGTAGTTCCATCTAATTCGATTTGAGGACCAGTAGTAAAGGGACCGTTTATAAAAACTGGACTTGTAATAGTTGGTAGTGCAGATGTAAGTACGATCGTAAAGGGACCTGAGAAATCGATTTGATCTAACCCTGCTAGTGTGTTGGCATCTAGTATAGCTTGCCTTAAAGAACCTACACCTAAATTGTTAGCATTGGTCACGTTGAATGTGGCGGCAGTTAAGGAGTTTGAAAATAGTGCTAGAGTAAGTAAGAATAGAATAGTTTTTTTCATGAATATATTTTGGTATTAGCGGATCAAATGGATACTATTTTAAAAATGATTAATTATATAGATTTTCGTTTTCAAGGATTGTAGGCTCTAGTTAAAGATACATTTTGAAGTAGTATAGTAACCTAAAATTGTAAAAATAAATAAATATTGAGGTGTAAAACTGATCTTAAATAACTTTTTATCTCTTATCAATAACAAAAAAAATCTCATGAATAATTAGTTCTAAATTATTGTAAACTTAGTAGTTATACTGTTTTTTATAATTACTGAAAAATGCCTTGTATACGCTTTAAAAACAAATTTTAAATAAGGAAGCTGCAAGTAGTTGAGTATTCTTTTTATAGTGTTAAATTAAGTAGTAGTTTATAAAGTAAGAGGGTAGTGTGATTGCATTTATAATATAAATAAGATAATTTATTAATGTGATTATAGAAAGATTAAATATGCTTTTGAAACTACTCTTTTTGTGAGGTTGATTAATGGTTCAAATAGATATTAGGAAGTACTTCAATAATCTGATGGATTGGACGGTTATATTTTATAAAAAAGGTTATTTTTATAGTGAGATTTGTAAAGATTGATATGTTCTGTTTATTGAAAAAATAATATATATGGGAATCCCATTAGTAAATAAAAAGTATTTGCTTGAAAAATATCCTGGGAAAGGAGGTTGGACGTATGCTATTATTTCTGAAATAGTTCAAGATAAAAAAGCTCCTTTTGGGATGGTAAGAGTAAAGGGGACTATAGATAGTTATGAACTAAAAAGCTACAATCTTATGCCACTTAGTAATGGTAAACTTTTTCTTCCTGTAAGAGCAGAAATAAGAAAGAAGATCGGTAAAAAAGAAGGCGATTATGTTCATGTGATTTTGTATTCAGACAATAGCCCAACGGAAATACCAGAAGAATTTTTACTGTGTTTGATGGACGATCCAAAGGCTCATCAACTATTTTTAAGTTATTCCGATGGAGAACAAAAAGCTTTTATTAATTGGATATATTCTGCAAAAACGGAGGATACAAAAGTAGAGCGTATAGCGAAGACATTAGATAAAGTTGCGAAAAAGCAAAAAATTAACGACAAGTAGTACTAAGTTTATTGATGGAATATACTATGAAAACTTTTTTTAAAGAAGCATTGGACTATCATAATTATTTTAATCAAAAGTTGCTAGTAGAGATTAAGTCTCATTTGTCAGAATTGCCAGACAATAGCTTTCCTCTATTTTGTCATGTGTTGAATGCTCACCAAATTTGGAACGCAAGAATATTAAATTCTAGTGCATTTGGTGTGAATGAAGTACATGAGTTTGATGCTTGTTTTGAATTAGAAATAGATAATTATTTAACTTCGTTAAAAATTATTGAAACAGAAGATTTTGAAAGAATTGTAGTTTATAGAAATTCACAGGGACAAGAATTTTCTAATAAAATAAGCGATATTCTTTTTCATATTATAAATCATTCAACACATCACAAAGCGCAGTTACTTTCACACTTTAGTCAAGTAGGTATAAAGCCTATTGTGTTGGATTATATTTTTTATAAAAGATAAAAAATAGTTTTAGATAAAAATCAGTAAATAAATATGAAATATGTATTGATCATTCATGAAGTAGAAGAGTATAAGGCATGGAAAAAGATATTTGACAATGCATCTGTTATAAGAAAAGAAGCAGGAGAATTATCGTACCAAGTTCTTAGTTACGAAAATGAGTCAACTAAAATTGTTCATTTTTCAGTTTGGACTTCTCACGAGGATGCTAAACGATTTTTTGAATCTCCAAAATTAGTTCAAATCAGAATTGATGCAGGGGTTAAAGCACCTGAGTTTATTTACTTAAATCAGCTTGAAGCAGGGATTTTATAAGGCGTAGGATTTATAGATCTTATTCTAACTTGGTTTTCGACTAGTTTGATTGTTTGTATTCTTCACGTAACAATTAACTCTCTAGTTTTGTGATTTTTTTGAATAACGGTTATAGGTATTTTTATAGATAATTAATAAAGCAGTCTTGCTACTAAAATCGCTCTTACTTATAGCATTAATTGTTTTGAGAGGTTGCCTAAGCGTATTAAACGATGTATTCAAACCTACTATAATTCATAATTAAATGAATAAAAAATAGAAATATTTGGATAATTATTTAAAATAAGATTACATGTAGTAACCATTTCAAAAAGGACACTATGAAATCATCACTACTTGTTTTTTCTTTATTTTTAGCTATTTCTGCTAACGGTCAGTTTCAGCTAAATGGAGTAAGTGCAAATCTGGGAGGAGGTGTATACCAATTAACGCCGGCTATAAATTCTCAATTTGGGGCTATATGGTCCAAAATACAATATGATATTAATCTACCTTTTAATATACAGGGTAAAATGAATTTTGGAGGAGATCCAAATGGAGCAGATGGAATAGCATTCGTTATGCAAACCAATTGCCTTTCTGCTGG
>JANOTP010000019.1:0-3121 GCA_031416415.1 Cytophagales bacterium | reverse complement strand
TCAAAATGGATCGTGTACTGCTGCAAATTCTTCGTCGGCTACAATTACAATCACACCTACTTCTGTTGGTGGAACGATTAGTTCTTCCGCTATAGTTTGTTCAGGCAGTAATTCTGGCACCTTAATGTTAACAGGTCATACAGGAGCTATTACGAGTTGGGAGTCTTCTTTAGATAATTTTGCTACAGCAGGAACTCCAATCTCAAATACATCTACCTCCCAAGCTTATAACAACATAACCGCTACGACTACTTATAGAGCAATCATTCAAAGTGGATCCTGTGCTAGTGTATATTCTTCATCGGCTACAATTACCACCACACCTACTTCCGTTGGTGGAAACGTAACAACTTCAGCAGTGGTTTGTTCGGGTAGCAACTCCGGCTCCTTAACATTAATGGGTGAGACAGGAAGTATTATCGGTTGGGAATCATCTTTGGATAATTTTGCAACTGCGGGAACTTCAATATCAAATACATCCACCTCTCAAGCTTATAACAACATAACCACTACAACTTCTTATAGAGCACTTATTCAAAGTGGCGCTTGCCCTATCGCGAATTCTTCTTCTGCAACTATTACGAGTACTCCTGTTTCAGTTGGTGGAACAGTAAATTCTCCCGCAACAGTTTGTCAAGGGAATAATAGTGGAATACTCACATTGAGTTTATATACTGGAAATATAATTGGCTGGGAGTCTTCTTTAGATAATTTTGCTACTCTAGGAACTCCAATAATAAATACTACATCTTCTGAAACATACAACAATATAATCGCAACTACTTCTTATAGAGCAATAGTTCAAAATGGCTCTTGTCCCTCTGTAGTTTCATCACCTGTGATAATCACAGTCTCTGTACCGCCAAATGCACCTTCTACTAATGCAGCTGCTGCTTGTGGAGCTAGTTCTTTGACCTTATCTGCCTCTAGTGCTTTTAACTATAATTGGTATACAAATGCTACAGGAGGTTCGGCTATAGCAACAGGACCTTCGTTTACAACTCCATTAATCACTACAAGCACTGTTTATTATGTCTCGGCCTCTGATGTTGCTGGATGCGAGTCTACACTCAGAATTCCTGTTAATGCAATAATTGCAACCCTTTCAATAGGAGGAAGCCTATCAGGAGTAGATACCGTAATTGCTGGAAATAATAATGGAACCGTAAATTTAAGTGGAGAAAATGGGAGCATTGTAAATTGGGAATTTTCTTATGATAATTTTATAACACCAGGAATAATAGTAAGTTCAACTAACCAAATGTATACTTACTCGAATTTAACACAAGCAACTTATTTTAGGGCTTTAATCCAGAATAGTCCTTGTTCTTCTATCTATTCCGATACTTTTAATGTCGTTGTCTTGCCACCGATTAGTGATGAATTAATTATTGCACCAGGTCTCTCACCCAACAACGACGGAGTAAACGACGATTTTATAATAATTAACAATACAGGGAAAAAATTAAATCTAACCGTATTTAACAGATGGGGTAATTTGGTTTATGAAAACGATGATTATCAAAACAATTGGAATGGAAAATCAAATCAATCTGAAAATAGAGGATTACCAGAAGGTACTTATTTTTACGTTGTAGATGTGGGAAGTAAAAAACATTCTGGATATTTGACGGTTAAATATTAAAATGAATAGGGGGCTTATAATTGTTTTTATACTATTTGTTAATTTAGGTGCTTATGCTCAACAAGAGCCTATGTATTCTCAATATATGTTTAATGCCTTAACGGTAAACCCTGCCTATGCTGGTAGTAGAAAAGTAATAAGTACCTCTTGCATATACCGGCAGCAATGGTTGGGTATAGACGGAGCACCAAAAACCATATTCGCTAGTTTTGATACACCTGTAAAAAAAGACAAAATCGGTTTAGGATTTACAGTGACCAATGATAAAATTGGAATCACGAATCAACTAAATGCTAATTTTGCAACTTCTTACCAAATCCAAGTATTTCGTAAAGCTACTATGGCTTTTGGACTTCAGAGTGGTATTACACAATTTACCGCCGATTATGCTAGTGTTGATTTTAGCAAAACATCTACTTCTTTATTGCCTGATCAAGCATTTTCAACTTCTGTAAATAAAATTACTCCAAATTTCGGTGCGGGATTATATTTAAGTTCTGATAAATTTTATGTAGGACTATCTGCTCCTAAATTAATTAAAAATAGTTTTAACGGTGCTTTTTCCCCCTCCCAAGATATGGGTAATTTTAAATACGGATTAAGCCGACACTATTTTTTGACAGCAGGATATTTAATTAAACTTAATGAAATTTATAAATTGAAACCTTCTTTTTTAATAAGAGCAGTATCTGGAGCTCCTTTAGGAATTGACATTAACTCAAATCTTTGGATAAAAGACATTTTAGGAATTGGTATTTCTTATCGAACTAGTAATGCTTTAGTAGGAATTGTAGAAGTGCAATTAAATTCACAACTTCGATTTGGATATGGTTATGATTATCCCTTGACAAAACTTTCTACGGTATCGTCTGGAAGTCATGAAATTTTAGTACGGTATGAATTTGGGTTTGGAAGATCAGACATGAAATCTCCAAGGTATTTTTAATATATATAAATGAGTTTTAGAATTATTTTTCTTTTTATGTTTGTTTCCATACTTGGTTATGGTCAAACAAGCTATATAAAAAAAACAGCAGATGATTTTTATAAAAAAGAAAGCTATTTAAATGCAATAGAATTTTATGAAAAATTACTACTAAACAATAAAGCAGATGTCAGCTCTTTACAAAATCTTGCTACTGCTTATTTAAGAACAAGACAAACAGATAAAGCAGAAAAAATAGGGTATAAGCTTATTGAATCGGGTGTAAAAACAGAAGAAAATCTATACCAATATGCCTACACGTTAGCTACAAATGGGAAGTATGAACTTGCTAAAAATTATTTTCAACAAGTTCTCACCTTAAACCCTAACAATACTCGAGCAGTTAAATTTTTTGACGGATATTGTAATCTTAGTAATTACTTTTCTGACACGAGTAACTACAAATTTTATTATACATTATTCAACAGTCCACATTCAGATTTTAGTCCATTAGTATATAATAATAAATTAGTATTTGTTTATTCAAGTAC
>JANOTP010000018.1:0-10084 GCA_031416415.1 Cytophagales bacterium | reverse complement strand
TGCTCAGATTGCTATTGGAGGGAATCTTAAGTTAGTAAGAAAAAGTAGTACTAGTTCTATACATATTGATTTTGCAGAACTAGAACCCGTACCAGCAGTAGTGGGTTGGTCCTCAGGAAATGTTACGTATACTGGCAATGGAAGTGATCTTCAAACCTTTATTGATAATAATGGAGGAGCAACTATTTATATGCCTCAAGGTACTTATAATGTTGGCAGAGATCTTTTTTTTGGAGCAGCCAATACTACTTTAAAAGGTGCTGGTATGTGGTATACTCGAATACACTTTACGAGTGGAGCTGCTAATGATGGAGGGCTTTGGGGGCAGGCTGCTAACATAAGTTATTCTGGACTTTATTTAACTACCGATAGAAATTCCAGATCAAGTTCTTATAAAGCCATCAACGGAGTTTATACCAATGGAGCAACTATAACAAATATATGGGCGGAGCATTTTGAATGCGGTGCATGGATAGCTCAATACGGAACGGGTCCTGCCACTGCCGATGGATTCACAATGTCAAATTGTCGTTTCAGAAATAACTATGCCGATGGTACTAATCTTTGCAAAGGAACGAAGAATGCAATTGTTCAACATTGTAGTTTTAGAAACAATGGCGACGATGATATGGCGATATGGAGTGCAAATGGGATGGAATGTCAGAACAATACTTTTCGGTATAATACTTCTGAAAACTGCTGGAGAGCTTCTGGTTGCGCTATTTATGGAGGGTTGAATAATAAGGCTCATAATCTTTTAATTCAAGATAATTTGGAAGTAGGAATTAAGGTGAACAATGCCTTTGCAGGTGCAGGGTTTAATGGGGGAGGAATGCATGAAATTTATAATATTGTGATCAAACGATGTGGTACTAATCAGGATTTATTTAATAGACCTGTTGGTGCGATTGACTTAGGATGTTATGATTATGGCGCTGGAACAAGAGTTCAAAATGTAAAATTTTCTTGCATTAGTATTCTTGACTCAAAAAATGATGCTATATATATTGATAAAGTAAGTAGTGCTAGCGATGGATTTTATAATTTAATTTTTGAAAATATTACAATTAATGGCACAGGAAGAGAATATCCTGATAACGGAGGAACCGGTACTGCTAGAGGTTACATGATATTATTTGATGGGAGTCCTTCCGGTAATGCTACTTATTGTGGAATGACCTATAGTAACAGAGGTGGCAATGCTTCTGTAGATGTCAATACTTCTAATAAAGGACCGCTCTCTTGGACGCAGCCAGGAACGTGCCCCGGAGGTTGTGTACCTTTTAGCACAGCCTTAACTACCATTACTTCACCAACTAATGGTTCAACTTTTGGAGGATGTCCTGTTGGACCTATTACAATCACTGCATCTTCTACTCCACCCGCTGGTAATACAGTAAACTATCTTGAGTTTTTTGTAGACGGTTTAAGTATAGGAACAGATTATACCTCTAGTTACAGCATTTCATGGAACAGTCCTGCTGATGGAAGCCATGCGATTACTGCAGTAGCCCATTATTTGCCTTCTAACACTACTAGTACTTCTCCCAGCACAAATATAAATGTTGGTTTAGAAATAAGACAAGTTTCGTCTGTTCCTACAATAGATGGAAACGCTGAGGTTTTATGGAATAGTTATGGTGCTTTTTCGTTGACTCAAGGGTACTCCAGTGCTCCAGATTTAGCAGCTAAGTATAAAATAATGTACGATGCTACAAATTTATACCTTTTCATAGACGTTACTGATGATGATCTTAGGAATGAAAGTGTAAATGACTGGGAAGATGATGGAGTAGAAATTTTTATAGATATTGGTAATGATAAGGCAGCTACCTACTCGGCAAACGATTATCAATATGGTTTAAATTATGGGACTCCTGCTACAATAGCAGAATATAAGAACAATGCAATGACAGGAGTAACGTTTGCTCAGGCGATTAAGACGGGAGGATATACTATGGAAATAAAATTGCCTTGGTCTACGCTGGGCGGCACTCCAACTGCTGGAGCTTCTATAGGTTTTGAAATAAAGATAAATGATGATGATGGAGGAGGTACAAGAGACAATGAATTGGCTTGGAAAGACGGAACCTTCGGGTCATGGAATAACCCAGCTTTATTTGGAACGTTACAATTTTCAAATTGTGGTCCTTTACCCGTAAGCTTACTTTCATTTACAAGTGAAGTAGAAAATGAAAAAATAGTTTTGAGTTGGGCTACTGCAAATGAGCTCAACAATAAGAAATTTATTGTTGAGCGCTCCAGCAACTTGATTGATTGGTCAGCTATCGGAGAAGTAGTAGGTGCTGGTACTACATCTTTTATAAGTAATTATAGTTTTACAGATTATGGTCCTTTGGAAGGTATAGCGTATTACCGTTTACGACAGGTAGATAGTGATGATGCATATGTATTTAGTCACGCTGTTGTTGTAGAAATGAATGCCTCTAATGGAATCGCCATTATGCCTAATCCATTTGATGATGTCTTAACTATTCAAACTAGTATTTCGGGAAATATGGAAATTTCAATTCACGATATGTTAGGAAGGTTAATGTATCATGTGAACAAGATAAGTGATGTTAGCATAAATATAGATGCTGATTTGCCAAGTGGTACTTATATTATTACTATCCAAACAGAGACCGAGGTAGAACAGCAAAAAATCATAAAAAAATAAACAGGAAAATTGTAACGTACATAATTTTAAATTAAAATAGTGCGAAGCTTATTTTAGCCTAAAAAGGAAACGTCAACCGGGAAATTTTAATCTTTTTTTTATAAAACTAATTTTATGTATTAATTGTGTTTTAATGTTAGCATATAATTAAGTTTTGGTTAGTTCTTAGATAACGAGTTTTTGTTATTGATACACATTAAATTAAAGTTTCTTAGAATATCAGATGAAACCATATGCCCAATTTCTAAGTGTTATTTAACCCATTTCGTTTCTTGCTACCAGTAAGATCAAATGGCGGTTTAATACCATCCTTTTTAGTTTATATTATTTCCTACACAGTCTATATTTAAGAACCTACAGAAGATTAGTTATGAATTAATAGTCAGTTACTTAATTCAATATTTGAAAATATTAAATCTCGATTTTTTAGAGACAATTAGATATAGTGATTCCTATCGACGTCATTTGTTTTCTCTATAAAAATTTAAAAAATAAATAGTTAAGTCCTATTAATGAAGATGAAGTAGGATTATTGACTAAAAGATTAATTAAACTTTTTATAAATTTTATCTACTAATAATTCTATGAAAAAATTTTATAAATTAAACTGTCCTAGCTCTGAACAAACACCTTCGTGGAAAAATGTAAAGGAAATAGTAAGGTTTTCCAAAGCAGCAATTATACTTTTTATAATTTTGCTAAACGTTACTGTGCTTCATGCCCAAACCACCTTTATTCCTACTGTTAGCGGTGGTTGGGATGGTGCAAAAATACAAGGACTGGGTTATCAAGACTACGGAAGTGGGGCGGTACGATTGTTAGATGGTGTAAATAATGGCTGTGAAGGTGCCGCCGTGTATGAAACAACCGATAAATATGATCCATGTAGTGGTAATTTTAATAAATGTTATCAAGTAGTTTTCGGATGTGATGATAATGGTGCAGATGGTCTAGCATTTACATTTTCTAATTGTGCATTAGTTACCGATTATCAAGTATGGGGCTGTGGAGGTGGATTAGGGTATGTTGACGCATGTTCCAACAATAAAGGTATAACAATAGAATTTGATACTTTTAATAATGGTGGTGCAGATGTTTTTGATACAGGCTATGAAGGAACTGGAACTCAAGATCAGGTAGCTATTCATAAAAACATGCAAGCTAAGACAGGTCTAGGTAAAGTTACAGGTGTAGCGATTGCAAATCTTGAGGATGGGCAACAGCATACTGTTTGTATTAATTATAATAATACGTCCCATGTCTTATCTGCAACTATAGATGGAGTTACTGCAATTTCATATGACCTTGATCTTGCTAGTTTAGATTTGCAAACATACTTTGGAGGATGTGGAGGTTTGAATCAAAGCTGGTCAGCTGGTACCAACGGTGCTTTTAACGCACAGGCGGTAAGTAATGGTGCTAGTCTTTATAACTCAGCAGATAAAATTTGTCCGCAAATGTTGCCTTTGGAATTTTTGAGTATAAGTGCAAAAGCTAAGTCTTCTTCTGTACTTGTATCTTGGAGCACGGTCAATGAAAAGTCGAATAAGAAATTTATCGTTGAGCGCTCAAGCGACCTTTCTAATTGGGAGACTATAGGAGAGGTTGCAGGTGCTGGAAATTCAACTTCTATTCTAGAATATAATTATATGGATAATGCAGCTCTTATTGGCACAAGCTATTATCGTATTAGACAAGTAGATTTTGATGGTACGTATGCACATAGTAAAATTGTTTCTGTAAAAACGTTTATAAATTATATAAATATTCTTCCAAATCCATTTGATGATGCATTTGCTATTAGTAGTGATATAAAAGGAAATGTGACAGTTAATATTTATGACGTATTAGGTAGATTAGTATATAGTGTGATTCGAGAGAATAACGATGGTTTAATTACTATTGAACCTGAATTGGCTTCCGGTGCTTATATGGTAGCTATTCAAACAGATACGTTTATTGAGCAGCTGAAAATTATTAAAAAATAAACAGTACATGAAATGCTTTTATTTTTTAATAAAAGCATTTCATTAATTTTTAAAGCATAATCAGCTTATTTTTCTAAAGTACTTGTGCTAAGGAATGCTAAAGGTAAATCACTTTTATTACTATCATCCTATTGTTTTAATCTCTGTAGTATGAATTTTCATGAAGGAAAAGCTTACTATAATTGTGATCTATTTGTAAGAAGAAGTATTCTATTTTAAGAAAAATTTCATTAGTTTTTTAAAATCTAGAATTGCGGTTATTGCTCTCTATTTAAGTTTATATTATTTCTAAAACCATCTATATTTATTGCTACGTAGATACTTGCTCAATAATTGGTAGTCAATAAATTGACTTCATATTAGTAGATAGTTGATCTTGATTTTTTAATTACAATTAGATTTAATGACTTGTATAACCTTCATTTGTTTACTCTAAAAAAGTCTAAAAAATAAACAATTAAATCCTATTGAAGCAACTAATAGGAAATATTCACAACAAAGATTTATTCAATCTTTTACAATTATTATTATCTATTTAATCATTTATGAAAAAAAATTTTAAGCCGAGCTACTCTACAATTATATTGGCAACCTGTTGGGAAGAAAGACAAGAGTTAGTGAGGTTGTCAAAATGGGTAGTTGGAGTTTTTATACTATTACTTTCGGCGACTGGTCTAAATGCACAAAGTGGAGGTTGGGATGCTAGTGGTACGAATGGAGCTACTGGATTTATGGATCATGGCAGTGGAGTAATTCAACTGATGGGCAATACTACAACGGGTTGTGCAGGAGCAGCTATTCATGAAACCACTAGTAAATATGATCCTACCGTAGATGGCGTTTTTAATAAATGCTATCAAGTGTTTTTTGGATGTCCAGGCAACGACGATATTGGCAGTGATACAAAAGGGGATGGTATGGCTTTTTCATTTTCTAAATGTGCTTACAACATCAATAACGGAAATTCTTGTGGTGGAGGATTAGGCTATATGGGTTCATGTTCTCAAATGATCACTGTGGAATTTGATACTTGGAGTAGTCAGGGTAGTGCTAATTTTGATAATATTTATCAAGGAACTGGCAACAATGATCAGGTAGCGATTCATAGAGACGGTGATGCCAGTTTTAATGGCTACATCACAGGTGCGAATCCCGGAAATCTTGAAGATGGATTAGAACATACTGTGTGTATCAATTATAATCCTACTACACATTTAATGGTTGTATCTATAGATGGTAACTCTGTATTAACCTACAACTTTACAGGGTCACCTTACGATCTACAAACTTATTTTGGTGCTGGTGGGTTGAATCAAACTTGGTCTTCTGGTAAATTTGGTGCTACTAACCCTGCAACAGTCAGCAATGGTGCTAGTATTACAGGTACTTTAGGAGGCCTGCCTCTTTGTCCTGCAAATATTGTTATTACTTCGCCAAGTAGTGTAAGTGTAGTTGATATATGCAATGGACCTATTACGATAACAGCATCGGCTACTCCACCAGCTAGCAACACGATAAGTTTTGTTGAATTTTTTGTCGACGGTCTTAGTATAGGCGTTGACAATACTGCTAATTATGCAATTACTTGGAACAGTGTTTCAAATGGAGACCATGCTATTACAGCAGTTGCACACTATTCGCCTTCCAATACAACGTCTACTTCTTCAGCTTCTACTATAACCGTATCTCCAGGAATACAAGAAACATTATCTGCGCCTACTATTGATGGAACAGCAGAAATAGCATGGGGGAATTATGCTACATCTTCTTTGGATGAAATACCCGTAGGAACTATAAGTGGACCGTCCGACTTATCCGCTACGTATCAGACTATGCGCGATGCAAACAATTTATACATTTTAGTGGAAGTTACGGATGACAATCTTTGGAATGATGGTGGTCCAAATCCTTGGGACAATGATGGCGTGGAAGTCTTTATTGATATGGGGAATGATAAAAATACTAGTTACGGTGTAGACGATTTTCAATATGCTTTTGTGTACAACGATGCAGTTACCGTTACCGAATATAAGCATAACGCAATTACAGGAGTAACGTTTTCTCAGGGTGTTAAAGCTGGAGGATACATCATGGAAATTAGTATTCCTTGGACTACGTTAGGAGGCGCGCCTATTGATGGGGAGCTTATCGGTTTTGATTTACATATAAACGAAGATGATGGTGGTGGAGCAAGAGATGCAAAAATTGCTTGGAACGATGCAGCGGATATAGCATTCAATAATCCCACTGGATTTGGTACTATAATAGCTGCAGGTTGTAATCCCTGCCCTACAGGTATAGTGTCGGGTAATAATATGGTTTGCGATGGAATGACTACAAGCCCACTTTCCGTAAGCTTTACGGGCAATGGTCCATGGTCGTTTACCTATACTATAGATGGGCTTTCGCAACCTGCTATTACTAATATCAATACTTCGCCTTATGTTTTTCAATCTGCGACTGGAGCACACGTTTATACGCTGACGTCTGTTTCGAATGCCACTACTTCAGGGTGTACAGGCAATGCTAGTGGTACAGCTATTATCACTTTGGCCACTATTCCTGTAGTACATGACGGTATCTTCATGCCTCCAGGCAGTGCAACGCTCAGCGTAGACAATACAGGTGGTACTTATGAATGGTACGATGCACCTATTGGTGGAAATCTTGTATTTACAGGACCAATATTTAATACACCTGTGCTTACAATTGCATTAACTTATTATGTGCAGGAAGCGTCCGGTGCCCCATGTCGTATAGAAGTTAGAGCTATTCCTATAACAACTACACCAGAAGCGTTCTTAATACCCAATCTTATTACGCCAAATAGTGACGGAAAAAATGATCAATTCGAAATTCTAGGACTTCCTGTTGGATCTGCATTAAATGTTTTTAACCGCTGGGGTGACAGAGTATATCAAAGTAGTGATTATGATAATTTATGGGCAGGTAGTAATTATTCTGATGGCGTATATTATTTTGATCTTATGCTTCCTGATGGAAAACAATACAAAGGCTGGTTGAATATAGTAAGGTAAAACTGTTACGTACGATCGTTAGTGCAAAAAAAATAAACGGTAGACAATTTCTAAAAAATGATATTTTATAACTAAAAAAATTACATTTATGAATACTAGCATTCTTCTAAAATTTTATCTTTCAAATAATTCACCTGAGTTTCAAATAGGTTCTATATTGGAAGATTACATGAATTATACTAACAAGGACTTATATCCCGATGAAATCATAGAAGGCTATAATCACCAATGTAGTATCTCGTCCGTATTTGTTAATCATCCAGCGTATTTAAAAAGTGAAAAATTATTAGATTGTAAATTAAGGAAAAATTCTGATAAAATTATTCCGATGTTTTATGATCATTTTTTAAGAATGAATTGGGATAAATTTTCAGATACTCCTTTCGAAGTTTTTTATACTACTCTCTTGTCGAATTTTAGCGAGTACCAAAACTATTTACCTTATAAATATAAAAGGCTAAATGATGTTATTTTTAGAAAAAATTGGTATAGTGAACTTCAGACAATTGGAGGAACGCATAAGATTATGATGCAACAAACTAAAAGATTTACCTTTAATGCAACGTTGGAGCATTCCATTAACAGTTTAATAGAACATTACTCTGAGCACAGAAGTAATTTTTTCGAAATTTTACCAGATTTAAAAAAGGCGTCTCATGATTTTGTTCTTTTAAAAAGAGATACAGTATTCATTTAAAGTACAATGTGCTCAGTTGGTAATTTTAGCTGAATCGCAATTGAGAAATAAGCATTTACTGAACACTAGTAATACATTTATTAAGTAGTATTACTTGGTTTTAAAAAATCTACCCGCTCGTTTGCATAACATCGATTACACTTTAATCACACTCGTTTCACTTCATATTATTTACAAATCAGTCTGTATTTTGCTATCCCTATGATAGTGGTCTTATCCTGTATTTCAATTATTTAATAAAATATTTTACATAATTGAACCTTGATTTTTTAAAGACAATTGGCTTTAGTGACTCAAAACAAGTTCCTTTGATTGTCTAAAAAAAAATAGATAAAATGCTAAAATAGTCTTCATGACATTAGCCAAAGCATCGGAATTCTGTTCCCCTATCGTGAATAGAATAAAAAACTTGAACAGTAAAAAAATCCTTCTTATGAAAAATATAACTTCTGTTTTTATGATAGCGTTAAATGCAACTCTAATAAAACGGTATTTGCTTACTTTTTTTGTAACATTTACTTTGGTAAGTAGCTATGCTCAAAAGACCTCTACTGGCAACGGTAATTGGAATGTGGCTGGCACTTGGACTCCTGCCGGAGTTCCTGCATCAACCGATAACGTAACAATTGCAGCAGGTCATACGGTAACAGTTACTGCCGCTGGCGCAACTTCGGCTAATATTACGATAACAGGAACATTGAGCCTTAGTAGCAATCCTCTTACGGTAACAGGTAATTGGATAAATAATGGAACTTTCAATGTTAATTGTCAATGTGCTGCAAATACTATAATAATGACTGGGAATGGTACGACAATGGGCGGATCAAGTGTTAGTACTTTCTATAATCTTACAATTAATACACCTGGAGCTACTAATATTGTATCCTTGTCCAACTCAAATATCAAAATTGATAATAGCGGAACACTTACATTGCAAAATGGTATTTTTAAAATAGGTGCAGCAAATGCGCTTACTATGAGTAATGGTCAAAGTACAACAATAACTGCTGTTAGCGGAAACCTAGCCAATTCTGCAGATGGAACAGGCTTACATACTGATTTGGATGGTGGTACTATTAACGCTGCAAGTTCAAGTGGGGCCAATATAACTGTAAATGGCAATGTTAGGTTTAATAACATTAGATCAACAGCTGATGCTAATTGGCAATTAGTATTAAATAGCACAGGTGTTCGTATAAACGGTATGCTAACCGCTGTTGGTGCTAGCTCATGGGGATTTAAAACAACAGTTAATCCGCCAATTTGGGGTCCCGCCTCAACCTATTATCTGGATAGAGCGGATCAGGGATTAGGTTGGACGAATACTGATCTGTCTTGGGTATCTATGGCAAGTGGTACAATTGGTGTAACACCTGGGTATCCTAACAATGTTATTCTTACAAATTTAGGAAGTTCTCAAACACCTGATGGTACAGGTTTGGGATTGACTGGATCGGTGAGTATTAATGGTACACTTACCGTTGGTGATGGAATTACGAATGGTCGTATAAGTATGGCAACCATTACAAGTTTTACATCGGGAGGTATTCGTGTTAATAATAACTCCTTAATAATTGGACCACCCGCTGGTGCCACTTTTATAAATAAAGGTGATTATACATTAGCTGGTGCAACAACAGGTATTTTCCAGACTTCGGGCGCTACTATAAATTTTGCAGGA
>JANOTP010000017.1:0-13594 GCA_031416415.1 Cytophagales bacterium | reverse complement strand
GCTGTACAACCTGGCACAAGATTACTCTGTTGCAATGCATGACCAATATCGTGCGCGGCATGGTAATTTAAAATACGTTCGTAATTAGTACCTATAAAAGAGTATTTGTCGGAAGCGGAAAATGACACACCATAAATCTCTTTTTTGAACTCCTCTGGTATAGCATCGTCAATGTCTCTATTAAACCATTTTATTAAATATTTCAGAAAGTTTATGTAAGTTTCTGATGGGATCATTTCTTTGAGTTGTGCTACAAAATTATCTTCTTGTTTTACAACTAATTCCTTGGCAAGCTTACCGTGCGCTACTCCTCTCTCGAATGCACCTCCTTCTAGATACATTTCCCATATACCTTGCTCATTTTTACGTAGCCAGTTATTTCCTAATACATAAAAATTCTCTCCTAATTTTTGTCGTTCTAGTTTTAATACTTCTAAATTATTGTTATCTGGAATATCTATACTTACTGCAACTTTATAATAAACTACTATTACAATAAATAAGAGCATCAAAAACAGCCCTAAATATTTTACTATTTTTAATATTATTTTAAGTATATTTTTCATCTTTTTCTGATAATGAAAATGATATTAGAAGTATATTGAGTTGTATCTAGAATTTCTACGGATACATTATAATCAACTAACGTGGAAAGAATTTTTTCCTTAGACGTAAAACACAATTTATCAATAGTGACTTTATTAAACCCTAGCAATTTTGTAGAGAAAAATTCAGTGAGCTTAGTTCCTTTATGCCTTTCTTCTAATTCACTATTGCCATCTCTGATTATCAAAACTCCTGACTCATTCAAATTGTCAATACATTTTTTTATTAAGATCGCCTGATTTTCTTCGCTAATATAATGCAAAACATCACTTATTATAAATACATCCGTTTTTTCATAATTGTATTCTAATACATCGCTACAATAGAAATTTAAGTTGTCTGATTTTAAGACTCCGTTTTGAGCTATTTCAATTTTTTCTTCATCATAATCTATACCTACGATGTGTCTTTCAGGATGCGCTAGATTAAGCATATAGGACAAGTAACCATAACCACAGCCAATGTCTACAATTTTGCCTTTTACAGGTACTATATCATCAAATATTTTGTAGTTCCCTTCGAGTCCTATTTTAATTCTAGTATACCATTCTAATACAGGTCCTTTAAAAATATAATTTTTAATAAGCTTGCCTCTATAGTAGGTAGTAATAGGTATTTCTATTCTTTTTTTAAAATAGTCTTCTTTTAAGACTTCTACATTGGCATACGGAATAAATTCTATATTGTTTTTTATAATTTCACTAACATTGTTTTCTCCAAATTTACACTCTATAAATAAAATATATGAATTTATAGAACCTATAAAAAGTAACGATAATTTAGTGGTCATTTTAACAGAAAAAATTTTTATAATTTTTAAGATTATTGAACCCAGAAAGAAATAGACTAAAAGACAAAAAGAAAGTATAACTGTATAAAAAGTAATCGGCAATTTCCTTTTTTTCTTCCTACCTAAAACAAAGAATTCATATAAAAAAGGTTGTATTACCATTGAAACAAATACAATACAAGTAATTCCTATTATAGTAACTAGGGCTATTGATTTTAATGCTGGGTGTTTTGCGAAAATTAAAACGCCTATGCCCACTATTGTAGTATAAGCAGAAAGAAAAATAGAATTTCGATAAGAGGCTAAGACATTTTTACCATATTTATATTCTTGTTCTAAACCATCTATGGTAAAGATGCTATAATCATCGCCGAGACCGAATATAAAAGTACAGATTATAATATTTACTATGTTGAATTTAAATCCTGTAATGCCCATTATTCCTAATATCCAGATCCAACTGATAAGCATTGGTAAGAATGCTAGTATAGCTAGTTCTACCCTTCCATAAGACAATAATAGAAACCCAAAAACAAGTAAGGCAGAAAGGAGTAAAATTAAATTAAAATCTTCGCTTAGAATTTTAGCAAACATTGTAGCCATGGAACCTCTATCCAGTAAGATTACATTGCTTAAATTTTCAAATGCGGTGTATACTTCAGATTTATCCTCTTGGTTGATTTTTAAAAGTGAGAATACGGAGTAACCATTTTTTGTTTCAGTAATATATTCAGATAAAAACATTTTCTTTATTTCATTTATAGAAGAATCGTTTTTTGGATTGAAATCTTTAGATACTAGTTCCAACGTAGGATTAAAAGCGCTTCCCTTAAAATGAAATTCACTACCATATTTATATAGATTATTTTTTAGAGTGTTTATTTTTTCAGCTGACCAAAATTCTTTCCAGAGTCTTATTTTTTCTTTTTTTGCCGTTTCTGTATGGTATAAGTCTGCTACATTGGCATATTTTTTTACAATTTTATTAGTTGTAAGTTTTTGTATTTTAGGTAAAGTTGTTTCATTTATTTTTAAGGCTTCTTCTAACGTAGCTCCTTGTGCTATTAGAAATACCGATTTCAATTTATAGTCAGTTATTTTATCAAGTTTATCTTCTGCATCCTGCAATTTCGGCGTAACATAACTAAGCTTTGTCATATCCGTTTCGAAACCAACTTTATCGTAATAAAATGCAAATAAAATAGTCAATACAACTACAGCGATTAGTAGAGCTTTATTTTTATGGTAGGCATATCCGGCTAATTTATCGAGCCAAGTGTTAGTTAAATCTTTTTGTTTCTCCTTTTCATACGATTTTGAAAGTTGAGGAAGGATAATAAGACAACAAAATGCTGCTCCAATAAGACTCATGGCAGCAAAAACACCCATATCTTGTAGTGCTTCCGACTGCATAAAATTTAAGCATAAAAATGCGCCAACTGTAGTAACACATCCCAGCGTAAGAGGAAGGGTAAGATCAGCAATTACTTTAACGACTGAATTTTCATGTTTTAAATGAGTGAAATAATGTAGAGAATAATTAATAGCAATACCTAATACGATTGATCCCGTCCCAACTGCAATAGCTGATATTTCTCCTTTATAAAGATAGATAAAAGCAAGAGCAAATCCAGCACCAAAAAGCACTGGTACAAAAATCAATAAAATAGTTTTAAGGTTTTTAAAATACCATATTAAACCAACAAATATTAATACCAACGCAACAATAGTAGTATAAAGAGAATCCTTTTTAATTTGTTTTATATTAGATACAGAAATAGCAGGAGTTCCAAAATAATCTGTTTTAATAGTTTTAAATTCTGAATTTTCTATTCCTGAAATTATAGTTGTTAATCCATCTATTAGAGTCGTGTTTTTTTGCGAATCATTTGAGGGGTAAGATATGGTAAGATATATGAAAAGGTTTTTATGATTTTTAGTAAGAAAGTAACCGTTATACAATTCAAAATTTTCTTCTGATTGAAATCTCGACAATTTATTTAACGCATAATTATTTAACCCTAAAGGATCTTTTATTAAAAAGCTTTTTAGGGCTGTACCTTCTGGCGAAACAATCGTTTCATAATTCGATTTTAGTTTTTCATAAATAGATGAATCCTTAAGTTGTAAGTTGATTTTTTCATAATCCTCTTTTTCTAAATAATAGGGTAAATCTGTGTACAACAGATCAAAAACGTTCATAGCTGTTTCATCGTCAACTTTGTATTTAACTTCTTTTACCCAAGTACTATCAAATTTATTATTTATACTATCTACTAATACTTCAGCGTACTGCGTAAGGAGATCAGGATCGGAAAGACTGTAATCTTTTAAGTAACAATTTACGATTAATCTATCATTCGCTTTAAGGTTTTTAATTGCCTCTTGATACTTTTTAGCTTTTTCATCTTTGGGAATAAATGCTGATATATCTTCTTTTAAGGATAGTTTTGATGTAAAAAAAACAATACTAACTACTAATATAAACAGGAAAAAATAAAACACTTTTTTCCTTGCTTCAAATAATTTATAAAGTAAAACAAATGGATTTGACATAATATTTTTTTTACTTAATCCACTTTTTGTATGATTGGATTTTTTCTAAAAATTGACAATAAGATAAATGTAACGCTTCCAGCCACTAGAGCTGTTATAATAGAGAGCGAGGTACCTCCTATTATAAATTGAGATAAAAAAGAAAGAAAATTTTTATGCGTAAGTTCTAAGTTTAAGGTAAGTTCATATGAAGGATTTTGAACAAAATAACTTCCAAATTTGTAACTTAAATACATTAAAACAATATTCATTGGAGGAAAGCTTATGTTTGCGCTTGCGACTACAAGGGCTACATTTAATCTGCATAATAGTGCTAATGGAATTCCTATTGCAAGCTGAAATCCCCAAATAGGAGCAATTCCAATAAAAAAACCGAAGGCTATTGACAACGATTTTTTTAGATTAGTTTCATTACTACCAATTATATTTTTTTTAATTTCATCCCAGAATTTTTTTTTTCCTAGATTCAATAATAAATTTCTTGGTCTAATAAAAAGATAGGAAATAAATACAAAAAGTGTATTTAACATCGTAATTCTAAACACATCAGGACCCGGTCTGAAATGAGAAACACGATCAGTACCATAGTATACACTTACTGGTTCTGAGGTTACGTTTATTCCTTTCCATGCAGAACGCACCATTACTTCGATTTCAAATTCAAATTTTCCAGTATAGAACTTCATCGTTTTATAATGTCCAATTGGATAAAGGCGAAATCCTGACTGAGTATCGGGCAATTTTATGCCAGTAATTACCCAATACCAAAAACTTGAAAATTTATTACCAAAACTACTTTTTCCCGGTACACTTGCCTGGTCCATGTTTCTGGCTCCTACGATAAGTATATTTTTCTCTTTCTGAAGTCTATGAATAAGTGTTGGAATATCATTAGCAAAATGCTGACCGTCTGAATCTAACGTTATAGCATAGTCATATCCTTTAGCTGCAGCAAATTTAAAGCCTTCTCTAAGAGCTATTCCTTTTCCTTTATTTTTAGGGAACGTTATGAGTTGTATAGTGTTTATTCCTGATAGTATTTTTGCCGTAGAGTCAGTTGATCCGTCATTAACTATAACAAGGTCGTCTGTATATTCTAATACTTCGGTTATTACTTTTTCTACTGTGCGTTCATTGTTATAAGTAGGAATAAGCACACAACACTTTAACTCTTTGAAAATTATTTTGTATTTGGAAGAGGTATTCATTATCTATCAACAAATTTACAACTAATGAGTTGCATTCTTATCTTTTATATTTTTTGAATAATTGTTAAATTAAAACTCTGTATATTAATTAATTGTTAATATTTTCAAGTTATGTAGGCGTTATAATACACAGAATACCAATAATCTATAAATTTTAATTATTTTTTAGGTTTATAGTTAAAATTAGTATATTCGGGAAGCTGAGTTATTTTACTACTTTTATTAAAATTATTAACATTATATAACTATGACCGAGACCACTAAAGACCAAAGAAAAGCTTTGAAAACGATAATTACAAATGCAATTTCTGTTGCGCTTTCCAAAAATACGTATTTAAAAGATAAAAAAGTACAAAAAGCAATAAAGAATGCTGCTAGTGAAGTTGCAAAAAAAATTGAGAAGGCAAGTATAGTTAAAGTTCCTAAAGCTCCTGCTTCTAAAGTCTCTATTCCTAAAACGGCTAAGGTTGCTGTAAAAAAAGTAGTTAAAAAAGTTGTTAAGGCTGTAAGAAAACCTGTTGCTAAAAAAGTTTCTAAATAATATAACCTTGTAAGAAGGTAGATTCTCAGTTTATTATTTAAAGATAACAAGGAGAATCTACTTTTATTTTTAGTTCATTATTATTTTATCGAACGAATACAATAACTTGCATGCACATCTTACAATTGTGTTATGACATCCATTCAGTTTTTAAATCCCCATAAAGTCGATCTTTCTAAGGTTGTAGTGTATATTTCTACTGAAGGTGAATTAGAAGAAAATACCTTTTTTTTCAATCCTGAAGAAATTATATTCATCAAAAAACAATTTAAATTAGGCGTTACTATTGTTGAACTTAGTACAACAGAAAAGACAATAATTATAATTGCACGAATAGAATCAACTACTCCACACGATACTTTAGAAAAATACCGCCGTTGTGGTGCTTCTATTTGTGCTCGGTTAAACTTATTAAAAAAGAAAGAAGTAACCATTTATTCTACCGTTGTTAATGTATTAATGGCCTTTTCTGAAGGACTTATTTTATCGAATTATAAGTTTTCAAAATATAAAGCTTCTAATGAAAATTCTCTTTTACAAGTTTCCCTTTCAACAGAAAACAATATAACGAATGAAATAAATGAATTGTCCATTTTGATGGATGCTGTAGCTAAAACAAGAGATCTTGTAAATGAACCCGTTCTTTATTTGACTGCAGAACAATTAAGTGAAGAGATTACTAAACTTGGAAATGAAGCAGGTTTTAAGACCGAAGTATTTAACAAAAGTAAAATACAAAGTCTCAAAATGGGAGGACTTATCGCAGTAAATACAGGAAGTCCAAATCCTCCTACCTTTACTATACTTGAATACAAACCTGCTGATGCCATAAACAAGAAACCTATTATATTGGTCGGAAAGGGTGTCGTGTACGATACAGGAGGGCTTAGTTTAAAACCTACTGAGCATTCGATGGATATGATGAAATGTGATATGGCCGGAGCAGGCGCTGTAGTGGGAGCTTTTTATGCAGTTGCAAAAAACAAATTACCTATTTATATAATAGGTTTAATTCCTGCAACTGAAAATAGACCAGATGGTAATGCCATAACCCCTGGAGATATTATTACCATGCACAATGGGAAAACGGTAGAAATATTAAATACCGATGCTGAAGGTAGGTTAATCTTAGCCGATGCACTTTCTTACGCAAAAAAATACGATCCTGAATTAGTAATTGACCTTGCTACCCTCACGGGCTCTGCGGTTAGAGCAGTTGGCAAAGAGGCTATTGTTTATATGGGTACGGCAGATATAAACACTAAAGTTGCTTTAGAAAAAACTGGTATGGAAGTTTTTGAACGTCTAGTTGAATTCCCTCTTTGGGATGATTACGATGAACATATTCAGTCAGATATTGCTGACCTTAAAAACATTGGAAGTAGCGATGCAGGAGCTATTACTGCTGGTAAATTTTTACAGCATTTCACTACTTACCCGTGGCTACACTTAGATATTGCAGCAGGTGCATTTATGACCTCGCCTTTTCACTATTGGCCAAAAGGAGGCACAGGTCTTGGTGTCAGGCTTTTATATAATTTTTTGAAAAATAAAATAAATATGTAACTTTATAAAATAAATAATCAAACATAAACAACCTATGAAAAAAATTCTCTTAATATTAATAGCAGTAGTAACACTTTCTGTGTTTTCTATTTCTAAAAGTAATGCTCAAGTTAAAGTCAATGTTGGCTTAAGAATTGGTTTTAATGCTTCTAAAATCACTGGCGATTATACTGCTGGTAATAAATTTGTTCCAGGATTGCATATCGGCCCGTTTGTTCGTGTAGGATTTAAAGACAAATATAGAATTTCGGTTGATGCCTTGTTTAGTACTAAAGGTACTTCATTTTCTACACCTACTCTAAGTGGAGGTACTGAAAAATACTATTATATTCCTTTCTATATTGATGTTCCAGTATTGTTCAATTACAAACCAATTGCTGGGCTTTATGTTGAAGCAGGAGTACAACCTTCTTTTGCAATGACTGCTTTAAGTTTTAGTAAAAATACTGAATCTTCTTTTGATAAAGGTAATTTAAAAACATTAGACTTTGCCCCTGTAGTAGGTTTAGGCTATGAATTTAAAAAAGTAAGTTTGGGTATCAGAGGTATATTTGGAGTAACTAATGTAAATGATGGAATTTCTGGAGCATTATTTAATCAAAAAAACATGACCTTAATGGCTACGTTCGGGTTTAAATTTTTATAAATTGAACTAAAATCTATTAAATAAGGTATTGATTTAAACGAATCAATACCTTATTTTTTTTAAGTCATTCTCAGTTAAACCAAAAATTGTATCTTAAATCTGCTATGAAAAAAAACATCTTTCTGTTTATGGCTATATTGAATTTAGCTTTCCCCATTTTTGAATGCAATGCACAATCTAAATTTACAATGGGATTTAGGTTGGGTTTTAACGAAACTAAAATCATAGGAGCTTTTGGCCCTACAAGTAAATTTGTTCCAGGTTTTCATGTGGGTCCGTATTTTAAAGTAAACTTTACGAAAAACCATAGAATGTCTTTGGATATTTTGTTTAGTACAAAAGGAGCCTCATATACATCCCAAATAAATTATCGTTTTGCCAGTACTCAATTTGAGTACAATAAAGTATATGATGTTCCTTTATGTATCGACCTACCAATTTTATACAACGTAAAACCAATAGCAGGTTTATATATAGAAATGGGTGTACAACCATCAATCATACTAGATATTTTACATTATAATGAAAAGTATAATGTGGAGGGGTATGGAATCAACAAAATGGATGTAGCTGCATTGATTGGCTTAGGTTATGAATTTAAGTATATAAGCTTTGGGCTTAGGGCGGCTCAAGGCCTAGCAAATGCTTCTTATGGTCATCGTATTGAAGGTGATAGAAGTAAAGTCCAATTAAGTCAATGTGTGATGGCAACCCTTGGAGTTAAAATATTCTAAATGAAAAATTTTTAATTTATAACAGCAATAGATTCTTTTTGCGAAGGTTTTGTGAATCGCTAAACATTGCCTAAATTCACAAATTGATTCAGTACTAATTATTCATAAAAATGGCTTTTATAAACGGCACAACCGACCGACCTGTTGTAGGTATATCATTAGGAGATTTTAATGGCATTGGTCCGGAAGTGATCATGAAAACCCTTGCTGATGCAAGAATATCTAAATTATGTATTCCTGTAGTATATGGTAACTATAAAATATTTGCCAAATACAAAAGGTTGATTGATTTAGAAGAAATGAGTTTCCATTCTATAAAAAACATTTCAGAGTTATTTCCCAAAAAACCAAATCTTATTACTTGTTGGGAAGAAGATTATGAAATTACCCCTGGAAAAGTAACTCCAGAAGCAGGAAAATGTGCTTTTATTTCTCTTCAAAAAGTTACAGAAGATGTGCTTGCAGGAAATTTAGACGCCATTGTAACAGCTCCTATTAATAAAAAAAATATACAAAATCCTGATTTTAATTTTGTCGGTCATACAGAATATTTGACTGAAAAATCAAATGTTTCAGATAGTCTAATGTTTTTAGTCTGTGACGAACTTAGAATTGGTGTGGTAACTGGTCATATAGCTTTATCCCAAGTTTCCTCACATTTAACTAAAGAGCGAATTTTATCAAAGGCCAATATTTTAATAAAGTCCTTGAAAAATGACTTTGGTATTAGTAAACCAAAAATTGCTCTACTTGGTCTAAATCCTCATGCGGGCGAAGATGGGCTAATGGGAACAGAAGACAAAGAAATAATAGCTCCTATTGTTGAAGAATTAAAACAACGAGGCGTTTTAGCATTCGGTCCATTTCCGGCAGATGGTTTTTTTGGGTCAAAACATTATAAAAAATTTGACGGAGTGCTTGCGATGTATCACGATCAAGGATTGGTTCCGTTTAAATTAATGGCTTTTGATTCAGGTGTGAATTTTACTGCTGGATTACCTTTTATAAGGACTTCACCCGACCATGGTACTGCTTATGATCTAGCAGGAAAAAATCTAGCTAGTGAAACTTCTTTCCGTGCAGCGTTGTATCATGCCATTGATATGGTCAAACTGAAGAAACCTGTATTAGTATAACACATTGTTTGTTAATTAAAAACACCTGTGTGTTTTTATAAAGTATGGAACTATTCATAAACGGTATAGGAATAATTTCTCCGCAAGCTCAATTTGATGCAGCCGAATTTTCTATTGATTCATTACAAACAACTACTGATAGTAGATTAAAATGTATTGAACCAGATTACAAAAACTTCATAAACGCTACACAATTGCGTAGGATGTCGCGTATGATTAAGATAGGTATTGCTTCCGCAAAAAGCTGTCTTCAAAATGCAGATATTGAGAATCCAGGAGCCATCATCACAGGTACAGGCCTTGGTTGTATTGAAGATACTGAAAAATTCCTTCTTTCTATAATAGACAATGACGAACAACATTTGTCCCCTACTCCTTTTATTCAATCTACACACAATACTGTAGGTGGACAAATTGCTTTATTAATAGGATGTCATGAATATAATTTTACGTATGTGCACCGAGGACTTTCATTTGAATCAGCACTTTTAGATGCTTCAATGCTATTGGAAGAAGGTTCTGCAGAAACAGTTTTAGTAGGCGGGATAGATGAACTTACCGATAATAGTTTCAAATTGCTTTCTGAATTAGGGATTTATTCGAGAAGAGAAAAGGTTGGTGCTAACTTCTCTGATGGCGTAGCTGGTGGTGAAGGAGCAGCTTTTTTTTTACTTTCAAAAAAACGAAACGAAAAATCTATTTCCAAAATAACATCCTTAAAATGTTACACTGGCCAAAGTTATGTAGATGTAATTTCTAAAAAAATAGTAGAATGCCTTTTAGAAGCAGGGAAAGATATAAAAGATATAGAGTTGGTTTTAACAGGTAATTCAGGAAATCGAAAAACTGACCTCATCTATCATGAGCTAAAAAACACCCTATTTAAAAATTCTGTTACCCAAACATTCAAACAATATTGTGGTGAATACTATACTGCCTCTTCTTTTGCTTTGTGGCTTGCTTCAAAACTAATTCATAATTCTTCGTTGCTCTCGTCCGCTCCTACTTCAATACTTATATACAATAATTTTGGAGGTTCCGAACATAGTATAATTTTGGTAGAGAAATGTTGAAATTTAAAACAGCTAAATTTTTATTTTTACTAGCTACAGTAGTAGTACTGATACTATATTTTAAATTTAAATTTTCTTGGTTTTATATACTTCCCATTCCATTGCTATTTTTAAGTTTAATAGCGTGGGGTTCTGCTACCATTCAAGCAGGCTTTTTTATGAAATCAATCTGTTCAGCTAAAACAAATGAAAATGTAATTGCACTTACCTTTGATGATGGACCTGACATACTAAAAACACCTGCCATCCTTGACTTACTAAAAAACGAAGGAATAAAAGCTACCTTTTTTGTGATAGGTAAAAAAATAAAAGGCTCTGAAGCAATAGTGGAAAGAATGCTTCAAGAAGGGCATATAATTGCCAATCATTCTTATTCACATTCCTATTTTATAGATCTTTTCCCAACTAAAAAAGTAATAGCTGATCTAGAATCTGCAAATTCTATTATTAAAAGTATTACAGGTTATACTCCAAAATTGTTTCGACCTCCCTATGGTGTTACAAATCCTAATATCGCAAGAGCAGTAGAAAAGATGGAACTAACTTCTATTGGCTGGAACATACGTTCGCTAGACACTATAATAAAGGATTCTAATAAGTTGTACCAACGAATAAGCACACGTATAGAACCCGGTAGTATTTTACTTTTTCATGATACAGGAACGAATACTTTGGAAGCATTAAAGGAAGTAATACTTTTTATAAAGAAAAAAGGTTATCTAATTATTGGGTTAGAAGAATTATTAAACATAAAACCTTATGAAGAAGTTTAAGCTATTTAATTTGTTTATATCAGTACTGTTAGCGAATACTCTTCTTGCACAGCCAAAAGGTTACACTGCAATGATTGATACTACTACGTTTAGTAAAAAATTTAATGAAAAGTCAAAATCTATCACTACGAATGAAGCTGATTTTACGCAGGAAAAATATATTTCCGTAATGACAAATAAACTCTTATCAAAAGGTAAATTTTATTATAAAAAGACCAATTTAATGCGTTGGGAAAATACAGAACCTAATAATCATATAATTGTTTTGAATAATGGTAAAATGATAATTAAAGATAAGAATAAAATAAAAAGTTATGATGCCAGTTCTAATAAGTTGTTCAAAGGACTTAATGATATGATGCTGACTACTGCAAGTGGCAATATGTTAAACAGTAAAGATTATTTACATTCGTTGTTTGAAAATGAAAAATTTTTTTTGATAGAATTAAAACCTATTCAAACTTCAACTAAAAAATATATAAAAACAATAGAAGTTTTGGTGGAAAAAACAGACTTCACCGTTTTTCAAATTAAGATGAATGAACCATCGGGAGATTATACTAAAATCCTGTTTTTTAATAAAAAATTAAATTTAGGGATTGCAGATAGCATATTTAGTCTTACTAAGTAAAGTGAGTTGATTGGAAATCAGGAGTCTATATTTAAATTTTTGATTATAATTAAAATTAGTTCAAACACTTAATTCTTAAAGAAAAGTAAAGAAATTATAGTACATTTTTTATATTTGTATAATGGAAAAAACACTGGTCATCATTCCGACATATAATGAGATAGAAAATATTGAAGCTATCACCAGAAAGGTATTTTCTTTGCCGTTGGCCTTTCATGTTCTAATAGTAGACGACGGATCTCCCGATGGTACAGCTAATAAAATAAAAACCCTTCAAACTGAGTTTCCTGATCGACTACATCTAGAACAAAGACAAGGAAAACTTGGCCTAGGTACTGCTTATATACATGGATTTCGCTATGCGATGAAAAATGGATATAAATTCGTTTGTGAAATGGATGCAGATTTCTCTCACAATCCAGAAGATCTTGTAAGGCTTTATGAAGCCTGTGCAATAGATGGAAATGACTTGGCTATTGGTTCTAGATATGTAAATGGAGTAACCGTTATCAACTGGCCTATTGAAAGAGTATTGATGTCTTATTTTGCAAGCAAGTATGTGCAATTCATTACAGGATTACCTATTAAAGATACCACTGCAGGATTTAAATGTTATAGAATAAAAGTATTGGAAACAATAGATTTAAGCAGTATTAAATTTGTGGGTTATGCGTTCCAAATTCAATTAAAATTTTTAGCTTGGAAATACGGCTTCAAATTGATAGAGGTACCTATTATCTTTACCGATAGAAAACTTGGCGTATCAAAAATGTCAGGGAGTATTTTTAAAGAGGCTTTTTTTGGAGTAATGTCTATACGTCTAAAAAGCATTTTTAAACAATATAATTAACAAAGAGGAACGTCCTGAAAATTATGAATTGTAGCTCTCTTAAATAGAACCTACAATTTTAATTTTATTTGCTTCAGCATTTCGCCTCTTAATATCACGTTGCATATAACTTACCGTTTGAGACCAGTCGCCTGGCTTCCAACCAGGAGGTCCGAAAATATACAATAATTTATATTTTATATTTTTTGTACTTCTTACATCATTCCAAATATCTCTGTACTCATGCGTAAGGATATCATAAGGATTATTTGTTTGAGGAGGATGCACAACACCAAATTGAATATTAATTGTTTCTTCTTTTAAAATTTGATGCGTTCCAAATAGCCGATCAAAAATATTTAAATATCCTCCATGGTTTTTATCCATGTACTCTACATTTTGTGCGTGATGTACTTGATGTTGCTTATGAGTGTTCATGAATTTTTCAAAAATCCCAAGATAGGGTACAAATTTAGTATGTAATTGAAACTGCCATAAGGATTGA
>JANOTP010000016.1:0-2976 GCA_031416415.1 Cytophagales bacterium | reverse complement strand
TTCTGCTAATTTATGTTGAATAGCACCGAAATTAGAGATAGGTTGTTTAAATTGATGTCTTTCTTTTGCATATTGAATAGACAAAGTAGAGGTACGTTTTGAAGCTCCTAAGGCCGCTGCCGTAAGCTTGATCCTGCCAATATTTAAAATATTGAAAGCTATTAAATGTCCTTTGCCAACTTGTCCCAATAAATTTTCAACAGGAACTTTACAATCGCTCAAAAATACTTGACGTGTAGAAGAGCCTTTAATACCCATTTTATGCTCTTCGTTTCCGAGTGTTAAACCTTCTCCTTTTTCTACAATAAAACCAGTGAATTTATCTCCGTCAACTTGCGCAAATACAATAAATACATCAGCAAAGCCAGCATTGGTAATCCACATTTTTTGACCATTTAAAATGTAGTGTTTTCCATCTGCTGAAAGTACGGCTTTCGTTTTGGCAGCTAAGGCATCCGAACCAGAGCCGGGTTCTGTAAGGCAATAACTTGCTTTCAATTCTCCTAAAGCAAGTTTAGGAAGGTATTTTTGTTTTTGAGCATCCGTTCCAAAATAAAGAATAGGAAGCATTCCGATTCCAGTATGGGCGGCAAGTGCTACAGCAAAGGAATGTCCAGCCCCAACAACTTCAGTAATTAATAGCGAAGTATTAAAGTCTTTACCAAACCCATTATATTTTTCAGGTATTGAAGCGCCAAGCAAGCCAAGATCACCTGCTTTCATCAGAAGTTTTTCCATCAGGCCTTCTTCTTGCTGATCTATTCTGTCTAAAATGGGCAAAACCTCGTGTCCTATAAAATCACGAGTCATGTCTTTCATCATGTTTTGTTCTTCATTAAACTCTTCAGGAATAAAGACGTCAGCGGCAATCGTTGCCTTTAGAAGGAATTCTCCTCCTTTAATTTTTGTGGTTACAATAGTCATGTTCGTAAAAGTAAAATTGTTATGTATACATACGATTTCCTAATTCAAAAAGTTTGGAAATACGCTATTAATTCTTTTAATATTACAAAATTTAGAATTCTATTTAAAATACTTAAAGAGTTATACTTACTTACTGGTAAATATAGAAAAAAAATAGGCTACCTATTGATAGCCTACTATTATAAAATTAAGTTTTAATTGCGATTATTTAACTTCTACGTGAAAGGATTTGCTGTTTTTCTTACTTTGTATAATAACATCATAAAAACCAGTTTTAAGACCTAAAAGTTGAAGTTTTCCAGTTTCTGAATTTATAGTTTCGGAAAGGATTAACTGTCCCTCCGTATTTTTAACTGTTATAGTAACTTTAGAATTATTTAATTCTTCTACCAAAAGGGACCCCTGACCACCAGAAACTAGTAATTTGTCCATTCCATCATTTGCGTTACTTACAGTAGAGGAAAGCAGTAAAATGAATAAAGAGCAAGAAAGCAGTAGTTTTTTCATTGTTTTTAGGAGTTAATGTAGTGTCTTATACGTTTGAGAAGAAGTAGAGTTGGGTCTGAATTTGTACATTATGATATGATTTAGTACATTAAATTTTATGGAGTTTTTATTTATGAAAAATTATTTTTTTTCAGCGTTTATTTTTATTGTCTTGATTTCATGTGGAAGAAAGTCTACCTCTGTAATAATTCAAAAAAATTATTGGCAATTTAAAACAGGCGAGTTAATTGCTGATAACATTAGTGAAGAAATTACTGGCAATGATGAATTACAACTTTTAATTTATCATGTTAAAGATACTATACCCCACAATATTCTTTTGAGTGAATGGATAGATACAATGATGTGTAATAAATCAAAAAATGAGTTAAAGAAATATATTGATTACAAATTAAGTAATTCAAATTTTCCTTCAAATCCAACTAGATTAATTTTTATTCTTTTAGAATTAGATACTCCAACATCCTCCGTTGAGAGAGTCATGAAAATAAGGGAGATAATGATAAAAGGCAACTATCGATTTTATGATAGTTTACATACTGATATTAAGAGATTGATCTTTGACGATGATATATTGGGTATTAAATTTCAAACTCTTTCTGAGTTATATAAAAATCAAAAAGGTAGTATAGTGTTTTCCGGAATAAATTTATTTGACAAATATTATTACAGGTTAACGTATGAATGGGAATGAATAAAAAATATTAGCGTCTTTTAGAACCACGTTTCCCTCTGTCGGCTACTTTTCCTTTGTTCGGCCCTCCACTATTATTTTTTTTCCTTTTGTCAGGGTTGCTCATGCCTTTTTTTGGAGTACCTGTTACAGGCTTTTGTTTTTCTTTTATAGGGCTGTCTACCCAACCAGTATTTTTTTCTGATTTTTTCTCGTCTCTTTTTTTGTCTAATTTTCCAGGATTATTTTTAGCTATGATTTTCCCCTCGGTAGACCTGGATTTCTCAATAGACTTATTTATTTCTTCCATTTCTCTATCCGTAAGAGGTCTCCAATCGCCTAACGGAATCCCTTTCAACGTTACATTCATAATTCGCACACGCTCAAGTTTTGTAACCTCAAAGCCAAAATGCTCGCACATACGACGTATTTGACGGTTCAATCCTTGAATAAGAATGATTCTAAAAACAAAAGGACCCTCTTTTGTGACAGGGCAATTTTTAGTGGTTTCGCCTAATATATTTACTCCATTAGCCATGGCCTCAACAAATTGATCTGTAACAGGTTTGTTGACCGTAACTACATATTCCTTTTCATGTTTGTTGCCAGCACGAAGTATTTTATTTACAATGTCTCCATTATTTGTTAAGAAAATCAGTCCTTGCGAGTCTTTGTCTAAACGCCCAATTGGAAATATTCGCTCGCTGTGGTTAACATAATCTACGATGTTATTTTTTGTACTTATCTCAGTGGTACTCGTTACGCCCACAGGTTTATTAAAAGCGATCATTACAAGATCATCTTTTTCTTTTGGCTCTATTAATTGTCCATTTACTGTTACCTTATCATGCGGCTTTACTTGAGCGCCAATG
>JANOTP010000015.1:0-5178 GCA_031416415.1 Cytophagales bacterium | reverse complement strand
GATACAAAAATTTTGCCATCACCAATTTCTCCAGTACGTGCACTCATCATTATGCAATCCACTACCGTGTCCACTTTATCGTTGGTAATAGCCAAGGTGATCTTAGTTCTAGCGATAGAACCTAAATCGTATTCTATACCTCTATAGACTGTTTTTTCTGCCTTCTGTTGGCCTACTCCTTTTACATCCTCGTAGGTAAAAAAATCGATTCCTATTTTGTGCAAAGCTTCTTTCACTTGATAAAAATGAGAAGAGCGGATAATAGCTTCTATTTTTTTCATATTAATAACTTTTTAGAATTGAAATTTACTACTTTGTTCATTATTTAAGTATTATAATAAGTTAGAATAAGCTTTATCAATAAGCACTTACAGCGCTACAGCGAATGTTTGCAGCACAATCTGCGTAGTATTCTATATACTTATTATTTACTATCGTTTAGCTTACTATGTTTTACACCATAGCAGAAATACAATATGATTCCTAGTACCATCCAAGCAATTAATCTTAACCACGTATCTAACGGTAGCATAGCCATTACTCCTAAAGAACTAATTATACCTAGTATTGGAGTGTAGGGAAAGAAGGGTGTTTTAAATGGACGATGTAGTTCTGGACTTTTATATCGTAATACTAATACGCCTGCACATACAATTACAAAGGCTAGTAGGGTGCCTATAGATACTAGCTCGCCTAGCAAACCAATAGGAAAGAGTCCTGCGACAATGGCTGAAATAATTCCTGTAGTAATAGTGGTGATGTAGGGTGTTTTAAATTTTGGATGTATTTTCCCAAATACAGAAGGAAGCAATCCGTCTTTTGACATAGAAAAAAAGATTCTTGGTTGTCCCATTAATAATATAAGAACTACTGAACTTAGTCCAGCAATGGCGCCTATTTTTACAAGTGGTTTAAGCCAGTTGAGACCATCTCCTGTAGAGTTTATGGCTACTGCGATAGGAGCAGGGTCGTTGAGCTCTGTATAATTTACGATACCTGTCATTACTAGCCCTACCAGAATGTATATAATTGTACAGATAACGAGCGAACCAAGTATACCCCAAGGCATATCTTTCTGAGGATTTTTTGCTTCCTGTCCCAGTGTAGAAACAGCATCAAAGCCAATGTAGGCAAAGAATATTACTCCTGCCGCTCTCATGATTCCGCTGATACCAAAATTTCCGAATGTGCCTGTGTTTTCTGGAATAAAAGGTTGCCAGTTTCCTATAGAAATATAATTTAGTCCGAAGCCTATAAAAAGAAATATCACAACGATTTTTATAAGAACAATAATGTTGTTGAAATTGGCCGATTCTTTTATTCCAATGACTAAAAGAGTACTCATCAGAGCCACAATGAATACAGCAGGTAAATTGACAAATGCACCAGTAGTATTCCAAGAGTGCGTGATTACATCGTACGATAAAGGAGCATTGGTAAGCCCCGCAGGGAGTACAATATTAAAATCTTTCAGAAAACTGACCAAGTATCCTGACCAACCTACCGCTACTGTTGAAGCTCCAAAAAGATATTCTAGAATCAAATCCCAACCAATAATCCAAGCGATGAATTCTCCTAGTGTTGCATAGGCATACGAATAAGCACTTCCTGAAATAGGAATCATGGAAGCGAATTCAGCGTACGCTAATCCTGCAAACGCGCATGCTAGTCCTGCCACAATGAAGGATAATACCACAGCAGGTCCTGCGTAACTTGCAGCTGCTTGTCCTGTAAGTACAAAGATCCCAGCTCCTATGATTCCACCTACTCCCAACAAAACCAGATTACTTCTGCTTAATGTTCTGTTGAGTTGATGTCCTTCAGAATCTGATTCAATAATTTTTGCAATAGATTTTTTACTCCAAATGGTTTTCATAAATTAATATAAGGTAATGATGTACAATCGTTTCGTAATATATATATAATTAGTGAAGTCTTCATAACTGGCGAATCATTTTATGTAGGTTAGTTATTTTGTATTATTTTTTCATAAAAGGATATTGATAATCGGAGGGAGGATTAAGATTTTTCTTAATGGTCCTCGGGTTTAACCAACGAATCATATTAAATACGGACCCTGCTTTATCATTAGTACCCGATGCTCTAGCACCTCCAAAAGGCTGCTGATTGACAACTGCTCCAGTAGGTTTGTCGTTGATGTAAAAATTTCCTGCGGCATTTACCAATTTGTTTTTAGCTAATACGATGGCTTCTTCATTTTCTGAAAAAATAGCACCTGTAAGCGCATAAGGAGAAGTTTGGTCTACTAATTCTACTGTTTTTTCAAATTCATCGTCCTTGTAAACATATACCGTTAATACAGGGCCAAATATTTCTTCCCGCATAGTTAAATAATCTGGTTTATGGCTAAGTATAATAGTAGGCTCAATAAAATAGCCTATAGTTTTATCATATTTTCCACCAGCTATAATTTCAGCATCTGGACTGGTTTCGGCAGCTTTTATATAAGAGGTTATTTTATCAAAAGCTTTTTCATCAATTACGGCATTTACAAAATTACTAAAATCTTCTACTGTACCTGTTTTGATATTTTTTAGATCGGACAGCATGAATTCTTTTACTTGTGGCCATATACTTTCTGGAATATAAGCACGGGATGCTGCCGAACATTTTTGTCCTTGGTATTCGAAAGCGCCACGCACTAGTGCTGTAGAGAGTTCTTTCACTTTGGCAGAAGGATGCGCTAGCACAAAATCTTTTCCTCCTGTTTCCCCTACAATTTTAGGGAAAGATTTATAGAGGGATAAATTATCTCCAATAGTTTTCCAGAGCTGACGGAAAACTCCTGTACTGCCAGTAAAATGTAACCCTGCAAATGCTGAATGTTTGAAAATAACTTCCCCTGTCACAGGGCCATCAACATATATTAGATTAATTACTCCTTCAGGCAAACCTGCTTCAAGGAAAATTTCCATGAGTAATTGCGCAGAATATATTTGCGTGTAGGCTGGTTTCCATACTACTGTATTGCCTGCTAGAGCAGGAGCGGCAGGTAAATTGCCAGCAATAGCAGTAAAATTAAAGGGGGTGAGTGCAAATACAAAACCTTCTAGAGGACGATATTCTAATGAGTTTTGTATGCCTTCTGGTGAAAAAGGTTGGATCTGCTGGATGTCGAAGAGGTACTGCACGTTGAAACGAAGAAAATCAATCATCTCACAGGAGGCATCTATTTCCGCCTGATAAGCATTTTTCGATTGTCCCAGCATAGTAGCAGCATTTAGTTTTGATCGGTACTTTCCTGCAATTAGTGCAGCTGCATTTATAAATATACGAGCCCTGTCATTTAAAGAGGTCTCACTCCAAGAAGTTTTAGCCACAAGTGCAGCCTCTATAGCCATCGATACATGTGAAGCATTCCCTTCACTAAAATACCCAAGGATATGCTGATGATCGTGAGGAGGAGAAAGTTTTATTTTTTTATCAGTAGTAATTCTATTTTTACCAATATACATAGGGATTTCTATCACCTTACTTTTAGCTTCTGCAAGGGCAACTTCCAGTGCTATTCTTTCGACTGATCCTTTTCTATATTCTAGAACAGGTTCGTTAAGTGTCATCATGATATCCGTCATTTTGTATTTTTTTAGAATGAATGAATCTACATAATATTATCTTTATAAACATGAAACTTAGATTAAATAATTTATTCTACTATCAAGTAGGGCGCTATTTTAATATAATTTTCTTCGCTGATTGTTTTTAAGTTTTTAAGCTCTTCTATGGAAGAATAGTTCCCATGTTGTTTTAGGTAGTTCATAATAAGTTGTCCCGTTTTCCTTCCTATATAGGGATGACTAGCCAGTTCAGTTAAGTTAGTGTTGTTAATGTTTATTGTGTTGGGAATAAATTTAGTATCAATAATGCAATGAATTTTTATTTCGTTTAACGCAAAACTATCTAATCCATATACTTCATTAAGTTGTTCCTTTTTAATAAAGCCTCCAAGTTTGTTGCGATACTTAAGAATACGCGATGCTAAGGTGGGACCTATTCCTTTTAAAGAAACCAAGCGTAAAGAGTCCGCTAGATTAAGATCAAAAAGTTGTTTGTTTTTTTTAGTTGAACTATACGGAGTTTCATGGCGCTCTACTACTTCGTGAAGTATTGGTAATTCTATAAATGGGAAAAGCTCCAAATAGGTTGATTCTCTTAGACCATATATCTTTTTTAGATCGGCTTTTGTTTTAAATTTACCTCCTTTATTTCTAAATTTTATAATCCTTTGGGAAAGGAAAGCTGGTACTCCAGCATTGGTCATCTCATTCTCGGACGATAGGTTCGGATTAAAATTTGAATAGTTGTTAATGGAATAATTATTCTTTTTTTCTTTGGGGTTATAAAAAGTCTTTTTTGAGGTTGTTTCAAGTAGCACAACTATACTGTCAAGCATTTTTTTATCAGACGGTAACACTATTTCTTCTTCATAGAAAAAAGCACGGTTGAGGGAAGGTACAAAAATCAGGAAGAGCATGAGTAGGCAAAGGATTATAAATCCGTTGGACTCTTTTCTACTTAAATTAAAATATAGGGCAATAGTTTTTCTTATTTTATTCATAGTATAAAAAATTAAAAAAGGTTTAACAAAAATTAAAATTACTAAAAAAAGTAACGATTATTTATAAAAAGTTTTAATGCAATCAATGATTTTAGTTTGAGCATCCTTACTTAACCCAGGATACAAAGGCAAAGATAAACATTCTGAAGCTATTTTTTCGGTAATAGGGAAATCAGCCGCTTGAAGGTTTAAATGTTTGTATGCATTTTGTCTATAAGGTGGAATGGGATAATGGATGGCTGTTTGAATAGAATAATTGGTTAAGTGTTCAATCAATTTATCTCTACTTTTTGTACGAATAACATATAAATGAAACGTATGTTTGAAATCTTTATCGTAAGTAGGCAGGCTGATTGCTTCGATACTTGAAAGACCAATAGAATAATATTCTGCTAATTTTATTCTTTCCTCATTCCATTGGTCAAGGTAGTTTAATTTCACAGCAAGTACTGCAGCTTGTAATTCATCTAGTCTAGAGTTGTAGCCTTCTACTTCGTTGTAGTATTTTATTTCAGAACCGTAATTTCGTAATAATAGTACCTTTTTTGCAAGGTCATCATTGTTAGTAGTAATAGCGCCTCCATCACCAATGGCACCAA
>JANOTP010000014.1:0-6632 GCA_031416415.1 Cytophagales bacterium | reverse complement strand
AGCTATTGAAATTGAAAAAATAAATCCTAATAGACCCATGACACATGACCTCTTTAGGTCATTTGCCTCCAATTTTAATTTTACGGTTGAAGAGATTGTTATATCTGATTTAAAAGAAGGTGTATTTTTTGCAAAAATAGTTTGTTCTGACTCAGTAAAATCAGTGGAAATAGATTCTCGCCCTTCCGATGCAATCGCTGTAGGATTAAGATTTAACGTGCCTATCTTCACTTACGAAAATATTCTTTCTGAAGCAGGGATAGTGCTAAACGATCCTAACGAAGAGGAAGAAGAACAAGAAAAGGAAAAAGAGAAAGATAAAAAACCTAAAGCAAAACAAGAAAAGGTTCCGAAAGAAAAAGAACCCAAATCTACTAATCCCGACCCTTACAAAAACTCTACATTAGATCAACTAAAGGTAATGCTAGACGAGGCTCTTAACAAAGAGGATTATGAAAAAGCAGCACGTATAAGAGATGAGTTGAATAAAAGAAATTAAAAATTTCTACTCTAAAATAGACATAAAAAAAGAAGGTTCAGAGCGATACCTTCTTTTTTATTTTTTTAACTACGGCGAAAAATATTACTTTAATTATTTAAATACGATTGGTATGTTTGAAAATTTACCTTTTGTTATTTTCAATATTTTAGGATTGTTATTTACAATTACCTTTATCTCCATTTCAAACTCACCCGAAAGTACTTTATTTTCTTCATCTAAACTAATAATATTGATATAACCTTTTACAGGAACACCCATTGCATTACTTGCTGGATCCTCATATCTTATATAAGCCTCTCTAATAGTAGAAGATGATAAATTTATGTTTTTTGCCGATGGATTCATAAAAGTGAATTTTACAAAACGTTCGTTGTTTAATGACAACTGCTTTTCACCTCCTGTAATCTTACGTATACTTGCTGTGATGCTATCCACCACAAATGGTTTGTCATTTATATAACAGGAAAAAACTCCAGCACCTTCAGAAACGTTTGTTGTATGGTTTGATGAAAACGAAAAAAACAATACTGAAACAAGTAAGAAGGAAGAAATTTTTATCAATTGCATCTAAAGTTGATTTTTCTGTACTATACGATGCTAATATACGAATCTCAATTAAAAAGTTGTCTATAAATTGAAAATTTTATAAACAATCTTTACTTATAACAGTTGAAAGAGTCCTTTAAATTTTAAAAAGGTGGTATTTTCGATAAAAATAACAGCTTCTGCTTTTATACTCTCTTGTGTTTCTTCTCCTTTACTAATTTTAATAGAAAGATTTGTTGTTAACTCGGGCTGAACTAAAGTAATAAATTTAATGAAATCTGCTGATTTTAAGTAATATTTTTTGTGTTGAGAGTGTGAAATTACATCTGTTATCATATTAGTAAGACAGACACCAGGAAGCACTGGATGTCCTGGGAAATGTCCTTTAAATACTATATGTTCCTTATTTAAAGTAATTTTTGCTAAAAGGGTATCATTTCCAAGATCAAGAATATCGATTATAGTATAAAGCTGATTAACTAACATGATTTTTTATTCATTTGAACTTAATATTGATACAAAAGTAGAAAAAAGGTTGAATAGAACGATTATATTAGGAGTTTTTTATATAAAATATAATTTTATTAATATTATTTTAAAAGCTTTACACATATAAATACACGTAAAAAATAGTCTAAATAGTATATATTTTCAATTTTAAGCAGTTTTATTTAAAAAAAGACGATAAATATGAATGTTTAGTGAAAAAAATACTTAAAAATGATTCCTTTTTATAAAAATTTTATATTTTTACTTAAATTTATAACCCAAACATAAATCAAATAAAATATGGCTTATTTAAGATTTAATGCACTAAAGACGGTTAATAGCAGAACACCCGTTTTAGTTACCCCACCTGCTGCTAAAGTTTCTGACTTTTATGGAGTCAATGTTTTCGGTGCAGACTCAATGAAAAAATATATGTCTGGCGGTGCATACAAAATGTTAATGAATGCAATCGAAACTGGAGATAAAATTGATGCTGAAACTGCTGATGCAGTAGCTGCCGCTATGAAAGCTTGGGCTATGGAAAAAGGTGTAACGCATTATACACACTGGTTTCAACCTTTAACAGATGCCACTGCTGAAAAGCATGATTCATTTCTAGAAATAGACAATGGAATGGCGCTAGAAAAATTCAGAGGATCAGCACTTGTTCAACAAGAACCAGATGCTTCTTCTTTCCCAAATGGTGGTATACGTCAAACATTCGAAGCTCGTGGTTATACTGGTTGGGATCCAACTTCTCCCGCTTTCATTATGGGTAACACGTTATGTGTACCAACAATATTTGTTTCTTATACAGGTGAATTACTTGACTATAAAGCACCACTTCTTAGATCAATCACTGCAGTAGACAAAGCAGCTGTAGCTGTTTGTGATTATTTCGATAAAGACATTACTAAAGTATTTTGTTCTTTAGGACCTGAGCAAGAATATTTCCTTATTGATTCAGCTCTTTATAATGCTCGCCCTGACTTAGTAATGGCTGGCAGAGCAGTATTTGGTCACATTCCAGCAAGAGGCCAACAATTAGAAGACCACTATTTTGGTTCTATTCCTCCAAGAGTACATGCTTTCATGGCAGACTTCGAAATCGAAGCATTAAAACTTGGAATGCCAATTAAAACTCGTCACAATGAAGTAGCTCCTTCTCAATTTGAAGTTGCTCCTACTTATGAAGAAATGAACTTAGCTTGTGATCACAATCAATTATTGATGGATGTGATGAGCAAAGTAGGTGAAAAACATAATTTAAAAGTTTTGTTTCATGAAAAACCATTTGCTGGAATTAACGGTAGTGGTAAACACAACAACTGGTCTATGACCACTAATACAGGTAAAAATCTTTTACAACCAAGCAGCAAACCAAAAGAAAATCTTGTTTTCTTAACGTTTTTTGTAAACGTAGTAAAAGCAGTTCATGACTATGCCGATCTTTTGAGAGCATCTATTGCTTCAGCTGGTAATGATCACCGTTTAGGTGCTAACGAAGCTCCTCCTGCTATCATGTCAGTATTCCTTGGTCAAACAATGAACGACATCCTTAATGAATTAGAAAACAACGGTAATGTAAAAATATCCAAAGGAGATAACCTTTACATGAAACTTGGTATCAACAGAATTCCTGAATTAATTCTAGACAATACAGATAGAAACAGAACTTCACCATTTGCTTTTACAGGAAATAAATTTGAATTCCGTGCTGTAGGTTCTGCTGCAAACTCAGGATGGCCAATGACAGTATTGAACGCAATCATTGCTGAAACACTTACTAAATTCAAAATAGAAGTAGATAAGTTGATTGAAAAAGGCGAGAAAAAAGAAGTAGCTGTTGTTAATATTCTTAGAGAATACGTTAAAGCTTCTAAAAAAATCAGATTTGAAGGAAACGGATATTCTGACGAGTGGGTTGTTGAAGCTGAAAAAAGAGGCCTTAACAATGTAAAAGCTACTCCAGAAGCACTTGATTTCATAATCACTAAACAATCTCAAGATTTATTCCAAAAACAAGGAATTCTTAATCACAAAGAACTTGAAGCGCGTCATGAAATTATGCTTGAGAAATACATCAAGAAAATTCAGATTGAAGGTAGAGTAATTGGTGACCTTGGTGCAAACCATATCATTCCTACTGCTATTGCTTATCAAAATAAATTGATCACAAACGTTAAAGGACTTAAAGAACTAGGTCTTGATAGCGAAGCAAAACCAGTAATTGAGACTATTAAAGAGATTTCTAAGCACACGTCTACGATCCTTAATGAGATCGACAATATGACTGAAGCTAGAAAGAAAGCTAATAATCTATCAGATACTCGCGCCAAAGCAATCTCTTATTGCAATGATGTAAAATCTAAATTTGAAACAATTCGTTATGCAGTAGATAAACTAGAACACATCGTTGACGATGAAGACTGGCCTCTACCAAAATACAGAGAGTTGTTATTTATTAGATAGTAATAAACCATACCTTTATAAAAAAGCAAAACCCTAGAAATACTAGGGTTTTTGCTTTTTTATATAAATAAAAAAACCGTTTTTTTGATACCAACTTTTTTTTACCCATCTTTAATATTCTAAAACAACATATATCATGAAATCTAAAATCCTTTTATCGGCTATTCTATTTATATTTATTTTTTCTGGTTGTAAAAAATACGATGAAAACCCCCAATTAATTACGTTTCGAACCGTTAAAAGTCGTTTAACAAACGGTGATTGGAAATTACAAGAACTTATTACCAATGGTGAAAACAAGACTGATTCTTTTAAAGAAATTGATTTCAATCTTAGCTTTACTGTAACATCAGACTTTGGCAATAGACAATACTTTACTTCTTTAAGTTATACTTATTTAGGTGAACTAGTAAATGCAAGTGGAAATGTATATTTTCTTAACGATGGTGACGCCATGCAATTAGAATTATATCACAACTCATCATATTCTTCTGATTACCCAGCTTTTTTTGAAATTGATTCTAATTATGAATATCCTGTTTGGAAAATATCAAAATTAACCAACAAAGAATTATGGATGGAAGCAATTGTTGATGGTATAAAAACTACACTGAAATTATCTAAAAACTAATACAAAAAGTGAACAAGTGTATTTTTCTCGATAGAGATGGTGTATTGAATTTTGACAATGTAAACTACACCTGGAAAGTAGAAGAATTTAAAATTATGCCAGGTGTAGCTGAAGCATTAAAAATTCTTAAAGATAAAGGATATTATTTAGTGATTATTACCAATCAATCAGGTATTGCTAAAGGTGTTTACAAACATGAAGATGTTATAAACTGTTACAATTACCTTCAAGAGCAAACAGGTAATTTAATTGATGAAATCTACTACAGTCCACATCATCATACGAAAACAGAGAGTCTAATCACAAAACCGGGTACCTTATCTTTTGAAAAAGCGATAGCAAAATACAATTTAGATATAACTAAAAGCTGGATGGTGGGTGATATGGATAGAGATTTAATTCCAGCAAAAAAAATAGGCCTCAAAACAATTCTAATACCCCATAGAACCCCAGAGTCACCTTTTGCAGATTTCAAAGCAGAATCTTTACTAGAAGCTTGTAATTATATTCCATAATTGTAATTTTTTCATTTTCAAAGATTATATTTGTACAAAGCATAAATTCCTTAAAAGGGCGTTTTAGTAAAGTATGTTTAAAAATCTTTTACTTATTATAGTAATCTTAGTGTCCTTGAAAAGCTATGCTCAGGATCCTCAGTTATCACAATACTATAATTCCCCTTTATATTTAAACCCTGGACTTACTGGCGCGGGACTTGATACACGCGCAGGCCTTAACTATAGACTCCAATGGCCTGGCCTTAGCGACCCTTATAAGGCATTTGCGGTATGGGTCGATCATGATTTTTATAAAAAGAGAAGCGGCCTGGGTTTTTTACTAAAAAGAGATATCCAAGGAACTACTAAATTACGTTCTACCGAATTCAGTGCACTCTATTCTTATCAAATAAATATTTCAGATCGTTGGACTGTAAAACCCGCTTTACAAGTTGGGCTAGGAATACGCGATCTCGATTTTAGCAAATCCATCTTTGGTGATCAACTAGGAAACGATGGACTAAATGGGAATTCCACTGCTGATATTGTCGCAAATTCAAAAAGCTATTTTTACCCAGATATTTCTGCAGGTGCTGTTGGGTATAATCAAAATATTTGGTTAGGATTCTCTGCACATCATATTAATATGCCTAATCAATCTTTTACTACTCTTGAAAAATCACGGCTACCCATCAAATTAAGTTTTATTGGTGGGTATAAAATTCTATTACAAGAAAGACATATTGCTTGGGGAGCACCGGTAAAAGAGACCAGCATCACTCCTACTTTTCTATATAAGATGCAAGGTCCAGCCGATCAATTAGACCTTGGAGTCTACATGATCCATCATCCACTTATGGCAGGTTTATGGTACAGAGGATTACCTATTAAAAAATATGGTAAAGGTGTCAATAATTCTGAATCCATTGTATTAATGGCAGGTTTACTTCACAACGGTTTAACAATTGCCTACAGCTATGATTTAGTAGTTTCACAAATTCAAAGTATAAGTGGTGGAGCACATGAGATTTCCCTTATTTATCAATGGCAAACGGACAAATCAAATAGAAAAGGGAAAATGGGTTACCGTCCTATGCCATGCCCAAATGTAGATCGCCGGTTCAAAAATTTTAAGCAATAAGATTTAATAGTTTAAAATGAAAATTCTGATTATTCATTGTGGCAAAACAGAAGACGATTACATTATTTCAGGCATAGAGAAATACGAAAATAGATTAAAACATTATATCCCTGTTGAAACCCTTTATCTTCCTGCACTCAAAAACACTAAAGCGTTAAGTAAAGACGAACAAAAAGAAAAAGAAGGTGTCGGTATTTTATCTAAATTATTAAATACAGACTTCATTGTTTTGCTTGATGAAAAAGGTAAACATTTTACTTCCGTAGACTTTTCTAAATACCTGACACAACACTTAAATGGTGGTACCAGACGGATAGTATTTATAACTGGTGGCCCCTATGGATTTTCCGAGGA
>JANOTP010000013.1:0-33840 GCA_031416415.1 Cytophagales bacterium | reverse complement strand
TAAGAAAGTAGGAGGGGATTCTGTAGCTGTTTATACTAAAGGAGGACCGACTGGAGATTTGCTTCAGAAACTTTTAAATCTAGAGTTTATTAATCAATTGCCAGTAGAATGCAGTAATTGGACTAGAGAGAACTTTGTTGTTGTGGAAACATCCAGTAATCAACAATTTCGTTTTGGAATGCCGGGTGCAAAACTTGCAGACGAAGAATGGATGAAATGTCTTGAAATTCTTTCTAATCCTTCGAGGTCGATAGATTATATTGTAGCGAGTGGTAGTGTACCAGAAGGTGTTCCTATTGATTTTTATGCGAAATTATCGATTATAGCGAAGGCTAAAAATGCCAAACTTATATTGGATTCTTCGGGAAGTTCACTTAAGGCAGCTTTAAAGGAGGGGATTTATCTTTTAAAACCCAATTCAAAAGAACTTGGAGAGTTGGTGGGGTATGAGTTGAATACTGTAAAAGAGCAGGAGGATGCAGCTATGCAGGTTGTTAAATCTGGTAAAATAGAAATATTAGTAGTGTCCATGGGCCCTTCAGGTGCAATGATTGTCTCTGCTGATGGTATTCATCATGTAGCAGCTCCTTCTGTAAAAAAGAGAAGTACTGTTGGGGCAGGGGATAGCATGGTAGCGGGTCTTGTATTAAGTTTATCTAATGGATATAATCCCCTTGATGCATTAAGATATGGGATAGCCTGCGGAACAGCCGCTACGATGAATACGGGTACAGAACTTTGTAAAAAGGAAGATGTAGAAGCGTTATTTAATTGGATGAAAAAAAATGGATGAAAAAAAATTTCATCCATTTAAGTAAAATAGTAATCGTCTACAATTAAGTTAATTTAATCAAGTTTTTTTATTTCAAGGATTCGATTAAATCTACAGGAGTTGATTCTGTTTTTGATTTTACATTCAAAGCCTCTTTGTAAGGAGTATAATAATGTTTGTAGAATAACTTCTTAGAATCATGATAGGATGTTACAGCTCCTATTTTATATAAAGAATAAATGAAACACCAAGCTAAATCTAGTTGATAGGGCAAGAACCCTGCTCTTGCACTGCTTGGATACAAGTGATGATTATTATGCCATTCACCCGAAAGTAATCCAGGACGAAATTGATTGACAGATAAGTCTTTTTTATTGTAATCTAGCCCTTCTCTATGTTGTAATTTACCTTTTCCGTGACCGTTATAGTTAAATGTTCTCACACCAACTACCCATATTGCGGCGCCACTAAACAACGTACATGCAAGTGCATGGCCACCTATTAGATAAAAAGCCGCATACCAAAATGTCCAATTTAGAATCCAATTTATTGCAGTAGGTATAGGGTGTGCAATAGAGCCCCATTTTAAATATTCTTTGTAACTGTTGATTCGTATCCCTGTATGTTTTAGAAATGAAGCAGCACGATTATAATCGCCTTCATTCATGTTCTTTTCTATGGGTTGATGATTAGTGTCCGCTAAGAAGCAATATAGGAATCCAGCATTTGCATTGTAAGGATCTCCTGGTTCATCCGATTTAGAATGGTGTACATGATGAGATACTACATAGATCTCTTCAGGAATAAGTTTTATAACTAAATTTTGGGTGATAATGCGCCAAAATTTATTGCGAAATTTAAAGGCATTGTGTGTACAATAACGATGATACCATATAGTGCCATGTGTACTCATCACTACCATACTGTAAAATATACATAAAATAAGTAGCCACCAATTAAAATAGCTTACTATAAATACTACTAAAAAAGGAATTAAGCATACTACCCAGAACCAACCTGCTAATGCAATCCAATTTTTCTTAGAGGCGAAAATATTTATTCTTCCAAATAATTCTGACCATAATTGTTTCGGAGTAGGTTTTATTAATACTCCTTTTTTGTCTTCCCATCCATAAGAGGGTGGTTGTAATACATGATCAATAAATGACATAGATTGTTTTTTATGTGAACAATAAAAACAAAAACCACCCTATTGGTGGTTTTTGTAAATTCTAGAGTATAATAACAATTATATATGTTTTTATAAACTATAGGAGTAATTAGTTATTTAAAACTCTTACGTTTACGGCATTCATGCCTTTTTTACCTCTTTCCATTTCGAATTCAACTTTATCGTTTTCGCGAATTTCATCGATTAAGCCTGATGAGTGAACGAAAACATCCTCATTTGAATCTGTGTTTAAAATAAACCCAAATCCTTTTGAGTTGTTGAAAAACTTTACTGTACCTTGTTTCATTGTTTTTGTTTTTAAAATTTAATAATTATTATTTGCAAAGAAATACAAACTATATTTCTTTACTTACACGAATCAGGAATGAACAACAAAAATCTGGATTATATTTAAATAAGAACAGGCAAAAGTTGTGCAAACATTTTTTATGCCTTGCAATATAAGACAATTTTTCTTACAAACCAAATACTTGAGTTGCTTTATTAGTTGTGGATGTCCTAATACTCGCTTAAATGGTGTTATTATTAAAAGCTTCTAGCCATTCTTTAAATGCTTTAACTCGCTCTCGGCTAACCATTACCTCTTCAGTGTGTATTGGAATTAGCTCTAGCTTTAACATACCATTGAAATGAGTATGAATTTTATGGATAGAAGAGAAATGGATTAATAATTGTCTGTTTACTTGAAAAAAATTAGAAGGGTTAACTAATTTTTCTAACTCGGCTAGTGTATAATCTACTAAATAAGAAATGTTATCTCTTTTTATTAAGCAAACCATTCGATTTGTTGAGTAGAAATAAGCAATTTGACTTTCTCGTACAGGTACAAGTTGATCTTTATAACGCACTAGAAAACAGGTTTTGTATTTTTTAGATTGTTCAGTAAAACTATCTAAAAGAGATTCTATTCCTAGAGCATACTCATTTTTTAAAAATGATTTAGACAATATTTCATATTTGGTAAAAGCAGTTTCTAGTTCTTTTAGTTTAATTGGTTTTAGTAAATAATCAATACTTTTTACTTTAAAAGCTTTAAGTGCATATTCATCGTAAGAGGTTGTGAAAATAATAGGACTATGTACAGGGAAGGTTTCGAATATTTCAAAACTAATACCATCTGAGAGTTGTATATCTGAAAAAATAAGATCAGGAAGCGGATTAGTTGAAAACCATTTTTTTGCATTGCTTACACTGTCTAATATTGCAACGATAGTATAACTTGAATCAATTGATAGTATTAATTCAGATAGTCGGGAAGCAGCATGGAATTCGTCTTCTATGATTATAATAGTCATTTTCCTAAGATATTATATTTTGAGATAAAAGTGGAATTTCTACCGTGAATGTAGTAGTTGTTTGATAGATTTTTACTTCTTTTTTCGTAAGTAATTTGTATCTATTTGTAATATTTTGAAGTCCAACACCTGTAGAGTTGGTAAGCGTTTTCTTTGGTTGAATGTTGTTTGTTATCTGAATGTATTCAGAATTGATGTATTGAATACCTATAAATAAGGGACTTTCAGAGGTTGCTGCATTATGCTTTATGGCATTTTCAACAAGCATTTGTAAGCTTAATGGTGCAATAAATTTCAAGTAAGCACTCGGGTCGATGTTTATTTCGACTTGAAGATTCTCTCTAAATCTAATTTTATTTAAATATATATAAGCTTGTAGAAAATCAATTTCCTCTTTAAGAGGCACCTCATTATTTTCTCGATTTATAAGGAGGTATCGATAAACATCGGAGAGCTGCAATAAAAAATCTTGAGCAGGTTTATTTTGCTCACCTACTAATGAAACAAGTGTATTTAGGCTGTTGAAAAGAAAATGAGGATCTAATTGAGACCGTAAACTATTTAATTGTGATTTAACATTTTCAACTTTTAAACTTTCGATTTCATTTATATGAGCTTTCCACGAATAAAAAGTATAAACTGTTTCATATACTAAGATCATCATAATGGTTGGTATAAAAGTCATTATTAATAATGATGGAAGATTGATAGTTGAAATTTCTAAAAAAAGGCAACAGGAGTAATAAATAATAAAGGTTATCAGTAAAGTATAGAGAACGTTTGTAATCGTTTGATAAATCACTCTTTTTTTTGTATCGGCATATCCATTGTAACGTTTTCTAGCAAATAAAAATATTTCATAATTACCTATCCACAAAAAGCTTGTAATTATGAAGGAAATTAAAAAACTTCTTAGAAAAAAGAAGTCCATTAAAAGAAAATGATCAAAACTTATAAAAAGAGTTATTATAAATGCTAGAATAGGTATTCCTATAAGCCTGCCAAACCTACTTTGTGAGTTAAATTTATTGTTAAATCCAAGCATTAAATAGTTTTTATTTATAATTTCAATAGTAGTATTCCGTTGTAATTAAATTAAAACGGAATACTAATATACAATTAAATTAGAAAGTATAACGGATGTACGGTATAGGAAAGAAGCTTTGTTGATATTGATTTACAATCGTATTCGTTCTTCTATTGTAGGATTGTTGAAATATGTTTTTATGATTTGTGATATTTTGCAAATCCATTCCAGTTTCGAACGTACTCTTTTTGAATTCTTTTTTATAAGAAATTTTCACGTCTAATCTCAAATATGCACTCTGACGAATTGAGTAAGCATTCGTTTCATCATAGATAGGATAATTATTAGTTGCAGAAGCATTGACATCCAAAGGTGAAAAGTAACGTCCACCCACTGTGCTAAATCGAATGTTTGCACCTATAATGCTTTTCTTTCCTGTTCGGAATTCTTTCCCAATTAAAGTATTGAAAGCATAATGAGTATTAAAGGCGGTATTGCGTTCTACTTTATCGCTACCTTTGTATTTTGAATCAAATATAGAAGTGGTAATTAAGAAATAAAATCCTTTATGAAAAAAATGTTCAAGGGTAAGTTCCACTCCATAATTTTTACCAGTACCTTTATTCACAAGATTTATTTTATCTGAAAATCCAAAAGAAGAACCAGTATTAAGCGTAGAAAACGAACTGCTTTGTTGCTCTACTGGTACTTGAAAAATATATTGATAGTAGGCTTCTGCACGAAGAATGAAGTGTTCGGTAATGTTATTTTCATAAGTCAATACACTATGATGGCTTCGAGTAAAACCTATATTTTTATTTGGATATTCGATTCCATTGGCGGTAATTTTTTGTAAGTAATACGTATAAGGATTTTGAGTTTGGCTATGTAATCCATAACCGAGCCCAAGTGATTGAGATTTACCAAAAGAGTATTTTACTCCAGCTCTAGGCTCCACCACTACTTTATTTCCTAATGAGAAATGTTGAAAATGCAAACCTGCATTAGCTGAAAAGTTAGTTGTGAAGCGGTGTTTGAATTGGGTAAATGCTTGTGTTAAAAGAGATTTTTCTCCTACTACTTTTACTAAAATTTGTTCTTCAGTTCCGCCATTGTGTAATGTTCGGTTAAATAAATCGTGATTAGTTAAGTCTGAAGTAATGCCCGTTAGTAAACTATTTTTACGATCGAACTTATGATTTAGATGAAGTACTAGTGAATATTTTTGTGTGTAAATTTTAGCTTCAGCACTTGGGAAGGCTTGTCTAGTGGCAATACTTATAGAATCAAGCATGTATAATTGTCTTGTACCACTTGCTCCTAATGTAATTTTAGCAGAAGTTTTCGTAGAGAAATTACGTTGGTAGGAGGTTCCGAAAATGCCAGTTCCAAATCTTGCTTTAGTATTTTCATTTTCATTAGCAAAGAGATTGTTTTTTGTAGTATCCGCTTCGTTTCCTAAAAATGCCACATCACTTACGCCTCCTATTCCGAAGAGTGTAAAGGTTCCTTTTTTGCCAGACGGAATAAAGATTTTAAAATTTAAATCTTGGTAGTTTGGTACCGTATTTCCTGATCCAAAATTAATTCCCAAAGCTTTAAATACTCCTAATGTAGAGTAACGATAATTAATAAGGTAAGACGCTTTTGATTTTTTTGAAAACGGTCCTTCTGCACCTAGTTCTAAACCATTAAAACCAATTTGTGCAACAAATTCTTTTTTTTCATCGTTACCATTTCGAAGACGTAGATCAAATACTCCAGCAACTGCATTTCCATATTGAGAGGGAAATGCACTGGTGAAAAAATCTGATTTGCCAAGTGTGTTATTGTTAAGCATACTGACAGGACCGCCAGTACTTGATAAAGATCCATAATGGTTTGGGTTTGGAATATTTAAACCTTCCAATTGCCACAGCATACCATTAGGTGAATTGCCTCTTACAACTATGTCGTTTCGTGAGTCATTTCCTGCTACTACTCCAGCAAAATTAGCAGCCATTCTTGATGGGTCTCCTACAGATCCTGCATATCTTTTAGTGTCTTCAATATTAAACGATCGAGCTGAGCCAGAGGAGTATTTATTATTAACAGTTGCTTGATCTGTTTTTTCTGAAATTATTGTTATTTCTTCCAATTGTTTTACTGATTCGGCGAGTGCGATAGTTAGAATAACTTCTTTTCCAGCTGTAACAAGAACATCACGAAGAGTTATTTCTTCATACCCCAATAGTGTGATTTTAAATTCTTGACGCCCAATAGGAATAGGACTAAGTTTAAAATAACCATTGCTGTCACTTGTGGTGGTAAGTTCAGTTTTTCCATTTTGAATCCATTGTATAATTGCTCCGGAAAGTGGGGATTTGGAGATATCATCGGTTAGCTGACCTCTTACATTTTGTGAACTAGATTGAGCATTGAGGTTGTTAATTCCTAAAAATAGCAAAAAGAGTAGTAAATAATGTTTCATGATTTTGTAGTTTGTTTTTGACTTATACAAACATAAATTAAAAGTTAGAGGGATATTTATTATTTGTAATGAATGGTAGAAAGAAGCACCTGAATCGTTTTATTTATATGTTATAATCTTGAATTTATAAATTTTAGATTTTTATTTTAATAAAATTTAGCGATTAAATTTGCCAATTAGGCTTTTGAAAATATTAACGATGAGTTGTTTCCACCAAATCCAAAAGAATTACTTAGGACATTTTTTATTTGTTGATTTCTAAAAAGTGTTGTTATGGGTTGAGTTTTTAGAGCTTTTATTTTCTCATTAAAACGCAGATTAGGATATAGTACACCTTCATTGATAGCATAGAGTGAATAAATTGCTTCTATTGCACCACATGCTGCTAACGTATGTCCAGTATATGCTTTGGTAGAGCTATAGGCTGGAATAGTTGTTCCAAATACAGTTTCGATAGCAGTACCTTCCGTCAGATCGTTGTTGGGAGTCCCTGTGCCATGGACGTTAATATAATTTATATCAGTAGCTTTTAAACCTGCCACTTCTAATGCTTTAGACATTGCTAAAACAGCGCCTTTGCCATCTGGAGAAGAAGCAGTTTGGTGAAAAGCGTCATTGGCATTTGCATACCCACTTATTTGTCCGTATATCTTTTTTCCAGCAGATGCTTTTTCTGATTCTAATATTAAATATGCAGCTCCTTCACCAAGATTTAATCCACGTCGGTTTTCATCAAACGGAGTACATTTTTCAGTATCAAGAATCATGAGTGTGTTAAATCCATTTAACGTAAATCGAGTCAATGCATCTGTACCACCAACAATTACTCTGTCAAGATGATTGTTGCGAATAAGTCTTGCACCAAGCAATATAGCATTAGCAGAAGAGGAGCAAGCTGTACTGATGGTTGAAATGTATTCGTTTATTCCGAAATGATCAGCCAATCGTTTTGTACTATCGCCACAGTCATGAGTAAGTATATTGGAAAGATGAACGTGAGGATTTTTTTTTAACCAAGGAGGAAAAAAAAATTCGCTTTTATCCATTCCGCCTACTGTATTAGCAGAAATTAGCCCTGTGCGGTACTCGTTAATATTTGTTATACTAGCTTGCTCTATCGCTTCCTTAGCTGCGATAAAAGCAAGTAAAGTAGATCTTGAATAATATTTTATAGAATTTATTCCTATTAATTTTCCAAGCTCTTCATTGGTATATTTAATTTCTCCAGCAGGAAGAGATTGATGGTGCTGTGTTTTTAATATATGGATAGACCCAATCCCTGATTTTTCAGACAACAGGTTTTGATAATTTTCTTCTGCATTCATGCCAATGCTAGAAACAACACCCATTCCAGTTACCAGTACCCTTGGAGCATTCATGGGTTATTTTTTGTTGGCAATAATGTAATCTGCCATAGACTTTACAGAATGAAATACATGTTTACCATCTTCTGCAGATTTTATTTTAACACCATATTTTTTTTCTAATAATACTATAAGCTCTAAGGCGTCAATAGAGTCAAGTCCTAAACCGTTACCAAAAAGAGGGGCTAAGGTATCAATTTGTTCTGCCTCGATATGTTCAAGGTTCAATGTGCTTTTAATGTTTTTCTTTAAATCCAGTACTAAATCTTCCATTTCTATTGTTAATAATTTATAACGAGTAGTAAATTTAGGATTTTATTGTGAAATACTAAACAGAAAAAGACTATTTATAAAGGATGTCGATAGTTTCTTTATTAAATAAAGTAGAAAATCCTGTCTTTTCTTTCCCAACTAGACTAATAAAGCAGTTATAATCCTCTTGTAAAACCTCTATCCATCCTGTAAGTACAAAATCAGCCCTATTGTTATTCAGTATAGAGTTGATATACTGGCACATAAAGGAAGTGTCATACTGTTCAGATACAAAAAAAGTATTTTCTCCTTTGAATTTATGACGAATTGCAATTTCTCCAATAGTTATATTAGGAAGCGTATAAACAAAAGTTGAAGGACTTGGGAAATAATTATTGTTATCTTCTATGCTATTTTGATGTTTTAGGTCGGTTTTTAAAGTAGAAGATGCATTTGCTAAAATTATAGCCGTCCTTTCTCCTTGAATAGTGGAGAAACCTTTTAATACGAATTCGGCTGCAATAAATCCTAACTTACAAAGGTCATCCATTTTGTAAAATTTAGGGTAGTCGATTTCTTGTTCTACATAAATGGATTTTAATAAATCATTTATTGAATCTGATTTTAAAAAAGGAATTGATTTTCCATTAAGAATGAATGTCCCATTTTTAATTTGGCAATAGGATTGGATATAGTTGGTACTACTCATTTTTTTGTAAGATTATAGCTCCATTACAACCACCAAAACCAGAAGCAGTTTTAAGAAGGTACTTAATCTCTTTGCTAATTAATTGATTACTTATGTTTACTTCTTCTTCTGTTCCTCTAATAGTAAATCCTAGTGTTGGTAAGACTTCATTTTTCAACATTGAATGCAGTGATATTATGGTTTCAATCGTGCCAGCAGCTCCAAGCGTATGTCCAAAATATCCTTTTAATCCATTCATAGGAGTATTCTGTAAACCCGCTGATTTAAAAGCTTTAGCCTCCATTTCATCGTTGTATACAGTGGCAGTACCATGTGCATTTAAAAAATCAATTTTATCTGAAGTAAGATGAGATTCTTTTAGAGCAGATGAAATTGAGAGTAACAGGCCGTCACCTGTTCGAGATGGACCTGAAATATGGTTTGCATCATTACTAGTAGCTCCGCCAAGAATTTTTACTTTATTTTTCAACGAAGAGTTAATTGAACTAAGTAACAAAGAGCCACATGCCTCACCCATATTGATGCCCGCTCTATCTTTATCAAAAGGCAAACAAGGACTAGCAGAAATAGCTTTGAACGATTGGAATCCAGAAAAAACAAAAGGACTTACGATGTCAACACCTGACACTAAAATATGTTTATATAGATCATCTCTGATTAATCTACTTGCAACCACAAGTGCATTGACTCCCGAAATACAGGCGTTAGAAAGGATAAAGGGTTTGTGTATAGTACCAAAATATTTTTGTATTGTATCCGCTAAACTCCATAGATGAATTCTATTGTCAGGATAGTTATGTTTTTTATCTTCTTCCAAAAGATCAATATTCCCTTTGGTAGTACTTATTATTATATAAAAGTCTTTACTTGTAACATCAACTCCTGATTGTGCTAATGTATTTTGGATTGATAAAATTAAAAATTTCTCTAATTTTGTATAAAGAACCCCATTGCTTAAAAGCAGAAATTTTTCTTCTAAGAGCACCTCGTCGATAATAGAAACAGAAGCCGTATCGTAAGGTGGAGTAGGAGTGGGACTGCTTTTAATTCCACTTACACCATTTTTTATATTTAAATAATTCTCATCTGTTGTAAAACCAAGAGGAGAAATAATATTGTCGGCTATTATGAATACATCTTTCATCTTTATAAGAAACCATTCTTTATTTTCCAGTTTATTAAAAACTCTGGGATGATTAGTGCCAACTCTCCATTTGTATTTAAGAAAACCTGAGTTGATTTTCCTGTAGCAGCTAAAATCATATCACTAGCCCTGTAAATTTTATAGTCAAATTCAACCTTGGCCGCATTACAATCTTTGTAAACAGTCTCAACTATTGCTTTATCGTTATATTTTAATGATCTTTTGTATTCGCATGAAATACTTACTACTGGAATAGAAAAACCATTTTCTGCAACTTGGGAATAGCTAACCCCATATTCACGTCCAAAGGCCTCTCTACCGTCTTCGAAGTATTGTAGATAATTTCCATGCCATACTATTCCCATTGGATCAGCTTCACTAAAGCGAATCGTAATCTCATGGATAGATTTTAAAATTTTTATTTCCTTATTCATATTTTAATATGTCAATTTGAAATAAAATAGGTGCCGTATAATTAAATTTTATCAGTTACAGCTATTACAAGTTCACACTCTGCTGCAATTTCATTCCCTGAGAATATTTTTCCAATAACAGATGTAAAATTTAATATCTGGTTCTGTATCTGAATTTCCGTTTTAATTTCCGTATTTACAAGTGGAAAAAAATGAATCTTCAGCGCCTTTATTGAACCAATATAGCCAATTTGAGTAGATTTATTTTCTTTTTTTCCTTCATAACCTCTTCCTGCTGCCACAGACTGAGCAATATTTTCAATCATACCTGGTTCCATAAAAACACCATCTTTGCAAAATAGATTATTCTCATTTATATAAAATGTTGTTATTGTTTTTTTTGATTCTGAAAATAAGATTTTATCTACCATCACAAAGGGATATCGTTGAGGTATAAAGTTTAGAATATCTGTATTTTCTGAAGTCATATTATGGTTTTCTTTTCCAAAAATCAAAATAGTTGAACCATTGTTCAGGATATTTGATTGTCATCTTTTCTAAACTAGAAACATAATCGTCCATCATTTCATTTTGTTTGTCCTTATAGATTTTGGGAGAAGTACAGAATAAATGGTAATGGTTTTTATTTTCCTTAACTGCATAAACAAAAACTACAGGCACTTCAAATTTGGAAGCTATAGCAAAAGGGCCAGCAGGGAAACGGGCGTCTTCACCTAGAAATTTTCGTGTCATCGTTTTAGAACCTTCAATAAAACGATCGCCATGTATACAAATAAGCTCATTATTGCTCAGCGCATTGTTAATTCCAAAAATATGAGACATATCTTCTTTTATTGGAATTACGTTCATTTGTTTGTTTTTGTGTAGGGCTTCAAAATATTTTTTTATTTGTTGATGTTCTTGATCAAACATTACAACATTTATTTCCGCTTGAAGTCTACTGTTTAAAAAATTGCCTGCAATATCCCAATTTCCCATGTGAGCACTAACAAGAATTCCACCCTTTTTATTTTCAATAATAGTAACAAGGTTTTCTTCCCCATCAAAATCGAATGTTAATTTATTTTTTATCCCTGCAAATAAAATTGTTTTATCTACTAAGGTTTGTCCAAAAACATAATGATTTTCCCAGGTTTTTAAAAAAGATTTTAAAGGGGAATAGTTGAATTTTGATTTAAAATAGTTGTAAATAAAATAGAACGTAGTTCGATGAAAAATAGCATAATATAACGAGGCTATTTTTAAAAATACATAGGTAATTCTAATTCCAAAAAAACGAAGTATATAAACAAATACAATGTATCCTCCTAAACTCCCTTTCGATTTCCCATTCCAGGACATACTATTTTTATTATTTTAAAAAGAATTGATTTTTTATTATTATTAACTACTATTTATAATCCTCCAGATACAGAAATTACTTCGCCTGTTATATAAGAAGCTTTTTTAGAAGCTAGAAAGCCAACCGTATTAGCTACTTCTGTTGCTTCACCAAATCTTCCAACGGGTATGATTGATTTGTAATCTGACTCTTTTATGTCTTGTGTCATATCTGTTTTGATGAATCCAGGTGCAATTGCATTTACGGTAATACCTCTTCTTCCAATTTCTTGTGCAAGTGCTTTAGTGGCACCTATGACCGCTGCTTTAGAAGCAGAATAATTAGTTTGACCTGGCATTCCTTTAATTCCAGACAAGGATACTATATTAATAATTCTGCCAAATTTATTGTAGATCATGCCTTTTAATACAAGTCTAGTGACATTGTAAAATCCATCTACGCTAATATTGAGTACCTCTCTCCATTCTTCAGGCGGCATTAGCATCATCAAATTGTCTTTTCTAACACCTGCGTTGTTAACAAGAACTTCAATAATTTCGTCTGGATTTTTTTCTATCCATTCGCCTAATAGTTCGTCTGTTTCTTTTTGGTTTCCTACATCAAACTTCATAAGAAAACCATTAGTTCCCTTTAATCGAACGAGTTCAAGTGTTTTTTCAGCTTCCTCTTTATTGGAACGGTAATTAATAATAATATGATAGCCCATTTCAGCCAACTCTTCGCATATTGCTCTTCCAATACCTCTTGAGCCTCCAGTGACAAGTGCGTATTTTATCATAAGTTATTAAAAATTATTTAGTGACTTTTACGCTATTTAGGTGGGTAATCACGGGGATAGCTTCGTGATTGAGTAGATAGTTTTTTATTTCTTTTATTTCTTTATAACGTACGCTATCCTGTTCAAATTTAGGAACCAATTTTCTTAATTCCTTATAGATGCCTGCCGAATGTGAGGATAATTTATCTTGAATACCTAAATAATCTATTGCTTGAATAATAGTCATAAATTCTATGGCCATTACTTCAAAAGAATTTTCAATTACTTTTCTTGTCATAATTGCAGCATTTGCACCCATACTTACAATGTCTTGATTATCGTTGTTGTTGGGTATACTATGCACATACATTGGAAAAGAAAGTGTTTGGTTTTCTGCTACAGTGGAAGTCGCTGTAAATTGAACACCTTGCATTCCAAAATTCAAACCTAGGATACCTAAATTTACAAACGGAGGAAGTTTTTCATTAAGCTTGCTGTTCATAAGATAATTCAATTGTCTTTCAGCAAGCATTGATAATTTTGTCACTGCTATTTTAAGTTTATCCATTTCCAGCGAGACATAATCTCCATGGAAATTTCCACCATGAAAAACATTATTGTTTTTGCTGTCTACAATAGGGTTGTCGTTTACAGAGTTTAATTCATTAATGATAACCATCTCAACATTTGCTATGGTATCAGAGATTGGACCTAATACTTGTGGAACACAACGTATCGAATAATATTCTTGTACCTTATCTGAAATTATTTCTGTTTTTACTTCTTTGTCATAAAGATGCTCTTCTCTTTTACGAATCAAAGCACTGTCAGAAGTAATATGTCGAAGTGTTTCGGCAACTTTATTCTGTCCTATATGATGTTTTACAATGTTTAATTCAAAAGAATAATGATCGTCGTAAGATTCAACGATTTCATTTATAAGGGCGGAAGAAGAGATACACCAATTTAATAAATTTTTAGCGTAAATAAGGTTTACCAAAGCAATACCTGTCATAGCAGATGTGCCATTCATTACAGCAAGCCCTTCACGTAGGTAGATTTTAGCTGGCTTCACACCTGTTTCTTCTAATACCTTTTCTGTTGGTCTTACTTCACCTTTGTATATAACTTCACCTTCACCTATTAAATTTAGTGCCAGATGAGCCAATTGTACTAAATCTCCACTAGCGCCAACACCGCCATGTTCATATATGGTAGGACAGATATCATTATTTATATATTCTTTAATGGTTTCAACTAGGCTTAGATGTACTCCAGAATAGCCTAACATTAAAGTATTCAACCTAGCTACCATTATAGCTTTCAGGTAAAGAGGTGGAAGTATATTATTACATCCTGAAGAATGGCTTCTTATTAAATTATGTTGTAACGTAATACGATCTTCATCTTTAATTTTATATTGAGCCATGGGCCCAAAACCAGTATTTATACCGTATATAACTTTATCTTTAGAAAAGGATTGAAGAAACTCAAAACTGTCTTGTACTTTTTCTATTCCACTAGATTCAAGGTTTATTTTTTCTCCGTCGAATAATATTTTTTGAATATCATTTAAATCTAACTGCTTATTACCAATCCCAACCATCTATTTAATAACTTGTTGTGTGTCTTTACTGTATTTTGAAGGACTGCAAAATTAAGAAATATTTCGTCTCTTACAAAGCGTATATTTTCTTTTTATATATTTAATTATCAACTATTTACAATTATCCCGAATTTGCCAATATCTAATTTCTTAAATTATTAAAGCTTATTTGTATCTTCGTTTAGTATTCAAAAAAACAACTTAACTACATTATGAAATCAATTACTGTTATAGAATTAAAAGAAATGATTGACAAAGGGGAAGAATTTCAACTTATTGATGTTAGAGAGCAATCGGAATATGATGCAGCTAATTTAAAAGGAGTTTTTATTCCTCTAGCAACAGTACCTCAAAATGTAGAAAAAATTTCTAAAGATAAAAAAGTTATCATACACTGTCGTAGTGGTAAGAGAAGTGCAAATGCAATTTCCTTTTTAGAAAACAATCATGGTTTTGAGAATCTCTACAACCTTACAGGCGGAATAGTAGCGTATAAAGATGAGATTGATAATTCGTTGAATGTGGTATAGTCTATAAAAAAAACATAAAAAAAGCCTCAATAATTTATTGAGGCTTTTTTTATAGGAAAAATATTTATTCCATGTTGATTCTTACAAATCTACCATTTGCTTTATCTTCAGTATATACAAAAATTTCATCTACTGATCCTTCAATGAAAATTTCTGCTTCTTGTGGAGGAAGAAACTGAATATTTCTTTCTTGAATCGGAGCAAAACAATACGTCTCATTTACAAAAGCAATATCATGTTTAACTTTTCCGTCAAAAGTAATTTTTGAATACACGAAATTACTTCCGTGAATATACACTTGCGTTTTCAAATCTTTTGGCTCGAAATCAGGCTGCGCAAGTCTTTCAGAATTTTTACGGTGTTCATTGTAAAATAAATAAATACCTTTTGTAGAATTTACAGCGATGTATTGTTTGAACACATGAGGATTGTCAGAGGTTACCGTTTGATTTCTTAATGGAGAATTAGAAATCCATTCAAACTGTCCTTGGCTGTTTATTTTTGCAACGATCACATCCATATATTCATATATGAAATTTTTACCTACATAAAATGGATTAGCTCCAGAAGCGATTGCAATTATATTTTGAACACCACTCATTGGATTTGATTGTCTAGTTTGAACTGTAACAGTATATTGTTCGCCGACTAAATAAAAATCATCACCGTTTGGTATAATATAATCAACTTTATAGTTCATGTATCTAGCGCGTTTTTGATTAGATTCTAGAGCAGTAAGGATTTTTTCGTCAAATATTTTTATTGATTTACCTTCCACTGAACCGCTAGTGCTGTTTATTCTGTAATTAAATACACCAACATCAACTAGGTCACGACCTTTTCTTTCAACAACATCTTTGAAAAAACCTGCAATTACTATGTTGTTTTGTTTGTTCATTGAGAACATAACATCGTAAACTAAGTATTCTGGATTTAGATCTAAAGGAATTGAAATAGCATTTGTACTTCCTTCTTTTAAAATTTCTACTGCTGCATTGTAACGAAGATCTTTTTTGTCTTCTTTTTTAGCTTTGTCATTGTATGCATAATAAATATCGTTGTTATCATTTAACAAGAATCCTAGGAATCCTGTAGTCTCTGAAGATGTAAAGCTATATACAAACCAAGGATTGCTTTTTTTCAAGTACTTGTTTACCGTTTTTGTCCACTCAGTTTTTTGAGCAACTGCATCAAAAAGGATGAAATCCGTTTTGTATACATCATCTTTATTTGCTTTGAAGGTAGTTTTTATTGCTACTTTAGTCCTACTTTGATTTGAAGTAAGGTCAAAGTCAATGTATTCATAATGATCGGTTTTTCTATTTAGAACTTCAGCATCTGTAGCGGATACTTTTCCGTCAGAAGAAACTGTTCTATAATTTAATGTCATTATTTGAGCTTCTTTGTCATAGGTACGGAAGAATACGTAAACTTTTCCTCCTAAATAAAGAACATCTACAACTTTAGTTTTTTCTTCTGGTATTGGAACAATTACTGAAAATTTAACATCTAAAGTAGCTTGGTCATTTTTCTCAATTAAAAATACAGTACCTTTTCCTTTTGTACGAATTCTGTAAGAGTAAAATACTCCTTTATCACCTTGAATGATTCGATTCATGTGGTCGTCTGGGTTGTTCCCTAGATCTGGACCATCTTTAAATTTCACCTGTGCGAAGGAGCCTATAAAAATCAGGCATCCTATTAAAGTTAAGATTGAATTTTTCATTTTTTTTTTGATTAAGATTAAAATATAAGGTTGAAAATTAAAATATTGAAGAGACAAGTTCGTAATTATTTATTACAAAACAATTTTTTGTTTAATAATAAATAGATTATTAAATTTATTAAATATTTGATTGTTAGATATTTATATAATATAGTGCTTTCTTAAATTAACTTCATTAAGTAATAATTTTTTTTACCTTTTTGCACTAATAAATATTTTCCAAACAATAAATCAAATTCAACCGGTTGATCAGGTCCTGAAAGCTTGTCTTTATTAATACTTACGCCTCCCGCTGCTATCATTTTCCTAGCTTCTCCTTTAGAACTAAAGATCAGAGATTGAGTAGCAATAGATAATAAATCTGTCACATTTTCTGTGCTTTTATATTCTGTTGAATTAATTTCAACTTGAGGTACGCCTTCAAAAACAGAAAGTAACGTAGCTTCGTCGAGACTTTTTAAATCTTCTGTTGTTGATTTTCCAAATAATATTTCTGAAGCTTTTACTGCACTATTAAAATCTTCTTCAGAATGAACTCTAATAGTAATATCTCTCGCTAAAACTTTCTGAAGAGCTCTTTCGTGAGGAGCTATTTTATGCTGGACTTCGAGTGATTCTATTTCATCTTTATTCATGAGTGTGAAAATTCGAATGAAGTTAGATGCATCCTCATCGGAAGCATTCAGCCAAAACTGATAAAATTTGTACGGAGAAGTACGTGCAGCATCTAGCCAAATATTTCCACTTTCTGTTTTGCCAAATTTTGTTCCGTCCGCTTTTTTAATAAGAGGAGTTGTAAGTGCATAAGCTTTACCTTCTCCCTTGCGACTAATCAGTTCGGTTCCTGATACTATATTTCCCCATTGATCGGAACCACCCATTTGGAGTTTTATATTTTTATTTTTCCATAAATAATAAAAATCATATCCTTGAACTAACTGGTAAGAAAATTCAGTAAAGGACATCCCAGATTCAAGTCTTTTTTTGACAGAATCTTTGGCCAACATATAATTTACAGTAAGGTGTTTCCCTACGTCTCTTATAAAATCTAAGAAAGTGAAATTTTTAAACCAATCGTAGTTATTGACAATCTCAGCAGAGTTAGCACCACAATTGAAATCTAGAAATTTCTCCAGTTGTTTTTTTTGACACGCTAGATTATGTTGTAATATATCTTCAGAAAGAAGATTTCTTTCTTCACTCTTTCCAGAAGGGTCGCCAACCATACCCGTAGCACCTCCAACAAGTGCGATAGGTTTATGACCCGCTTGCTGAAAATGAAGAAGTGTCATAATTTGAACTAAGTTTCCTACACCCAATGAATCGGCAGTGGGATCAAAACCTATATAACCCGTAGTTATTTCTTTGTTTAGTTGATCTTCAGTACCGGGCATAATATCATGCAACATACCTCTCCATTTCAACTCTTCAACAAAATTTTTCATCGTAATTTATAAACTATATTATATTTTTTTTGCTTTGTATTTTAGGTCTGTAAGAATTTTTAATACTTTGTCTCTAAGGTCACCCTGAATAAGTATCTCACGATCTTTAGTACTTCCTCCCACACCACATTTGTTTTTTAATTCTTTAGCCAGAATTTCAATATCACCAGTCTTACCAATAAAGCCAGTAATTAAGGTTACTTTTTTACCACCTCTGGATTTTGTATCCAGTGAAATACGTAATTGTTGTTTATCGGGCAAAAGCGTTTCGTTTTCGTCGTTACTATGAACGGTATATTCAAAATTGTTGTCCGTTGAATATACTATCCCTTCTCTGTTTTTATGATTTTGTTTTGCCATAAGCTAAAATGGAAACGCAAAGATATTAATTTATGTGATTTTAATTAGAAAAATGTTGTATAAGGATCTATATTCAGATTAATTATAAATATTGATAAGTAAACTCATGTTTATTCATAGTGGAAGGGTATTTATCAAACAATTAAGTTGTTTTCTCGCTATTGCGCAAAACTACATAAGGATTTTTAATATGTATATGCTAAATAATCGATTATATTTGAATTAAATTAGAGAATTATTCTCCCAGTTTAGATAATTTAAATACTATGAATCTTCAATATAAACCAGCACGACACCTGAAATTTAACATGCATGGTGCTTTTGGTTATGGAACATTAAATTGGATTAAAGTTCTTGTTAAAAATAAGTTTCTTATTCAACCTGCCGAGATTCCTAAAGTTATATGGATTACACTTAGTATATTTTCGACGAATGTTTTTAGGATATACGAAGGGTTGCTATATAATAATAGAGTGAAAAAAGTAACTATTAAAGAACCTGTATTTATTATTGGTTTTTCTAGAAGTGGTACTACTTACTTACACTATCTAATTAGTAAAGATAATCAATTTTCTTTTTGTGCTACTTATCAGGTTTTAATGCCTAATTTATTTTTAACCATGGGTGTTTTTTTAGAGAAATTTCTTCGTGGAGTTTTACCAAAAACAAGATTGATGGATAATTTAAAAATGGCCACTACTTTACCTAAAGAAGAAGAGTTTGCCCTCTCTGCTATTTCAGATGCTTCAATGGTAAACGGGTATTATTTTCCTAAAAATATAATGAAGTACTTTAATAGATATGTACTGTTTTTAGATAATAAAAAATATGAAGAAGAGTGGAAAAAAAAATATTTATTTTTTCTCAAAAAGGTAGCCTTAAATCAACAAAATAAAAAACTTTTATTAAAGAGTCCTTTTAATACGGGGAGAATTAAGGAGATATTAGCTATTTTTCCGGATGCAAAATTTATTCATATACATCGTAATCCCCATGAAGTATATTATTCAAATGAAAGACTTTATGAAAAATTGTTACCCGCCTTTGGTTTTCATGAAGTAACGAATGAGTTTATGGAAAACTTTATTTTAGATGCTTATACGTTGACGTATGAAAAATACTTTAAAGATATAGAACTAATTCCTGCAGGATCTATAGCTACTCTAACCTATGAAGAATTAGTTAATACTCCTATAGAAGCATTAAAAAGAGTATACGCTGAAATAGGTTTAAATAACATTGATAGTGCTCTCCCAAAAATTGAGGCAGAAATTAGCAGCTATCATGATTATAAAACTAACTCTCATGCTATGGAGAAAAAAGTAATGGATAGAATTGATTTGAAATGGGGTGGTATTTATAAAAAAATCAATAAAATCACAAAACAGGATATCTTGATATCAGAACAAGAACAAATTGTATAATTGCCAATAGAAAAAAAGCTATTGCTATTATTCTATTTAATACTTCAATACGAAATTTTAAAATAGAGTGCATTTTTTTTCCTAATAACGCATAAATATATAAAAGTAAAAATGATCCTATGGGTATGCCCGCTAAAAAATACCAGAAATTTGGGCTGTCTTTTTTAAGTAGATCAGTAGAGAAAAACAAACTGATATTATATATCCAAAATGGAATTGCTAAAGGATTTAGAACTCCTATTAATAGACCATAGGAAAAATTTCTAGTAACTTTTATTTCTGGCTCTTGTTTAATTAATTGTTTGTTAAATAAAAAATAAAATGCCATTACTAAAAAAACGGGAATAGAAATAATATTTAAATGTAGATCATATTTATTTTTATCTGAAATAAAACATGAAATTTCCCAAGAAATATACCCGTAAATAAATTCAATTATGACCTCTCCTAAAGCAAATAGTAGTGCAGCTTTCAGGCCCTTTGTTATTGAGAGTTGTATCGTTAATAAATTGCCAGTGGCAGGTGGCATAGAGCCGATAAAACTATATCCTACAGCTATGAAAAAATAAAGTAAAAACTCTGGAATTGCCATTTTTAATATAGCTTCTTTATTTCTTCATTTAAAAGTACGAATCAATTGTCTATCGTTTAACAAACCATTGATTCGTACGTAATTTTTATACTATTTCTACTTCCTCTGTAACGATATCTTTTTCTACACGTAAATTTTCAATGATGAACTGTTGTCTTTCCATTGTGTTTTTACCCATATAGTAATTAAGGATTTTTACAATTGAAGAATCACTGTGTAGAATTACAGGTTGTAATTTCATATTTTCTCCAATAAACAAACCAAATTCATCTGGAGAAATTTCACCTAGTCCTTTAAACCTTGTGATCTCTGGTTTGCCACCCAGTTTATTTATTGCCTTTTGTTTGGCCTCTTCGCTGTAGCAATAAAATGTTTCTTTTTTATTCCGCACTCTAAATAGAGGTGTTTCTAAAATATAAACATGTCCATTTCTAACAAGGTCAGGAAAAAATTGCAAAAAGAACGTAAGCATAAGAAGTCTAATGTGCATTCCGTCCACATCAGCATCTGTAGCTATTACAACTTTGTTGTATCGAAGGCCTTCTAGTCCATCTTCAATATTTAATGCATGTTGAAGTAAATTGAACTCTTCGTTTTCATATACTATCTTTTTAGTAAGTCCAAAACAATTTAGTGGCTTTCCACGCAAACTAAATACAGCCTGAGTCTCTACACTTCTAGATTTTGTGATAGAACCAGAAGCAGAGTCGCCCTCTGTAATGAAAAGAGTAGTATCGTATTTCTTTTCATTTTTACCCCCTTCGTCTAAGTGGAAACGACAATCACGCAATTTTTTGTTGTGTAAATTTGCTTTCTTAGCTCTTTCATTGGCAAGTTTTTTAATTCCTGCTATATCTTTTCGCTCTCTTTCCGATTGTAAAATTCTTTTAAGTAGTGCATCAGCTACAGAAGAATTTTTATGTAAATAATTGTCTAATTCTTTTTTGATAAAATCATTTACAAAATTTCTAACTGTAGCAGCATCAGGTCCTATATTTATGGAACCTAATTTTGTTTTAGTTTGTGATTCAAAGATTGGCTCTTGAACACGGATAGCAATTGCGGCTACAATTGATCCTCTGATGTCTGTAGCATCAAAGTCTTTTTTGTAAAACTCACGAACTGTTTTTACAATGGCTTCGCGAAAGGCTGCTAAGTGTGTACCGCCCTGAGTAGTATTCTGACCGTTAACAAATGAATAATACTCTTCACCATACTGATCACCATGGGTCATGGCTAATTCTATATCGTTTCCTCTTAAATGGATAATTGGGTAACGAGCAGTTTCTAAATCTATTTTTTTACTTAATAAATCATACAATCCTTTTTCAGAAAAATATTTTTTACCGTTGTAATTTATTATTAAACCTGCATTAAGGTAAGTGTAATTTTGTATCAGTTCTTCAAGATACTCTGGAATATATCTGAAGTTTTTAAAAATTGTATTGTCTGGTACAAAGCAGGTATAGGTTCCGTTTTTTTCTTCAATTGCTTGTTCACGGTAATCTTTCAAAAGATTGCCCTTTTCAAATTCTGCAATTTTAGTTCTTCCTTCTCTTATCGACTGAACTTTGAAATAGGAGGAAAGTGCATTCACGGCTTTGGTACCTACACCATTCAACCCTACAGATTTTTGAAAAGCACCAGAGTCATATTTACCCCCTGTATTAATTTTGGATACGCAGTCAATCACTTTCCCTAAAGGAATGCCACGCCCATAATCACGTATTTCAACTTTTAGATCTGATAATTTTATTTCAATGAGTTTACCATAACCCATCATGTGCTCATCTATACAGTTGTCTATAATCTCTTTTACAAGAATGTAAATACCATCGTCCTGAGCTGATCCATCTCCCAATTTTCCTATATACATACCAGGACGCATTCGTATATGCTCCCTCCAATCAAGTGACCTAATACTATCTTCGGTATATTCTGTTCTCTTATCTGCCATTACTTGTAGTGTATTACAACTAAATTTATCCTCTAAATTAACAAAATACAGGGTTTTAAGAAAACTGATTTATCCACAGAGGTCTATTTACTGAAGTGGATGAAATAAAATGCCTATTTTTACTTTATACAATAAACAAATGGTTATGAAAAGGTATTGGTTATTAGTGTTATTGGTATTTTTACAGGTTTCAGGCTTTGCCCAAGTTGATCTTCTTTTTCCTCCCTCAGAACCGGAAAAAGTAGAGTTAAAAAAAGTCATGGACAGCTATTTGTCTTTTCTAAATAGTATGTCTTTACCTGGTAACCCAGAAGGCAAAAAGGCCTTATCCATCAAGTTTATGAAAGAAATACTTGTAAAAGGAGGTGGAGTAATGACGGTTAACGATATAGATACTTCTCAGAAAAGTGATAATATCAATTTTCTAGTATATATGACTAAATTATCAACAGCTAAAAATGGTACGTTAACCCATTCTATTGATCCTAAATCGGTGGTATATGAAAAAATGAAATACGATAAATGGCGTCGTTTTTATTACGCTGAAATAAAAGCTTCTAAAATAATTTCTTGGACTGAAATTAAAACGGTAAAAGATACCAGTGCAAAAGTTGATACGGCTTCCGTCTCAGTTGTTGACACGCTGAAAAAATCTATACTAATTCCTGTTTCGTTTTTTGTGAAATTTGAAAAAGAAACCAATGTCTCTAAGAATTTCCGTCTCTGGGCAATTAATAAACCAGGAGTAATGCCTGTTTTACCAAAATTAGAACCTTTACAGCAGTGGTGGTCTGGACTTGATGTGGAATGGAAAACATTATTAAGTAAGCTTCGAAAAATGGACGAGTATCCAAAAGAATCGGATTTGGAAAGACTTACTTATCAGTCTGAATTAAATTTAGATAAAGCAAATTTTAAAACCTATGAGCCACTTTCTGCTTTTACCAATGTTAGTAAATTAATTCTAACGGGCTCTACAATCACTTCTTTTGAACCAATCTCAAAAATGACGGGACTTGTTTATCTAGACATTTCCAAATCACAAATTAAATCTATTGCTGGTGTTGAAAAATTAACAAAACTAGAAGAATTCTATTGTATTGGTAATCAATTAATCACTATTCAGCCTGTTTCAACGCTAATTACTTTGATAAAATTTAATTGTTCTGAAAATGATCTTGATGAAATTACTCCTGTTAAAGAATTGATAAATCTCAAGGAATTGAATATATCGTTGAATATAAAAGTGAAAAATATTGATGCCGTAAAAAATTTAGTAAACATAGAAAAAATTTCTTTTCGTAAAATTGAAATTAAAGATCTAACACCCGTTCAAGGTATGAAAAATCTAGTATTTCTTGATTGTTACAATACTGGAATTGTTAGTTTAGAACCAATAAGAAATATGCAGAAAATTTTTCATCTCGATTTGTCTAGCAATAAAGTAACGAGCTTAGAACCTATAAAAAATTATCGCTATATTATTAATCTTTATTTAAGTTATTCGAGCGTGTCAGATCTAACCGTGGTAGATAATTTTTCATTACTAAGAGAATTGGAAATCTACGGTTGCCCTCAGATCTCTGGCCTTGGGGGCGTTCATAAACTAGAATATATAAAAGTACTTAAATGTCATTTTACAAAAATTGGCAAAGATGAAATCCAACGTTTTAAAAAGAATCATCCCCATTGCGCAATTACTTATTATTAGTATTGAATTTTTTAGTTTTTATTAATGAATAAAATTTGAGGAAATAAAAAAGAATGGAAGGTACATTATACGATAGACTAGGAGAGGAGAATCTGAAATTATTGGTGAGCTATTTTTATGATTTAGTATTTGAAGATGATCAAATAAAGCATTTGTTTAAAAATGACAAATCTGAAATTATGGAAAAGCAGTTTATGTTTCTTTCTCAATTTTTAGGTGGGCCTTCTTTATACACTGAAAAAATAGGGCACCCTAGAATGCGTGCAAGACATTTACCTCATAGAATTACTCATACCGATGCAGTAGCTTGGTTGAAATGCATGTCGGCTGCTGTTGATAAATTGCAGATTACAATAGCTTTAAAGAATGAGTTATATGAGCGGTTTCCTCAAACAGCACTATTTATGGTAAATACAGAGGAATAAGATTGGATTAATTACCAAATTTGTTTGCGTCTTCTTCAACTTTATCCTTTTGGATTATTTTTTCAGGAGCTGTTTTAACGGGTTCTTTGGCTTTAGTAGTTTTGGAATTTTTAGCATCCGCACCTTCAAATTCTAAGTGGTCTGATATGAAAATAATGGTTAGAATAGGTTTAGGAAAGGAATACAGATATGCTAGTCCCTTTGTGTCTTTACAATTGGCTTGTTTAATTTCAATTTCAAGTTTGTCGCCAGTATTTATATCTTTAAATCCACGCCAGTTGACATAGTTACCGCTTTGTAATTTTTGTTCTAGTATTTTCCCATCTCTTCTCACGCTCATATTTGCATCTTTTAAAACACAACCACAATCGTTGTTAAATCGAATCATTTTATTTGGATCGTAAATACTCAAGCCTAACTTTCTGTCAAGGAGCTGTGAGCCTTGTAATACCTGAAAACTATTGCATTGGTCTCTGGATTCTGTTTTATTAGGTGTAGTTACAACAGATGTTGGAGTTGTAATTTTATCTTTTACAATAGTCTTAGTTGTGGTGATTTTAGGATCTGAAGTAGGCGACTTTTTTTCAGTGGTATTTGTATTATTGTCCGAGGAAACTGCTACAGTAGTTTCTGTATTTTCAGATAGCGGTTTTTCGATTTCAGGATTGACTTGAGTCGTAGTTAATTCAACAGAATTAGTATCATAAGAGTAATTAGTCGTTGAATCAAGAGATTCAACTGGAGTTATAGTACTTACACTAGCAGAAGTATCAGCTAAAGAAATAGAAGTATTTTTTTGTGTAGTTTGGATAGTATTGTAGGTAATTGCTGCTCCCACTACTACGGATGCTGAGACTGCTACAACTTTCATTGTGATGACAGAACTAGAGGCTTTGGTAACTGCAACCGATAATAACGAGCCTGCAACAAGTGCTGCACCAAAGGCTAAAATATGTAAACCAAATCTTCCAAGATGTCCAAAGAAAGTTGTTGAACCGTTTAAGTCGAAAATAAAAAACGGAATTAATAAAAGAAGTAACCCTCCTAATAAAAGGGTTATGTAGAGAATATTATTATTGTCTTTCTTAGCCATTGATTGTTAATGTATAAGTGAGTACTAAATATAGAGATGCAAATCCTAATAACAAAGGTATGATAAGGCCTTTAACTAGATCTATTTTCCCATCTTGTTTATAAGAGATCCTTCTTAAAAAGACTAATAAAAATACTAATATAAAAAGGTGAAATATTATTGTTTTTAAAACTATAATATAAGGGGACGTTCCTGTATTTAGGGAGCTTCCATATAATTGAGAAAGTTTACTAACAGCAAAAGAAATGGCAATAAAGACGAGCTCTGGACCGAAATCGAAGCTTTCTCCTTTTAGAATACTCTTGATCCCTTCATTCTTATTTGCAATACCTTTAATTGAAACACTTAAAAAGGTAATCAAAAATGTGAATGCGTATTCATTGGTTAATAAAGAATCTAATATAGAACCCATTATATTGAATTTAGTTGGAATAATATTCAGTTCTTAGTATTGAGTAAATACTTGTCAACTCAGGACTAACTACTAATTAATTCTTTTAATCTGAGCTCCAATTGCATTAAGACGTGTATCAATATTTTGATACCCTCTGTCTATCTGTTCAATGTTGTGGATAGTACTTTTTCCATTTGCGCTCATTGCCGCTATCAATAGAGAAACACCTGCACGAATGTCTGGAGAGGTCATGGTTACACCTTTTAAAGGGTATTTCTTATCCAACCCAATAACTGATGCTCTATGTGGATCACAAAGGATAATTTGTGCACCCATATCAATAAGTTTGTCTACAAAGAAAAGACGACTTTCAAACATTTTTTGATGTATCAGTACAGATCCTTTTGCTTGCGTAGCTACAACGAGTACTATACTTAAAAGATCTGGTGTAAAACCAGGCCAAATAGCGTCTGCAATGGTAAGTATAGAGCCATCAATAAATGTATCTATTTGATAGTTCGATTGTGAAGGAATATAAATATCGTCTCCTCGGAATTCCATTTTAATTCCTAGTCTTTGGAAGATACCAGGAATCACTCCAAGCATATCTATACGACAATTTTTTATGGTGATTTCAGACTCGGTCATGGCTGCTAGTCCAATGAAACTGCCTATTTCAATCATGTCTGGCAAAATGGTATGTTCTGTACCAGTCAACGATTCTACTCCATCAATGATAAGTAGATTGGAACCTATACCTGTTATTTTTGCCCCCATTCTATTTAGCATAGCACAAAGCTGCTGTAAATAGGGTTCGCAAGCTGCATTGTATATAGTTGTTTTACCTTTAGCTAAAACAGCAGCCATCACTATATTGGCTGTTCCAGTAACAGATGCTTCGTCAAGCAACATATAACAACCTTGTAGATTGCTTGCGTCTATATGAAAGAAACTATCTTGAGTATCGTAATTGAATTTTGCGCCTAATTTTTCGAAACCTAAAAAATGCGTATCCAGTCTTCTTCGTCCTATTTTATCTCCACCTGGTTTGGGCATTTTTGCTTTTCCAAACCTTGCTAATAAAGGCCCCAATATCATAATAGAACCTCTAAGACCAGCTGCTTTTTTCTTGAAATCTTCTGTTTCCAGAAATTCAAGATTTACATTTTTTGCTTCAAATCGATAAGTGGAACTGTCAACTTTCGTTACTAAAACACCAAAATCATTTAGTAGTTCTATTAACTTATTAACGTCAATTATATTAGGAACATTTCTGATCTCAACAGGATCGGGAGTTAGGAGAACGGCACATAAAATTTGTAATGCTTCGTTTTTGGCTCCTTGAGGAATGATTTCACCTTTTAGTTTTAGTCCTCCCGTAATTTCAAATGCACTCATTAAAATTTATTTTCTTTTAAACCTGTTGTTTGAATTATTTCCATTATTACCGCCACCACCATTGTTTGGACGATTATTTCTTTGTCCATTACCTCCTCCGGATGTATTGTTGCGGTACTTATTATTACCGTATCCACTGCTACTACCACTATTGCTAGTAGTTTTAGCTTCGTATACAGTACCATAGCCAGAACTGCCACCGTTGCCATTGTTAGAATAGTTGTTTCCAGAACTATTTCCTCCAATTGGTTTTATTTTTTCGTTAGTGTCAAACAAACTAAGTGCTTTTACTTTTTCTTCGTCAACAAAAAGTTTGCCTTTTGACATTTCTTTAATGTGGGCAATTATTACTTCGTCTTCAATGTTTTCTTTATTCCAAGTGCCATAGAACTTTTTCATAGTACGTCCAAGGTAAATGATGGCAGATTCCTTTTCTTCTGGATCCTCCATGTCAATCGCCTTTTGAATAACTAATTCAATATTTCTTCCATAATGCTTATAATATAATTTATTGGAATTGTATTCTACAATAGAAGGCTTTTTGCCTATTGAAGCTCTCTCGGGCATTGGGAAAGGACTGTCAACATCAAGTTGGAAATTTGAAATAATATAGAGTTGATCCCAAAGTTTGCTGTAGTGCTCTTGTGTATCTTTAATATTTGGATTAATCTGACGCATAAGTTCAATACAAGTAACAGCGTACATTGTTCTTAGATCACGATCTTTAATATTAAGAATGTACCCCACTATGTCTTGTACATTTCTACCATATTCTTTAAGAATGATATCTTTCTCTTGATTTGGAAGTTCCATTTAATTATTTTATTCAGTTTGTAACAAAAATAAGCATATATCTGGATTAATAAAAGGATTATTTAGAGTGTAGATAACTGCTCCTTTTTTAAAACTAATAGGTAGATAATGCTACTAAAACTCTATTATTCAGCTGTAATGCCTCCTCTTTTAATAATTTATTTATAGTCATTACTAATTTCTATTTCTATTATTGAAAATTAGTAAACACATAAGAAATTATATTAGCACCCATTTGTAAAGCCTTTTGACGAACTTCTTCAGGATCGTTGTATATTATTTGATCTTCCCAGCCGTTTCCTAGATCGCATTCATGGGTATAAAATAATACCAATTTTCCTTCATGAAATAAGCCATACCCTTTTGGTGGTTTTCCATCATGCTCATGAACTTTAGGTAAACCATTTGGAAATTTAAACTTTTGCTGATAGATAGGATGAGTAAAAGGTAATTCGGTTAGTTCAAGTTCCGGAAAGACTTTCTTTAGCTCTAATCGAATAAATTTATCCATTCCATAATTATCGTCTATATGAAGAAATCCTCCGCTTATCAAATAGCTCCTTAGATTTTGTGCTTCTGTTTGGCTAAATACAACATTACCATGCCCAGTCATGTGTACAAAAGGATAATTGAAAATCTCTCTACTTCCTGTTTCTACAATATCCTCCTCAGTAGCTAAACTCATTTTTAGATTAGAATTGCAAAAGCGTATTAAGTTAGGTAAGGAAGTTTTGTTGGCATACCAATCTCCACCGCCTCCATATTTTAATTTTGCTATTTTCAACACTGTTTGTTGTGCCCAGATAGTTTGCACGAATAAAAACGATAATAACAATAAAATAAACTTGCTTCTCATATTTTATAATTAGAAAATAAGTATGGTTGATTGATTTTTAAGTATAACAAGTTACAATAAATTCTTTAAAGTAGTTGTAATAAAACAACTTGCAAGCGCCGCAGTTTCTGTTCTTAAACGGCTTTCCCCAAGACTCACAGGGGTGTAATTATTGTCGAGAGCAAGTCTTATTTCTTCTTTACTAAAATCACCTTCTGGGCCGATTAGTATCAATATTTTATCTTTTTGTGAAATTTCTTTACCAAAATATTTTCGTTCACCTTCTTCCAAATGTGCAATGAAACAAGCTTCATTTCGTGAAGTGGATACAAATTTAGTAAAGGAAATTAGTTCGTTTACTATTGGCAAATATAAATTCATAGACTGCTTCATGGCACTTACAGCTATCTTTTCTATCCTTTCTAGATTAATATTTTTTCTTTCCGAATGAGCACAAGTAAGAAAGCTTATTTCATCTATACCCACTTCAATTGCTTTCTCAATAAACCATTCTATTCTATCAATGCTCTTGGTTGGAGCTACTGCAATATGAAGATAATAAGGGTGTTTTTTTGTTTCTTTTTTAGTTAATAATACAAAGCCACATTTTTTTGAATTCGCACTAGTTATTTCCGCTTCATATAAACAGCCTTTCCCATCAATTATAACGATAGCATCCTTTTCTTTAAGCCTAAGCACTTTTATAGCATGCAAAGATTCTTCTTCGCTTAATACCAAATCTGTAGTAGGGTGGGGGTGAAAAAATAATTTCATTATAACTTATCTCTTAATTCTATCAAAAAACCTTTTAGTTTTAAAAGTGATTCCTTTATGTCGCTTTGTTCTTCTGGTGTATGATTTTTATTTTCTTTAAGAAATTCTTTTGCACCTTGTAATGTGTAGCCTTTTTCTTTTACTAAATGATATATTAATTTAAAGTTTAAAATATCAGCTTTGGTGTATTGTCGATTTCCCTTACGATTTTTTTGCGGGCTAAGTATTTCAAATTCTTTTTCCCAAAATCTTATTAGAGATGGTGCTACTTTAAACGTAAAAGCTACTTCGCCAATACTAAAATATTTTTTTTCTATTTTCTTTTCTTTGTAAGGCACTCAGAAAGTGATTTATTATACACTAATTTATTGAAGTGTAAATTTAACTAAACTATGTTAAAAGTCTAATTTTGAGAGCAAAAACTTTAAAAATCGAAAATTAACTAAATTAATACGGCAGGGTCTGGTCAAGATGTTTTCTCAAAACTGCATCGTATCCTTTGTCCATATATACAGGTACTTTTTTGATCATTTTGTCTTTGTCTTTGTCAGCGCCAATTATAACACGATATATAATACCTGCCGCAGGATTATTTTTGTCTTTTTGAATTACTTGTACATAAATATTCTTTTCGCCTTTCGCTTTTACTCTTTGGCAGAATTTTTCAAGATTTGAATTAATAAAGAAGGAAGCTACTTGTATTCCGTAACCTTCAGGTTTAATTTCAAAACCCAAATCATTGTAGGTGGTACCTGGCTTGAATTCTGTGAAAGGATAACGAATTGGAATTTCTTTAGTTTTAAGTTGTTTTTTAACGACAATAACATTTTTATCAGAAATAGTATCGGTAACAAGGTTAGGATTCTCCTTCACAACTAGTGTGTTTATAGAATCTTTATTTTCAGATGTAGTAGGGTTAACAAGTGAAGGGCTATTTTTTGAAAAGTGTATTGTATCTATCCTTTCAATAGTAACCGAAAGTTCTGGAAGAGTAATTTTGTTAATTTTAAACGATTTATCAATAATATTATATACTAATTTCCCTCTAACTAATGGATCAGTAGATTCATAAGCAACTTTATACTTATCTTTTTCAAGATTTAAGAAACTAAAAGTACCATCTGCATTAACAGGGATTTTTTGTTTTACTTTTCCTGAAGCATCAATCAAGAGTGCCGTTGTTGTCTTAGCTTGTTCAGGATTGGGAAGCTCTACCTTTCCATTAACTAAGATAGATCCTTTTGTAGTTTTTTTAACAGGATTCTGTGTTATTTCTCTGATAATTTTAGATTGACGATCTTTCACTTTATATCCCATCGAAGCTTTGTCTGTAGGGTCTTCGTAGGCAGCAGAATAGGCTGGAGAATTTAAATTTTTAAACTCAAAATTTGTTTTGGTTCCTCCAAGAGTGTTTTTTGTTTCCACTCTTCCCGTTGGATCTATTAATTTGACCATTGTACCTACTGGAGCAAGAGGTTTACTATCCGAAGTAGAAACTTTTCCATTAATGGAATAAGAAGCAACTGTATCAATGGGTTCATTCGTATTGGACTGCCTTTTTATATAAGGTGCTGAACCAGTAAAACCATATTTAAATGCAGTGTTTTTGCAATTGTTATTCATCCTTTGAAAGGATATTTTATACTTACCAGGTTCTACATTAACAAAGTTGAATTTTTTACTTTCCAATGTGTCAACATATGCAATTATACTATCATACTGATCTCGAAGAGTAATACGAATGTGGCAACTCGTATCTGTAGGAATAAAATTACCCATAATATTTTCAGCAGTAGTGTTAAGTTCTATATCATGCTGAAAGCCTTCTCTAAGTAAAACCGCAAAGTTGGCATCTCGACTTAGGATATTTTCTGAGCCCTCATCTTCTACCATTTCAAGTTCTAGTTCATCGTCTTCTATCTCAATTTTATTATAATTTAGAATTTGTAAATCGGCTCTTATTATTTTACGATGTTTTTTAGGCAACATAAACTGGTACTCTCCTGGTTCTATATTCTTACTAAAAAAAACTAAAGCTCTTTCATCTGTTGGATTTATTTCAAATACAGTTTCTAACGTATCTGTTTTTTCTACAGGAAGAACTTTTTTATACGTTTTGAGTGGATTCTTATAAATAATAGTACCTCGCACATCTATAGGTTTGCTATTTTTCCAGTCGTCTCTATTTAATTTTGCCAATAATTGTTTTTGAGGTTTATACAGTTTCATTGTTAAGCCAGTAGTAACTGTATGAAAAACAAAATTTGATTGGTTATAGAAATAATACTGTTCCATTAATTTATTATCTCTTCCAAAATTTTCGTGTAAGCTATATTCAGCAAAAAAATCAAATTTCTTACTTATTTTAAATTCAAAACCCGCTCCAATGCTTCCTCCAAATATTGGCATATTACCAAGCTTTAATTTTTGTTCTCTATAAAAAATAGAATCCACTTGCAGTCCATTCCCTATAACATTTGAAGTAGAAGGGTCAGGAATGAAATTATATTCTTTATAGTTACGAGAGAGTGAAACTAAATTTATATTAATGCCACCTATTATATAAGGGCGAATTTTTTTAGTTGGGAGTATATGAAATTTTAAAGTTGTTTTGAATGTATGAGAGGATAAACTTCTATTGCCAGATTTAGCAGCAAAAAGTAACATATAATTTTCTCCTAAACTTAGTCGCTTAGATAATCGATAATAAGCTCCGATTCCAATCAGGGGAGAAGGATTGAAACCACCTAAAGCTCTAGTAGGTAAATCCGCTTGATTGATTTTGGTTTTAGGATAAAATGCTATACCTCCATAAATATTTAAAGATGTCTTCCTTTCTACCTGAGCTTTTAAGATGCTTGAGGTAACAATGAGAAATAAAACTAAAAAGAATCTAAAAATATGTTTCAACATTCTGTATTCTACTAATTTACTTTAGTTAATTTTATAATTACTTATTTTATAACAAATCTAGGATATACCTATCTTTTGGGATAAATTTAAACCATATAATTGAATAATTACAGGGTAGATCAATTATTTTCACTGAGTTACGTTTAGTTAATTTAATAATAATGCTTTTTGAATACTCTTAATCTATTAACACACAGTAGTATATGTTAATTTTTTTCATAAAATCACTATATTATAAATCTTATTAGGCGGTTTATACGTATGAATTAGAAAAATGATACTTAATACTTACATTAATATTACTTTTAATTACAATTAAATTAAATTTTTCAATCGGAATGTTAGAGAATATAGTTAATAAATTGAAAAAGGTAAACAGGTATACTTTTTTTGTTCTATTTGGATTGTTACTATTTAATCAGAATGTATCGCATGCTCAAGTCTGGAAACCTGATTACGACAGTGCTAGAGTCAAATTCAATAGAGGCGAAATCGAAGCTACTACTTCATGGTTAGAGGGTTTTTTACCTGCATTCAAAATTGCACCTGATATTGATACTGTTGCCTATTATGAAATGGTCAATCTCTTAGGCCGTTGTTATCTTAAACAAGGTTTTAGTGCTAATGCCGAAGAAATGTTTAACGATGAAGTAGATTTTTTTAAAAATAATCCACACGTTTCAACAAAATCATCTTATGCCTCATCACTTATATATTTAGGATTTATGAAGTATGGATTGAAAAAATACGACCAAGCAGAATCGTATTTTAAAGAAGTATTAATTGTGAAATCCGAATTAAAAGAGTTGAGAAAAAATCAAGAGATTGTTTTACTTAATAATCTCGCTACTATTGCAAACACTAATAAACAATATGTGAAAGCAGATTCTTTATACGAATTAGTTATCAAATTAAAAACACTTCAATATGGATATAATAGTACAGAGCTAGCCAAAACCTATACCACAAAAGGAATACTTTGTAAAAAAATGGGCAGGTATAATGAGGCGGAAGCTTATTATAAAAAAGCGTTAGAAATTCGAAAGTTAAAGCAAGGTGAAAGAAGTAAAGAATATATTTACACAC
>JANOTP010000012.1:0-40682 GCA_031416415.1 Cytophagales bacterium | reverse complement strand
TTGTAAGGAGCACTCATTTTCTTAAACAACTGAAGCGCCCTATTTGCTATATACGGTGTTGTATGTAGTTTTTATTTACACATTGATTGAATGGCACTATTTTTCCACTGAATCCAATATTCTTGTAATCCTTCAGGTGTTGTTTTAAGGTCACTAATGTCTAATTTTTGATTTTCAATCAAAGCAGGTTTAAGCTGTAACTTCCTAGCTTCTAATGCAGGCTTGTGATTCCATCCTCCTACATGATCAAAAGAAGTATAGGCTTCACATTTTGCATTAACACGTTTAAATGGAATCTTTAAATAATAAATAACTTTTCCGCTCCCCATTCCTTTGGTAGTCATTATGATATTATCAAAATCTACTTTTGAATAGTCTCCTATTTTGAACAGCTCTTTGAGTTTGTCACCAACTTTTGTCGACATCTTGTTTGAGAATTGATGGGCTATATCAGATCCATTTATGAATTCAGCACCTTCATATTGCCCATAACATTCGTTACTAGAACACTCAATGGTATCGTTACTATTAATCAAACTGCAAAAACACACAAATGATAAGATGGCTAAAAAAAAGATTATTGGTTGTTTCATTAATTTGTTCATGATTTTTTTATAATTACATACAACGAGTGTATATACCTCACTCATGGCGCAATATGTCCATATTTGGAGGGTTTACGCCATATGGCGCATATATTCTCATTAGTTGTGGTGTATGGCGTAAACCCTTTTCTATCATTTAACAACTTGTTTATACAGTAGCATTTTTTGTAATTCTAGCCTTTCTGCATACCTCTTAAAATACATTTCGCAAACTTCTTGAAGAATAATTTCCACTTAGCTGATCTTCAAAAAAATATTCTTTAGGCCTAAATTTCCTTAAAATATACACTTAATACTACTACTATTTTTTCATCCAGACAAGGTATTGGAGAAACTATCGCTTTCTCTCTCCGCAACATGCTCCCTCTTACTTTTAGTATCAAATTTTGTCTCAAACAAAAACATCCGCCGAAACTACACTTTGTTGTTTCGGCGGATGTTTTTGTTTCTATTTAAAAAGCACTAATGAGTGTTACAGTAACGAAACACCCGTCATTTCAGCGGGTTTCGCTACTCCCATCAATTCCAAGATTGTTGGTGCGATATCTCCTAATTTTCCGTTTTTGATTGGCTTGTTGTATTCTTTGTCTACCAAAATACAAGGGACCAAGTTTGTGGTGTGCGCAGTGTTGGGTGTCCCATCTTCGTTGATCATTACATCGGCGTTTCCATGGTCAGCAATTACTATAAAGGTATAACCGTTTTCAAGTCCTGCTGTGATAACGGCTTCTGCACAATCATTTACCGTTTCACAAGCCTTAACAGCAGCTGAAAAAACACCTGTGTGTCCTACCATATCTGGATTAGCAAAATTAAGACATATAAAGTCTGGCCATTTATTTTTTAACTCAGGTAGTATAGCATCGCGAATTTCAAAAGCGCTCATCTCGGGTTTCATGTCGTAGGTAGCTACTTTTGCAGAAGGACACAACAATCTTTTTTCTCCAATAAATTCTTTTTCACGCCCACCAGAGAAAAAGAAGGTAACGTGGGGGTATTTTTCTGTTTCCGCAATACGAATTTGTTTTTTGCCCGCAGCTTCCAAAACTTCGCCAAGTGTATTTTTGAGATTGTCTTTATCAAAGATCACTTTTACACCCGTAAAGCTATCGTCGTAATTGGTAAGCGTTACATAGTGAAGGTTAAGTTTTTTCATCCCCAGTTCTGGGAAATCTTTTTGATTAAGTGCTAAGGTGATTTCACGACCGCGGTCTGTGCGGTAGTTGAAACACAGCACTACATCTCCTTCTTCTATCAAAGCCAATGGTTTATCGTCTGCTCCCGTCATGACAGCAGGAAGGATAAACTCGTCGCCTCTTGGGTCAGCTATATAAGAAGCGTTGATGGCTTCAGTTGCTGATTTATATTTTTTTCCTTCGCCTTTTACAAGTAGGTCATAAGCAAGTTTCACGCGTTCCCAACGATTGTCGCGGTCCATAGAGTAATAGCGTCCTATAACAGAAGCAATTTTCCCAGCCGAGGTTTTTAAATGGTTTTCAAGATCGTTTATATAATCAAGTCCGCCTTTAGGATCTGTATCACGACCGTCTGTGAAAGCATGTATGAATACATTTGTAAGGCCGTTTTCTTTTGCTATGTCACAAAGTCCTTTCAAATGTTCGATATGAGCGTGTACACCGCCATCAGAAACAAGACCTAAAAAGTGCACTTTTTTATTAGTTGATTTTGCATAGTTGAAGGCATCAACTAAAACTTGTTCTTTGCCAAGTGTCTTATCTTTTACAGCTAGGTTTATTCTTACAAGATCTTGATAGACAATTCGTCCTGCTCCAAGATTCATGTGCCCAACCTCAGAGTTGCCCATTTGTCCTTCAGGAAGTCCAACGGCAAGACCAGAAGCTTCTAGTTTGCTATGAGGATATTTTTTGAACAAATGATCAATAAATTCTGTCTTAGCTTGCGCTATAGCCGAAACTTTTGGATCGGGACCTAATCCCCAACCATCGAGGATCATTAGCATTACTTTTTTATTCATGGTAATTAATATAAATACGATATTTTAATTTTAGTCGTGATCTAAAGCGACAATTATTAATAGTCAACTTTTCGCACCTTTCGGTTTTAATCAAGACAAATATATAAAACCGCTATATCAATTTATCATTCCGATTGGCTAATTTTAAATTCTCTTTATTTTAATCTACTTTCTTACATAAAATTTTTTTGTATCCTGAGTAGATATGCTCAAAATACAGTAATAATGAAATGATAGTTAGGTATCAATAACCTAAAAATATTTAATTAGGATGGATTCTTACAATTGCTATTTAGAATCGAAAATACTGCGTAAAATTGCTTAGGGTTTCAGATTTATATTTTTAAACAAAAGACAATCTTATGTACAGCGGCTTAATTTCATTTTCAGAGAGTGGTATTGCAGGCAAAATAGCCGATCATAGAACATTGATAAAACCTTATATGACACTTATTAGAGCTAAAGGAAGTGTTACAGTAGCGTTTGACATGGATTTGCAGGAATCAATTAAAATCTATAGTAAAAGAGCTAATGAAAGCGAATTTAGTTTAATAGCCGAAACGAATCAGTCTCCTGTTATAGACGATCGTCCTAATCTTACAGAATATTCAGAAACCAGAGAGTATAAAGCTGTCTTTACTAAAAAAGGCGAAACAATAGGCGAAGAGGATAATTTAAAAATCAGAACAAAGGGCCGCTTCAGATTTTTTTAAGGATTTTCTGAATTATTTCAGTAAAGTAAGCCTGATTGTAAGGGCCGAACCAATTCATATCTCGAGTTTCAGCTTTGTTTTCATCATAGTATTTGTCTACGTTTATATAGCCGATATAACCTCCATTAAAACTAGTAATCACCAACTTAATATTTCGCTCTTTACACAGCTGATTGAAATCAACCATTAGTTCTCCCGAAAAATCACAAGGGGTTCCTATAAATAAGACGTCGTTAATTTTTAAAAGTTTAATAGTTGGTTCATAATCACCAAAAAGCAAATTGAAAACCCAAGGACGAACTCTCCAATCTTTCGATAGTTTTAAATGCGGCTCTCTAAGTGGCAAAGTTAAAACAGCGGTTGCTAAACTATAACTATTGTCAAGTTTTATAGAGTCGATGCTAACGTTAATTAACCCGCCTAACTTATCACCATAATTTGTAATGAAGGATTCGTTTTGCAATTCAACACTATCGTTTACCATAATTGGTTTTGGTGTATGACTACCTACCATACCTGCAGCATACATTGCAAAATTTATTTTGCCTGATTTTTTAATTTTGTCAATCATTCTTGCTGGATAGTCCCCTGAAATACAAGTATAATTCATTTTCAAACAATTAGCATGAGCAGAATAGGCGATAATAGCCGCTTGGGCACCTGATTTTTTTCTAATTTTGAATACACGAATCCAAGGATCAATTTTACTATCAGGCATGTTAATCCTGTTTCGAACAAAGCCAGTGCCGTTAAAAATTCCTAAACCTGTCTCGGCCTCTTCAAGATTGCCTTCAGCCAATTTTAGAGCGTCGATAATAGATTCTACTACTTTAGTTACATATTCTTCTTTGTAGCTACCAGCAAGGATTCTTCCAGCAGGACCTTCAGCCCACCCGCCAGGGGCGCTATGACTGTGAGTAGCAGAGAAGTATAAGTTTTCGGGTTGGTAGCCGAGTTCTTTCGCGCGAATCCGCAATTGTTTTTCAATAACTGGAGGGAAAATCAGCAAATCAACAGAGACAAAGGCAGCTTTGTTTTTTCCATTATCAAAGACAAATGTTCTTACAAAAACAGAATCGTGTAAACAAGTTGCTTTGTCCCGTATCCCATATCCTGCAAGGTCAGGCATATAGTCTGGAGTAATATTTTTTTCGGCCCACCCAGCTTTAAAATAAGTACCATTTTGTAGATCAGTATCCAATTGAAAAGTGTCGAGTTGGGCCATCATCTCTTTATAATAAGCCTTTTCTTTATAAGGACTACGGTCAACCTTTTCAAACAAAAATATACTTGACAGGAGACAAAAAACGATCAGCCCTATAAAAATTCTAAACAACCATTTCAATGCTTTTTTCATAAGAATTATAAAAGTAATAGGAAGAAAACCAAAGTATAAATAGTAGGCTTCCTATTACATCAATTTTCTACAACACGTTCATTCCCTGCTCTTTTATTTTTTCCAATTCGTCTTTCATTTCTACCACACATTTTTGAATGTTAGCATCGTTTGCTTTAGAGCCTATGGTATTAATTTCACGACCTATTTCTTGACTTATAAAACCAAGTTTTTTGCCATTGTTGTCAGCGCCATTCATGGTTTCTTTGAAATATTCTATATGTGTTTTTAGGCGAACTTTTTCTTCACTAATGTCTAATTTTTCAATATAGTAGATCAGTTCTTGTTCAAAACGACCTTTGTCCATTTCTGTTTGAGAATAACTAGCTACGTGTAACTTAATACGTTCACGAATACCTTCTATCCGTTGTGGGTCATGTAGTTCTACTTTTGTAAGTAAGCCTTCTACTTTGTCAAGGTATTCAAGAAACTTATTTTGAAGTACTTTGCCTTCTGCCAAACGAAAGCTTTCAAATTTTTTAATAGCCTCTTGTAACACACTCATGATAAATTTCCACTCTGCTTCGTTATCGTTGAGTTGAGAGTCTGTGTCTACAACACCAGGCAATGTCAAAGCAGATTTAAATAGGTCATCTTTTGGAGCGCCTGATTTTTCAGCAGCATCCAATAGCTCTGTGTAGTAATACTTTACCAGACTTTTGTTGATGTTGACTTTTGGCTTTACTTCTGTTTTTTGTTTTACTTCAATGACAAGAGAAACTTTTCCTCTTTCGATGGTAGTATTTAGGAGATTTCTGATCTCAAGTTCTTTATCAGCATATTCCTTGGCTAGTCTCATCGATAGATCCAGAAATTTTGAATTAAGCGATTTGATCTCTACAGTTACAGCAAGCTGGTCATTTTCAGACACGGCTACACCATATCCAGTCATTGATTTAAGCATATTCTAATTTTTAAAAGATAAAAGTATTTTTTCAAGTGTATTATTAAAGAAAACCGTAAATTTGATCAGGATTTTTTGATTTAAGTAGCAATAGGGTTTTAAAACCAAGATGAATGCTTAATTCAATTAATAGAATCCAATAATTTTATAAAGATAAATAAAATTTAGCAATGAAGTTTGGTGTAGTCGTATTTCCTGGTTCCAATTGTGATGAAGATCTGGTTTATGTTGTTAAAAACATAATGGGTCAGCAAGTAGAAAAGCTTTGGCATAAAGATACAGACCTTAAGGGCTGTGATTTTATTTTTCTTCCAGGAGGTTTTTCGTATGGTGATTATCTTCGCTCTGGTGCTATTGCAAGATTCTCTCCTATCATGGACAATGTGATTAAACATGCTGAAAGAGGTGGTTATTTGATGGGTATCTGTAATGGGTTTCAAATCTTAACGGAATCCCATTTACTTCCTGGAGCATTGTTGCGCAACCAACAAATGAAGTTTAGTTGTAAAAATGTTTTTATAAAACCTGAACACAACGATTCTTTGCTCACTTCAAAACTTGATTTAACGAAAGGGTATAAAATCCCGATCGCTCATGGTGAAGGCAGATATTTTGCAGACGAGGCTACTATAAAATCGCTTGAAGACAACGGACAAATTTTATTTCGTTACAGCGATGAAAATGGAAAAATTACAGAAGAGTCAAATCCTAACGGTTCGATGTTGAACATTGCAGGTATTTGCAATAAAAATAAAAATGTATTTGGCATGATGCCGCATCCAGAGAGAGCTGCGGATACCGTGTTGGGCAATACAGATGGCAAGGCGTTGTTCGAATCTATTTTGTCTTTAGTGACGGCATAAGTCATAAAAATAATTGAGCGCTATCATAAAAAAAGACGAAGAAATTATCTTCGTCTTTTTTTATGATAGCTCCATAAGGTGTACCTCCACTCCTGTCGGGTGCCCTCACCCGACATTTTTACTACGCAGCACTGCTGCAAACTACTCTATGGTGGACTCCCACCTCCCTTACATTTTCACGAACGTTGCGCTATCAAAATAGTTGTCAATTGCAAAGTAATGATTGTTTTGTGTTTTTTGTTCTTAAATTACTCTTTCCATTTCTGACTTTTAATTCGTAATTTCAAAGCGTTTTCAACTCAAACAGCTCCTCAGCAATGCAAAAATTTGGAATTTTCTTTTTATTTATACTTTTCTTTTGTTGTAAAGTATATGCTCAACCCGCTCCTGTTGTGCCTCCCTATCTTTACGGTATAAAAAATCCTGAGTTGGATTATCCCAAATTTTGTGGTCGTTGTACAGGTGTTATGGAGAGTAAGCCTGCAGAAGTAGGTGTGGGAATTCAATATAATGAAGAAGATAACTTCTTATATTTTGTGATGACCGATGTAAAATATTTCAACAAACTTTTTATGAATCCAAACGATGGAATTTCTGTTGACATTTTGCACAAAGGACAATTTGCTTGTGGAGTAGTTAAAAAAACCACAGCTAATGCTTGGCTATACAATGGTTATTTAATTCCTCCAATATTTACTCCAGAGATAAAAAAGAATACAGTAATAACTCCCGAAGGCTACGTAATAGTAAAACTTAGAGCGGTACCTGCCTATTTTAAAACAAAAGAAATAGAGTTTAATATGGTTTTATTGCAAGACCGCTATAAGTGTTGGTACCAGAATTTTTATAATATTAACGATCAGAAATGGGGTATGTTGGAAATGGGAATGTATATGGATACACTCACCGAGGAGAATATAAATGAGCGATCTAGGTTTATTAATAAACTCTTAAAATTTGAAATTCCTTTTGCAAAAGACAAAGCCGAATATTTAGCCAAAGACATTAAGCCATTGTACGATTCGTTAAAGATTAGTAATTATATAATAACCTCAGTAAGCATCCGTGCCTATTCATCCGTTGAGGGCTCGGAAGAAAGGAACCTTTTGTTGCAAGAGAAAAGATCACAAAGTATCGTGAAAGCGCTCCAGTCGCTCCAAGCCATTAATTTTGACAGTGTAAAAAAAGATGTAGTAGCCTTGGAAAATTGGGTTGATTTTTATGGAAGTATTATTGATGGGAGGTTTAGCTTTTTAAATGATTTAAGTAAAGAAGAAATAAAAGCAAAGTTTATTGCAGATAAAAAGTTGGCTGTAGAAATGGAGCCCCTGCTTAAAAAGCAACGAAAAGCTATAGTGATATTGGAGTTGCAGCCGAAGAGTGCATTAAAGGAATCTGACCCAGAAAAAATCAAGAAAATTTTTGAACAAGTAATCGCTTCAAAAAACGTCAAAGATGCCCTTAATATTCAAAGAGAAATTTTCATGAGGATTAGAAGCAATAAACTTCCAGAAGACTTTATTGATAAGCTCGAAGTTCCAGAGGGTATTGATTATGGTTTATTAAAAAACAATAATTTGGCATTTCGTTATCAAGAAGAGGTAACAGATTTTTTCAATACGTTAAAACAATTTAAACTCTTGGCGGATGTAATGCCAGATAACCATAGAATAAAATACAATATAATTGTATTACAATTAAAAGGCTGGCTGTCGAGCGAAATAATAATTGATCCTGACCAATTAAAAGTAGACATAGAAGCCCTCAAAAAATACTCAATCGATAAGCGACTTATAAAAAGGTTGATGATAAATTACAACATTTTATTGTGCGAAAAGTTGATGAATGAAAAGAAATATGATGAAAAAAATAATGCGTTAAAATATATTTATGACAATTATGCTTTTCTCAATCTTTCAGAAGAAGATTTGGTAAGTTTAGCACAGTATTTTGTTGGATACGGAAAAAGCGATTGGGCCACTACATTGTTGTATCCTTACGTTAAAAAGGTGGACGCTGGAGAAAACATTGTTTTTTATTATATCAACTTGACCATTGCGTACGAAGAAAAAACGCAATCAAAAGAATATAGAGCAATTTTGCTAAATGCGTTTAATAAAAACAAAACGAGATTTTGTAGTCTCTTCAATACTTGCCAAGTAAATAATGGCATGACATTTCAGCTTTTAGGAAATCCTGAACTGAAAAAGGTGTATTGTGAAAATTGTAGGTAGGTATGGTTTGTAAACACTAGTCTATTCAATATAGGATCCCTTTAACTGACATTTCACTACGGAGCACTGCTTACTTGTATTTTTTTTAGTTAAAGACTTCCAGCCACCAAAAAAATAGTACTAATCTCAATAAAAAAGACGAAGAAAATTTCTTCGTCTTTTTTATTGAGAAATTAATATACTGCTACTTCGTAAACTCCACAATTTGTGAATAGTGAACTCTACCTTCTGCTTCCACCAATTTAAGTCTGTATTTATGTGCTCCTGGCATTACACCATCTGTATCATAATTGTTCAGAATTACAGAACCCTTATTTGGCATTTCTTTTATAAGAAGCCATTTGTCAGTTCCATAATATTCTAATACATATTTTCCTCTAGGTTTTTCTCCTCTTGTAGACCAGATAAAATGCTCTTTGTCGACTTGAAAAGAATTATAGTGAAACATACTCGAAGGTCTGATTACCTGAGGGTTTAAAACTCTAGGTTTGCAACCATCTTTATGAGTGATTTTAATAGTTAATTGGGAAGTAATTCTAATGGTAGACAAATCAATTTCGTAAGCACCTGTGGTTATGTTCGACATTACTTTTACATCGTTTACATATACATCGTTGGTACAAAATGTAACACCATCATCGTTAAGGGATGGATTTTGAATAAAAACATTTTTCCCTTGATAAATACCAGAAATTACAAAAATGGCTGCGTTGGAGGAATAGCCAAACATTACTGCTACTAGAAATAGGTAGAGTTTAATGTTCAATTTCTTCATCGTTGTTCGCAAATTAGTAGACGTATTCACTGTGTTTAACTATTCTTAATTGAAGGCTACTATACAAATAGTCAGCCAAAAGCACATCAAAATTACACTATTTTTATAATATTCTAAAATACAATTTGATATATATTAAGCCTATTACTTTATATTATAAAATTAATCTTAGTTCATTATAAAACAACTACTTAAAGCGAAATTTCAAATTGTACCAAGTCAATAAATTTTTTAACTCTGTCATTTAACTCTGTTTCGGATAGATTAACGATTCTTTCCGTCCCAAATTTTTCTACACAGAAAGAGGCCATAGCCGAGCCATAAATGATAGCGCGTTTCATATTTTCAAACGAAATGTCTCCAGTACTAGCAAGATAACCTATAAAACCTCCGGCGAAAGTATCTCCTGCACCTGTAGGATCGAAAACATCTTCAAGTGGAAGTGCGGGAGCGAAGAATACTTCATTTTTATGAAATAGTAAAGCACCATGTTCTCCTTTTTTAATAATGAGGTATTTTGGTCCCATTCCCATTATTTTTTTTGCTGCTTTTACAAGCGAATATTCTTTCGAAAGTTGTCTAGCTTCTTCATCGTTGATAGATAATAAATCTACCATTGCTAAGGTTTTCGTTAAATCGTCCATCGCAATGTCCATCCAAAAATTCATGGTGTCCATTACAATTAATTTAGGTCTTTTTTTCATTCTGCCAATTACGGTGCTTTGTACAGAAGGCGAAAGATTTCCTAACATAAGGAAATCGCAGTTTTGATAGGACTCAGGAACGATTGGATCAAAAGAACCTAAAACATTTAGTTCTGTAACCAACGTATCGCGCGAATTCATATCGTTGTGGTATTTGCCAGACCAGAAAAAAGACTTCTCGCCTTTTTTTATTTGCAAACCTTCAGTGTTAACACCGTGGGATTCTAGAAGTTCGATGTCAGCTTTGGGAAAATCGTCTCCTACAACGGCTATTAGGTTTACTTTTTTTGTGAAATAAGAAGAGGATAAACCAATATAAGTGGCTGCTCCCCCTATTATTTTATCGGTTTTACCGAAAGGTGTTTCTATGGCATCAAAGGCTACAGAACCTACTACTACTAAACTCATTATTTATGGATTGTTAAATTGAATATGTATACAAATATGAGTTAAATTACTTGAAATGCCTTACGACAAATCATATTTATCCACCTGATTATCCACGTGGATATGTTTAAAACTCCTTTATTTATTTAAAAGTCAATCCGTTTAAAAAATTAGTTAGAAATAGAAAAATCGTTAGCGATATGTTGAATTATAGCTCAAACTACTTTTTAAATTTAAAGTAATACATTTTGTTTCTACTAAAGTTCGAAAAACATCGTTTTATTATTTATAAATTGCAACCCTTATTTATGAAGTTAATTTCTATGAAAAAATATCTTTTTGGAATCGTAGTAGTATACACTGTTTTATTTTCTAGCTGTACAGAAAAATCTTCTAATCTTCCAGATAAAGACGTAGTAGAAGTTAATGCTGACGAATTCAAAAAGGCAAAAGTCGCTATAAAAATTGTACGCCTTGAAAGAGAAATGTTTGCTATAAAAACGAAAGAAGATGTATCAGTGTTTTTAAATAGCCACCCTTTGTTTGTAAAGAAATACTTGGAAATACCCAATGCAGCCAATGATCCTGTGTTTATACAAGAATTATATTCTATGTATACAAATCCAGCCTTAAAGGAGTTTTATAACGAACATGAAAAATTTTATGGAGACTTCTCGGATATTAAGTTGCAACTAGATGATTTGTTTAGTTATGTAAAATATTATTACCCTAACTATTATGTGCCTGAGATAAACACTCTGGTAACGGGTTTTAGGTTTGACCGAGATTTCACATTTTCTGACAGTTTGATTGTGATTGGCACAGATTATTTTTTAGGAAAAAATGCGAAATTTAGACCTCAGTTTTTTGATTATATGTTGGCTCGTTATGAAAAGCCTTACATGTTGCCAATGATGGGATTAGCGATTTCATCAAAATTCAATGAGTTTGACGACAAAGATGAAACAATGATTGCAGAGATGATTCATTATGGGAAAGCACATTATTTTTTGGAACGTATTATGCCTGAACTTGCCGATAGTATAAATATACAATATACAGGAAAGGAAATGATTGAAGTGGATCAAAACGCAGACGTAATCTGGGGGCATTTTGTTGAGCACAAGCTTATTTTTGATACAAATCATAAAGTGAAACAACGTTATTTAGGAGAAAGTCCTAAAGTAGTGGCAATTGGAGATAACTGCCCAGGTAGAATTGGTCGTTGGTTGGGATGGCAGATTGTTCGCAAATACATGAAAGAAAATCCTACTGTTACGCTACAACAATTAATGAAAGACAAAAACGCGCAAGAGATTTTTAAGAAGTCAAAATTCAAAATAAAAATAGGGTAAGTAGTGACCTAAAAGCAGTACGTCAAAATTATTTTTTTATTTTATTTTTAACAAATTATACTTCATTAAATGAATAGAAAAGTACAGCAAAGTGCACTTTTTTGGGTTTTTAATAGGATCGCATTAGTATACTTACAACTACCTTTTGTACAGTTTTTTGGCCATATTGTCCAAAAATGCCTGTACCGCATTGCAAACAACATTATCTCTTTTTTAAACCCAATAATTCCCATTAAAAAGGTACAAAAGGCTAATCAAAACATTTTTAAAGCCCTTTTCGTAAAGGTTACCATTTATATCTCAATGTATATAAAAACAGAATGAGCGGTTCTAAAAAACATTTTATCAGTGATGTTGGAACTGTTGAGAGAACCAGAAAATAGAGTTTATAAATAATTATGACAAAACAAGGTAAGCTAGGTTGGCTGATAGCTATTATTATAATAGTTGGATCAGTGAGATCATTTGCTCAGGATTTATTGGTTTCTGGAGGGAATAATGTATCGACTATTATATGTGCTAATGGTTTTGTTTATACTTGGGGAAATAATACTGGGGGTTTATTAGGCAATGGTTCAGGTGCAGCAAATGTAACAAGCCCATTGGTTGTAAATTTTCCTACTACTGATCCATATTTTAATTCAATAAGCACTAGCATTACAATTAAAGCAGTTGATGCTGGTTCGGGGGGTCACTTTATTGCCTTAGATTGTTATGGAGGTGCTTGGTCTTGGGGTAATAATGGCGGAGCAACAGGGATAACAGGTACAGGCAGTGCAGCGGCAAGCGTATCTACTACTTCTCGAGTACTAAAGGGGCTAACTCCTGGAGGTGTTTCTATTCACGCATCACTTACAAACTACCTTGTAGATGTAAAATATATTTCTGGTGGTAACGACAATAGTTATGCAATTATGAATACAGGTGAAGCTGTTGCCTGGGGAAGAAATGATAAAGGACAATTGGGGAACGGTACAAATACAAACAGCGCAACACCCGTGTATATCCTTACTGGTCCTGGCACAAGACTTACTGGGGTAATTCAGGTTGAAGCAGGTGATGAAACGGCTTATGCTTTGGTTGATACCGATGGAGATGGAATTGGTACGGTATATTCTTGGGGTGCTGGTACAGGTACATTTGGAGGTACTTGTATGCTTGGAAGAAATGCGGCTGGTACAGCAAACAATTTAAATGAAACGGCTAATGATAATTATGCTAGACCAGTTAGGAATGCTGACGGCAGTCCATTAACTGGAATTGTATCGATTTCGGCAGGTGATATTTTGTGTCTTGCACTAGATGCAACTGGTTATGTTTGGGCATGGGGAAATGGTGGTTGGGGAGACTGTACCGGTCAAGGTGCTGCTGTTGGAAATCATTCTGATCCACGAAAAGTTGTTGCTGGTGAATGGGGTACCACCGCTGGCGCTGGTTTTGGAGAAGTTTATTTGAAAGCAAAAGCAATTTCTGGTGGTCAAGGGTATGCTATGGCAGTGTCCACTGATGGCGTGCCTGTTGCTTGGGGTAATAATGGCGCTTGTGGATCTGCTTCATCAGGAGGCCACTTAGGAAATGGAGGAGGAGCAAGTAGAAATGCGCCAGCTTTTATTAGAAGATCTGCTGGGACTTATGATAATAATGCGGTAAGTATATCCGATGGAGATACTTGGGGCTTTTATACTACTTCAACAAACCAAATTTATACTTGGGGCAATAATGCCAATGGACAATTGGGAATTGGTAGTGTTACTTGTAGTAATTATGCCACAGAATTTACGTTACCTCCTTGTACCTTCCCAGCACCTAAGCCAACAGCCAGTATTACTCCAAGAAATCAAAGCGTTTGCGCAAGTACCTTTTCAAGTGTAGTGTTAAATTCGCAATTTATAATAAGTGCTGCTTTAGCTCCTGATTATAGAATTACTTGGTACAAAGATGCTGTGCAAGTTCAAGTGGGACTTGCAAGTGTAGCCGCAAACCTTACGTATACCGCTACTGCAACAGGTACGTACAAAGTAAAAGTAGAATATATAGGAACAGATGCTCCTTGTTCACCTTATTTACCAAAGGAAGATCAAATTATAATTAGTCCTTATATTCAAAATTATACTGTACCAAGTGGTCTTACTTTTTGCGGAGCGTTAACGCCTTATGTAACTGGTTTAGGAAAATATAATTGGTTCAAAGATGCTAGTGGTGGTTCATCATTAGCAAGTACCTTAAAAAATAATCCCGCAAGTATTCCAAAGGCAAGTGCAAATGCTCCTGTAGCAGGTGTATATACTGTTTATGTAGAAGAAACACAGGCTTTTGTTGGGAATGTTGGTCCTGTAACCCCCACTTCTTGTACAGGTATTGCGAGTAATGATAATAATAATTACAGAAATATTATTATCAAGGTCACAGACCCACAAATTATAATTGATACAGTAACGATTTGGGTAAAAGGAGAAACGGGTGTTGCTAGATCTTGGAACTGGCAAATTAATGCTTATCCAACTAAAAGTAATGGTTCAGGGAAAACGGTAGGAGATTTTAGTGTTGCCCCAGTGGCTTCAGGGCCCTTAACCCCAATGCTCAATCCTAGCAATGGTGGTGCATGGGTAGAAACAAAAATCCCAGTCAACATAACACTTGCTGGCAATGGCGTTTCATATGCAATAGCAGTTCCAAAGGGATTACAAACTGGAGGCACCAATAATCCAAACCTAGCTGATTTTAATTGTTCTTTATTTCCAAAAGTAGACGACATCTCTACTGGTGGACCTTATGTAACAGCCACTAAGGGTTCCGATTATTATACAAACGATAAAACAGAATGGGGGCCAATTGGCAATATCCATTTTACTACTTCTCAGCATTTTTGTGATAGAGTTCCAGTAACGCTTACAGAAGTTTGCCCTTGTCAGCCACCTACTAGTGTTAGCCTAACGCCCTCCACTACTACTACGTTGTGCCAAGGAGCTAATTTGACAATTGCAGGCGTCGTTGATATAGCAGCGCTAACACCCCAAAATGCTAGTGGTTTATATTATTACATTTGGTATAAAAACGGTCTCCCTATTACTAGTTACTCCACTACCTATGTTGATTTAACGTTTACAGGAATACTACCTTCAGGCTCTGGTACCTATACGCTTCGGGTAGAAGATGGAAATCCTGCACCAGCATCAACGGGTACTAGTTGTTATAAAACGGCTTCAGTAACAATTGTTGTAAACGCTACTACAGTTGCAGGTGCTATTGCCACAAGCCAAACCATTTGTAACGGCAATACAGCTGCTGCGTTTACAAGTACAACTGCAGCTTCAGGAGGCTCAGGCACATATGCCTATCAATGGCAATCTTCTCCAGATGGTTCTACAGGCTGGGCAGACATTGGTTCTGCTACAAGTGCTACCTATTCTCCAGGCGCTGTGACAACTCTAACTTATTATAGAAGAAATGTTACCTCAGGTGTCTGCCCTTTAGTTTCCTCCAACGTAGTAAGTATCACCGTCAATCCTTCGTTAACCGCAGGTACTATTGATGCTGATCAAACAATCTGTAGTAGTACAGCCCCTAATTCTTTAACAGAAATAACGGCTGCCACAGGAGGTACAGGTTCTTATACGTATCAATGGCAGTCCTCCGCAAATGGTTCTACAGGCTGGGTAAATGCTACAGGAACGTCTACAAATGCAACCTATTCCCCAGCTGCCTTAACAGCAACTATTTATTATAGAAGAGTAGTTTCTTCAGGTACTTGTACTTCACAAAACTCAAATGTAATACAAATTACTGTTCTGACCGGATTGATAGGGGGTACGATTACGGCAAATCAAACTATTTGTAATAATAGTATTCCTGCCGCTCTCACTAGCACTGCTGTGAGCTCAGGAGGTACAGGAACTTATACTTATTCATGGGAACAATCTATTAATGCCGGAGTATCATGGAGTGTTGCTAGCGCACTTAATACAACGGGCTATTCTCCTCCAGCACTTACCACTACTACTGTTTACAGAAGAGTAGTAGTTTCGGGAATAGGAACCTGTAATACGGCTTATTCTAATAATGTCACTATTACTGTTTATGGAGCCTTAACAGTGGGAGCTATTGCAACCGACCAAGGAATTTGTTCTGGTCAGACACCTGCAACTCTAACCAATAGCACTGCACCAACAGGAGGAACGGCATTAACGTATTCATGGGAAAGGTCTACGAACGCAGGGTCGAGTTGGTCCATAGTGGCTGCGGCAAGCTCAAGCAGTTATTCACCGCCTTCGCTTACAGCAACCACTATGTATAGGAGAATAGTAACTTCAGGAAATTCTTGCGGATCACTTACAAGTGCTCCAGTAACGATTACTATAACACCACTTTCTCCTGTAAGCGTTACCATAAACAATCCTGGAGCTACTTGCGCCGCTTCGCCAATGAGTTTTACAGCTACTCCCGTAAACGAAGGGATAACGCCAACCTATCAGTGGTACCGCAATAACATAGTAGTTGCTGGCGCTACGTCTGCTAGTTATAATCCAAGCTCACTTAACAACGGCGACAACATAAAAGTAATTTTAACTTCTTCTATAACCTGTGTGTCGGGCAATCCATCTACTTCTAACATAGTTCCTGTTTCTGTGTTAAGCAATGTAACTCCTACAGTGGTAATAAATAACCCTGGGCAGATTTGTGTAGGGGACAATGTTAATTTTACGGCAACGACATCTGGCGGTGGCGCTACTCCTGTCTTCCAATGGTATCTTAACAATAATCCCGTTGGATCAAACGCTACGGTCTACACGAACTCTCTTAACAACGGCGACAAAATTCATGTCGTGATGACTACTTCATTGAGCTGTGCCACCACTGCAAATGGTACTTCTAATCAAATTACAATGACCGTAAAAACAATTCCCACACCACAAATTGTGGGTAACGATACAACTTTTTGTTCAGGACAAGCTGTTACTTATACAGCCAATGTTGGGTCAGGTATTTTAACATGGAATAGGGACGGATCAGTTGTTTCAAATGCCTCTTCCTTAACTGTAACAACTTCAGGAACCTATACCCTTACTGAAAACAATGGTGCCTGCGCCACTACATCTGCTCCTGTAACAGTGGTTGTATTACCTACACCAATTGCCAATGCAGGCCCAGATCAATATGTAGAAGAAGGAACAGCGACTTCTCTAAACGCAAGCGGTGGTGTTATTTATGTATGGACGCCCTCCACTGGATTAAGTAGTACTTCTACCCCAACGCCATCGTTAGTGGCGAAAAACAATATTACTTATACGGTGAATGTTTTTGATGCTACTCAAACATGTTCGTCTTTTGATGAGGTAACTATATTCGTAGAAAAACCAATAAACATTCCAAATGCAATAACACCTAATGGAGATGGAAACAATGACGGATGGGAAATTGCTAATATAAATAGTTTTCCTAATTGTGTAATAGAAATTTATAACCGTTGGGGAACATTAATATGGAAATCTACAGGTTATTCAATACAGTGGGATGGTTCCAATTATAGAAATAGTGAAGTATTGCCCGACGGCACTTATTTCTATATAATTGATTTGAAAAGCAAAGTGTTTAAAGAGCCCTATACAGGATATGTACAAATTGTAAAATAAAAAAGCGCACAATTCATAGAGTAGAAAAATGAAAAAAAGAAGTAATAGAATGAGGGAAATTTATGTGTCGGCTTTCTTTATTTTGACAACGGTCACGGTGGCATTAAGTCAGCAACGTGCTCAGTTTACACAATATATGATTAATCCATTTCTGTCAAACCCTGCTGTATCAGGAACAGAAGATTATACAGACATTCGTGCTGGTTACCGAAAGCAATGGGTAGGTTTTGAAGGTTCGCCTCGCTCTGTATATTTGAGTGCACATACCAATATTGGTAAATCAAAAGTAGTAAACAACAGAACCAAAAATAAGAAAAATGCTTTTCACGGTATCGGGTTAGTTCTTACCAACGATTTAATAGGGCCTACAACCACTACTACAATCAGTGCTGCTTATTCTTATCATATAAAATTATCTAAAACAATTTTTGCGTCACTTGGAGCCATGGCTGGTTTACAACAATACGCGCTTGAAAGTGGAAAATTAAACACTGCAAATCCTGGAGATGCAGCGATCAATGGCTTTGCTAGTCGTTCTATGGCAGATATAAATGCTGGTGGCTGGGTCTATTCAGATAAGTTTTATGCAGGAGGTTCCTTGATTCAAGTGATCCCTCAAAAATTATATAATTCCTCTACAGGTGCCATAAGCAAAGGCAAGCTAGCGCACCACTATATGATTATGGCAGGGTATAGAATTCCACTCGGCTATGATTTTACATTCATTCCATCGGTTTGCATGAAGGCAGTTTCTCCTGCTCCTATTTCATTTGACCTCAATTCCAAGATTAGGTATAAAGAACTCGGCTGGCTGGGCATTTCCTATCGTCACAAAGATGCAGTAGCAGCGATGGCTGGCATTATTATCAGCAATACCATAGATTTTAGTTATTCCTACGACTACACAACGAGCAACGTTAGAAAATTCAGCGGAGGTTCGCACGAAGTTGTAGTAGGATATAGATTAAGAACTCGACAACAAATAATTTGCCCTTCTAGCTTTTGGTAGGGGATTTAAGTTAAAGAAACAAAAATGCCACAATGTTTCATTGTGGCATTTTTGTTTAAAGAAATTATTTTTGAGAAAAATTAGTAAGTTTGTTCAATTGATGTTAGAAAAAGCACTATGAATATTATAGAAAAAAGCGTTTTGCTAAAAACGCCGAATGGGTTAATGCGCACCATTTTATTGATGCCTAAAGAAGAAGGTAAATACCCCTGTTTGATTTTGTATTCAGAAATCTTCCAATTGACAGGACCTATAATGCGCTCAGCAACAATTATGGCGGGTCATGGATTTATTGTTGCGTTGCCCGAAGTATACTTTCAACATTTAGAAGCGGGAACCGTTTTAGGGTACGATGATGCGGGAAAAGATATTGGCAATCAATTAAAGATAGATACTCCTATTTCTAATTATGATGAAGGAGTAAAAGCGATCGTAGCTTTTATGCAAAAAGAACAAAATTGTTCTGGAAGATTCGGTAGTATTGGATTTTGTTTAGGAGGTCATTTGGCATTTAGAGCCTCATTAAATGATTCTATAGAAGCTACAGCCTGTTTTTATGCCACAGACATACACTCTGGTACCCTGGGTAAAACAGGAGAATGCAACACATTTGAAAGAATTAATGAAATTCAAGGGGAGGTAATGATGCTTTGGGGTCGTCAGGATCCACATGTGCCAGCAGAAGGCAGACAAAAAATTTACAACGAACTAACAGCAAAAAAAATAAACTTTACTTGGCATGAATTCAACGCTGCACATGCTTTTATGCGTGACGAAGGCGAACGTTACGACCCAAGTCTTGCGCAGGATTGTTATAAGCTTGCCGTGGGTTTGTTTGATAGAGTATTGAAAGCGTAATTTTTCTGATAAGAAAGATTTTGTAGTAGTTATAGGTTGGAAAAAGTAGAAATAAGCGAGAAATTATTTATAATTTACTGATAAACAACACATTTAAAATAATTTTAAAAAGTTAGAAAAAGCGTTTTTGCCATTTTTGTTGTTTTATAATTTTTAAAAAAACTATAAATTATGCTCTCTTTCTTTTACTGCCTAAAATTTAATAATTTTATGGAACGAACATCGTTAATTTTCAGTATTATTATATAAAATGTCAACAGGAACTTTTGATACCATCCTGGAGAAACTCACCGCATATAAAAAGAAATACTATACAAATGTATTACTTAGGGGCGGGATTTTCTTCTTCGCAGTAATTTTTACTGCCTGGCTCCTATTTTCCTCTTTGGAATACTTTGGCCGTTTCAATACACCTGTGCGTATTGTTTTCTTTTTCAGCTTTTTCAGTATCGCAGGACTTGCTTTATATAAATGGGTTGTAACACCAGTTATTAAACTTATTGATCTTAAAAACCAACTAAGCGACGAAGAGGCGGCCTTACAAATTGGAAAATACTTCCCTCAAGTAAACGATAAACTTCTTAATGCCCTTCAACTAAAAAAACTATCTCAGGAGCAAAATGAACTGTTACTGGCCTCTATAAGTCAGAAAACTACAGAATTGAGTTTTGTACCTTTTTCAGAAGCCGTAAATTTTAAGGAAAACAAACGACATTTGAAATTTGTTGTTGTACCAATAGCGGTAATACTTTTATTATTAATGTTTGTACCTCAGATGTTGACTGAAGGTACGAGCAGAATTTTAAATTATAATACTGCTTTTATTCCACAAGCACCTTTTGATTTCAAGATTGCCAATAAAAAATTAGAAGCATTTAAAAACGAAGATTTTGAAGTAAAACTCCAGTTAGCAGGAAATACATTGCCAGATCAAGTTTACCTTATTTCTAAAGGCAAAAGAAGTAAAATGAAAAAGGAGGTAAATGGTGATTATAGCCATACGTTTAGAAGCCTTCAGCGTGATGAGGAATTTACATTTGAGGCTGGCGGCTTCAATTCTATCCCTTATTCAATTCATGTAATTAGCCGTCCGGATTTACGCTATTTTGATACTTATTTGGGTTACCCAGCCTATTTGGGTAAAAAAAATGAAGGATTAAAAAATGCCGGAAACCTTACCGTGCCAGAAGGAACCCAAATAGAATGGGAGTTTGGAACGGCCAATGCAGAAAAAATAAATCTAAAATTTTCTTCCGATTCAAAAAATATTTTGCTTGAATCAACAAATGATCAATTTAAATTTTCGCGAAGAGCAGTCAATTCTGAAGAATATCGTTTAGAACTTGAAAACTCACAAAGCAAAAGCAAAGAAGAAATTAGCTACACCATCAATGTTGTGAAAGATCAGTTTCCAGTTATAAACATTGAGAAATACAACGATACAGTTTTGTATAATTATATCAGCCTAGGTGGAAAAATTTCAGATGATTATGGACTTAGAGCATTAAAACTTTTTTATAGAATACAAACTAAAGATAAAAACAAAGAGAAGCCTTACTTGTCTCTTAGCATGCCGCTAGACGTTAAAAGCCCAGCACAAAACTTTTATTACAACTGGATGATTGATTCCTTAGATGTAAAACCTGGAGAGGCGCTAGAATATTATGTTCAGGTATGGGACAACGATGGCGTGAATGGAAGCAAGAGTAGTAAGTCTGTCGTTTTTGAATTTAAACTTCCTTCCGAAGAGGAAATAAAGAAAGACATAGAAGCATCGTCTAATCAGGCGGAAAATAAAATGGAGAAAATTTTGGATCAAACCCTAGAACTACAGCGGGAGATAAATAAGATCCAACAGAAAATGAAAAACCAGAAAACACTTTCCTGGCAAGAGAAGAAAGACCTTGAAAATGTGCTTAAGAAACACGAAGAGTTGAAAAAAGAAATGGAACAGCTCAGCAAACAAAATGAACAGCTGAATGAAAAAACAGAAAAATTTTCTCCTCAAGAGGAACAGACAGCGATGAAGATGATGGAACTCCAAAAGCTTTTTGATGAATTGCTTGACGAGGAAACAAAAAAAATGTACGAAGAGCTTCAAAAAATGCTCAACGACAAAGCCAGCAAAGAGATGATAGACAAGATGCTGGAAAAAATGGAAAAGAAAGACGATGCATTAAATAAAGACCTTGATCGTGCATTGGAGCTTTTCAAACAGTTGAAATTCGAACAAAAATTAAATGATGTAATTAAAGATCTCAATAAGCTGGCCGAAAAACAGGAAAAACTTTCTGAAAAAGCAGCTGATAAAAATGAGAACAACGAGAAATTAGCAGAAGAGCAACAAAAGTTGAACGAAGAGTTTAAGGAGATGAAAGAGGAGTTAAAAGACCTTAAAGACATAAACGAAAGTTTGGAGGAGAAAAAAGAAATGGAGTCCTCCGAACAAGATCAGCAGAGTGTTGACAAAGATCAGCAAGACAGTAAAAAGGAACTTGACAACAATCAAAAAAGTAAAGCTTCTAAATCTCAAAAAGACGCTGCGGATAAAATGAAACAAATGGCGGAGAAACTCAGTAAAATGAAAGAAGAGTCCGCCGCAGAGGAAGCAGAAGAAAATTTAGGAGATCTTCGAGCTATTTTAGAAAATTTATTGACTCTTTCTTTCGATCAGGAGGCGCTGATGAAAGATTTTAAAAAAGTAAATCAATCTGACCCTCGTTACATTCAGTTGGCTCAGAAGCAGCTTAAATTGAAAGATGACAGCAAAATTATTGAAGACAGTCTAATGTCTTTGGCAAAAAGAGTATTTCAGATACAAGCTTTCGTAACCCGTGAAGTACGTCTTATGAAAGGTTATATGGACGAAAGCGTAGACGGCATCAAAGCACGTCGTAGCGATTTGGCTGCTGGTAAACAACAGTTCGCCATGACCTCGATGAACAATTTAGCCCTGATGCTGAACGATGTAATGAAGCAGATGCAAAAACAAATGGCAGAGGCTAATGAATCAAAAGGTAGTGGCAAATGTAAAAAACCAGGCAAAAATAAAAAACCAGGGCTAGGAGATTTGCAAAAACAACTTAACCAAAGCATGGAGCAACTTAAGAAAAGTGGCAAAACAGGGCGAGCACTTTCAGAAGAACTTGCTAAAATGGCTGCTCAGCAGGAAATGATTCGTAAAGCGCTTAAAGAATTAGAAGGGAAGATGGGCAAAAATGGCAAAAATCCTGGGAATGAACTTAGCGAGATGAAGAAAATGATGGAAGAGTCAGAAAAGGATCTTGTAAACAAAAAGCTTACACAAGAGACGATTATGAGGCAGCATGACATCTTATCGAAGCTGTTAGAATCTGAAAAAGCTGCTCGTGAACGTGAATTGGACGATAAAAGGGAGGCTGAGAAGGCAAAAGAGCTTAAAAACGAAGTTCCACCTTCTTTTGAGAAATATTTGAAAGCCAAAGAAAAACAGATAGATTTGTTGAAAACCGTACCCCCTTCGCTAAACCCATATTATAAGCAAGAGGTGAACGAATATTTTCAGAAATTAGAAAATTAATATATATTGGCGATTATTTACAAATGAAATCATTGAAAATACAAATACCGTCTATAGTTGAAAACATCCGCATCGTGGAAAGTTTTATCGATAATGTAAAAGATAAATACCAAATCGACGACGATATCTATGGCAATATTATGATCGCTGTTACAGAGTCTGTAAACAACGCTATCAAACATGGTAACAACTGTGATAAGAACAAAAACGTAACGCTCACCGCTGTTTACGAAGACAATCTAGTGCGCTTTATTGTTGAAGACGAAGGTCCAGGATTTGATCCTGCAAAACTTCCAGATCCAACAGCTCCAGAAAATATCGAGAAGCTTGGAGGAAGAGGAATATTTTTAATGGAACAACTTTCAGATGAAGTGACTTTTTCTAACGAAGGAAGAACCTCGGAGATGGTATTTTATTTTAGCTAGTCCATATTCGATTCTTAGACCAAAAAGGAATTAAGACATCATTCATTATTTTATTTTAACGAATATATAAACATCTATATTTATAATGATTAGTATTATTTATAAATACTAAAAATTTTACTTTTTATAAATTATTGAAAATCAATATCTTAATTTTATTATAAAAATATTTTGCTAAATTTTTTGGTAATGCAGATATACTGCACTCCCTATCCGTTTATTTGTACATCATTAAAAAATGAAACAAATCATGGAAACACTTAGCCTACCAAAATCTGTCTTAATAAAAGAGATCATCCGCTATGAAGAAGACATGTATATTCTAAATGCCGAAGCAGAGTTTTGCACAGGTTGGGAATATTCTACCAGCTCAATCTATATACGTACCGATGTAAAGGCACTTGCAGAGCTACTAAGACTTGAAAACCCTATTCTATCTGGAAAGATAGAAGATGTATTGTTAAGTATGCTCAGCTTTGGGGAGCCGTCGCGTATCGACATTAAACAACTTACCGGCGACTACCTCTTGCTTTGCAATAGCGAACTAGTATTAAGTACTACTGGTGATAAAAAAACTTCTGAAAGTATCCACGACCTTGCGCAAATAGTTGATGTGTTTGCAAAATTTCATACTGAGCCACTTGGTCTTTATTTAAACATTGAAAAAGAATTTTCTAAAGAGATATTGGAAAGAAATTTCAATGATTTTCAGAAAGCATTTTTCTTGATCAACCGAGGCTATAATGCTACAGTTGCAGCAGAACTTACGCAGACCAACAACCCTGTGTCTGCCATGATCTATAATAAAATAAAACAACAACTAGCCCCAGAGGAAACTATAGTCGTTCCTATTGCAAAAAGCCAAGAAGATATTATTGAAGAAAACTATAGTTTCAAAGAATTAGTAGGTGCATACAATACAGATTTGCCTTTCTAATCATAAAACGAGCAAGAAAAAATTAAAAATGCTGTTACCATGAGGCCTCCTCCTCATGATAGATTCAAGGCCTGTGAATATCGCAGGCCTTAACTAGTTCGTTTGAATTTTTTCTGTTACTGTTGCTCAAACTCTTGCTTAGTGCGTTAGTGATCCCGACTAGCCTTATTTAAAAACGTATCTTTTTGTCCACGCAGATTTGTCCGCGCAGAGTCTCCCGCACCTTATTGCATTTAGTTTCTATGATAGTAAGAAGGGGACTCTGCGCTGCTTGAGATCTGGGGTGGCTTCTAGCAGATCAGAGTCCCCTGTAAGCACCAAGTATATTGATTAAACCAATGTTGCTGGAGACTCTGATCGGACGAAAGAGCAAGAATGAATTAGTAGCCTGATCTGGTCCTGTTGCTCTTGCTCACACTCTTGCTGTCCTGCATAAGTGGTGGCTCTATTTATTTAAACCAACCTACCACTCTCCAAATTCTGATTCTGTAGTACTATATAAAAAGAAAAACCATCTGCTCTTAAAAGAACAGATGGTTCACTTACTTTACATTCATAACCTAAATTTACCTTACATTCATAACCACACTTATATGTTTTTGTGCATTCATGCTATATTGAACAAGCCTGAAACTGCTCGTTGTATTATTTTTGTCTGATGGTACAAAATAATCAGTGCTTTCGTTGGTAACATAACCAACAGTAGTGAAGTTAACACCGTCTGCAGAACTTTGTACTTCTGTATAAGATAGATTTTCAGGCATTACAACTTGCCAAGAAAGATGATAAAAAGCTTTGTCTTTTTCTACTGAAAAACTCGCTGTCTCGGGATACGATATAGTAGGATAATCTACTGTTTCCGTAAGGATTGAGTTATTAAATCCTGTAGCAGATTTAGTAATAACAGTAGGCGTTTTTTTCTCAACAGAAGTATACGCTAATGCCATTTCTTTATCGCTATAGTTCTGTGCCTCTGCTATAGTGGTCATCAAGAATAAACCTGATACCATTCCAATCATAATGTTGTTTTTCATAACGCTTCCCTTTTAGTTCTAACCTAAACAACTGCCATTTAAGAATGGCTTGTGTTCTTTTTACGTGATAGTTAGAGAAAGGGTTACAGTTGTTGGACTATTAAGAGAAAAACTTGCAAATTAGAGTTTTGCAACTTGTTGTTGATAGTCAAATTGTAGGTCTTCATGAAGTTTGCTTAAAGCCTTATCAATTTTTTTAAGTTGTTGTAAATAAATATTATTTAGAACAGCATTGTTAGTCATAAATTTATAAACGGGCGAAGCTTTAATCTTTTTACAAACATGAAGTAAAAGTTCAAGTTCTGTTTCCACTAGACCAGAGTGTTTTATATATTTGGTTGTGGTCCGAATGATTTTTCTCAAACTCTTTTTTGCTAAATAACCATTGCTACTGTTAAGTTCGGAAAACTGTTCATCTATTTCGGCTTTTATCGCATTAATATAAGACTGTTCGTTTTCTGCTTCGTATAACAAATAAGTAAGAAGTTCTTTGTTGTCTTTTTTATATTTTGCAAGGCGCATACAAAGATCAAGCAGCTCGGAAGCGGGAAGTGTTTTCAGCTCTTTTTTGAGTTCTGCAAGTGAAGCGGCTTTCATAGTGCAAAGTAACGATAAGTTCTAGAAAGTTAAAGATACCGTTTAGGAAAATACTACAAAAAAATACTTTATTTTTATAAATCCATGAAGGTGCAACGTAAAAAGAAATGACTAATCAAGAAGTACTCAATCAAATTCAAAAAGACATCCAACCAATTTTGGGACAAGGAAAAGTGGCTGATTATATTCCAGCATTAGCCGGGATTAGCGCTCAAAAATTTGGCATGTCCGTGCATACAACAGAAGGAGATCATGCTTCGATAGGTGATGCCCAAGAATTGTTTTCTATTCAAAGTATTTCAAAAATTCTGACACTAACGATGGCAATGGCCTTAAAGGACGAAGATATTTGGAAGCGTGTAGGAAGAGAACCTTCAGGCAGCAAATTTAATTCCCTTGTACAGCTGGAGTTTGAGCAAGGTATACCTCGTAATCCCTTTATCAATCCCGGTGCACATGTGATTACCGATATTATTTTTTCTAACAATAACTTTGCAAAACAAGCTATTTTAGATTTTGTAAGAAAACTGAGCCTTAACGACACGATAGATTATGATTATACGGTAGCAAAGTCAGAGCGGGAAACGGGAAATAGAAATCTGGCAATGGGATATTTCATGAAGAGTTTTGGAAACATTAAAAACAAAGTTAGAGATGTGTTGGATGTTTATTTTCATCAATGCTCTATTGCTATGAGTTGCGAAGATTTAAGCAAAACGTTTTTATACTTAGCAAATGAAGGTCGGATGATGAATTCAGACGAAATCATTATTTCAAAAAAAGATTCCGATCGAATCAACGCATTGATGCTGACCTGTGGAATGTACGACTCTGTAGGCGATTTTGCTTACCGCGTTGGCTTACCGTCTAAGAGTGGTGTAGGAGGTGGAATAGTATCGATCGTGCCAAATGAAATGAGCATTGCTGTTTGGTCTCCAGGGTTGAGTGAGTCTGGCAATTCGCTAGTAGGTACAAAAGCATTGGAGTTGTTTGTACATTATACTGGGAAGACGATATTTTAGCGGCTAGTTTTTGTTTTGGAAATGGATATGGAATCTATGCAACTGCAGGAACCAATATGTACAAACACATTATTTCCAAAAGTATGAAAAGCCCGATCGACAATTTGTATATATGAAGGTAAATCTTTATAATTGATATCGGTATTTTTGAGAACAGCTAGAATTAATAAAAAATAAATTGGATAATAGAAATGTGCTACTTAATAATCGAAGTGTTATTGTAAATCTGGTATTATTTTGGCGAATATATTTAACCAAAACTAAACAAATAATATAAGGAGGTTTTATGAATCGCATATATACAAATGTTAGCGGTAATGCAACCGACACAACAACCAACAATTAACAACAAAAATATGACAACAAACTTTAAGACAAGATTTTGGAAAACGAGCAGATGGTTCGCAGGACTTTTTATTCTGCTTTTCGTTTTTAGAATTATTTACGGTTATGTAGCTACAGACAATAATTACAGTAACGATTATAGCGACAACTTTTTCAGTAGTATCGACAACTTACGAAAAAATTATGCCTCAGAAAAAATTGCGATGAAAGGCGATGTTCAAGTTTCATCAAATATTGCATCTAATCAGAAGTTTGAAAAAACGGCATCTATTAAAACAAAAACTTCCGAATTTGAGAAAGACGAACAAACCCTTAAAGCCAAAGTAAAAACTTATAATTCAGTTATTCAATATGAACAAAACCTTGGACAAAAAGGGAATAGACAAATTCATTTATTAATTGGAGTAAATCCTTCGCTTTTTGACAGTTTGTATATTGACTTTCAAAAAATTGGTGTTATAAAAGCGACTGAAATTACCAAGGTTGATAAAACCAATGAGTATAGACAACTTAACGCTAAGAAAACGTCAATTGAAAAGACGCTTCAAAACTTAAATGAGTTAAAATCAAAAGGTGGACAAATAGCCGATTTCGTAGCACTCAATGACAAAATTTTAGAAATTGAGGCAAGAGCACAAGAACTCGGTGTTGAGCTTGGAAACTTTGACACAGAAAATGAATTTTGCACGGTTAAACTTTCAATGTATGAAGGTGTGACAGAGAAAAATATAAATTTCATTCATAGAATTAAAGTTGCGTTGGAGTGGACAATTAAATATTTCGCAATTATTGCAGTGACAACACTAATTATTGTATTGACAGTTTTTGTTTTACTATTAATAGTGGACAAACTGAAAATAATTACCGCAGTAAGAAACAAACTGAATGAATAAATTCACTACTGCTAACATAAGCTACAAGAAATTGTCGGTTCTGTGGTTAAATGAAGCTTTGTACTTCGTGTCAAGTTTAGTGCTGGCAGAGAATTTTGTGCTTCGTAATCGCTAACTTCTTTCTTGTAGCCGAAACCGTTATGCGTCACTTTAAAACGGATACACTAACAGTTAATCTAATAAAATGAACTTTTAAAAAATAGACAATGACAAAAAGTAAATTAATGGAAATGAACAATGTTGGTGTCGTTGTAGAATCTCTTGACAAAGCCATTTCCTTTTTCACAGAAATTGGACTAACACTTGAAGGACGAGCTATGGTTGAAGGTGAATGGGCAGGACGTGTAACAGGACTTGGCAATCAGTCGGTGGAGGTTGCTATGATGGTTACTCCAGACGGACACAGCCGAATTGAACTTTCACAATTTCTCACCCCTCATACTATATCAGACCATAGGACAGCTCCAGTAAACTCTCTTGGTTATCTCCGTATTATGTTTAGGGTTGACAATCTTGACGAATTGCTACCCAGACTGGTGAAGCACGGTGCTGAGGTTGTTGGAGAAGTGGTTAATTATGAGAACCTTTATCGGCTATGCTACATCCGTGGGACGGAAGGACTTCTTATCGGATTAGCCGAGCAACTCGGCAATAAAACAGCGAAAGATACTTTAGAAAAATCTTGACAGAGCAATTTTGCTTAAAAAGTCACGTGACAATAATGATTGTGGGTTAATACAGACAATAAAAGCAGTGCATATAATATATTTGCAATAGGCGGGATTTCGTGCTCCGCAGACAGTTTTGTGGTTACATAAAGTTCAGTATTCCGAAATGAAAATTTTGTGCGGAAAAGCCCGCCCATAGTAAATCTGCAAACCGTTAGCAACAAAACTCTATGACGACACTGTAACATTCAACAGACAGACTAAACATTAGCAAGTTTCGGATTTCATAACTACAAACTTCTTACGACCTTTACTTTGTAAAATTTGAAGAAAATGACCGAACAACAAAATATCAATTATAAGAGAATTGCAGAAGCAATTGAGTATATAAAACTAAACTTCAAAGAGCAACCTAATCTTGACGAAGTTGCAAAGAATGTTCATTTAAGTCCTTTTCATTTTCAACGACTTTTTAGCGAATGGGCAGGGACAAGTCCAAAGAAATTTTTACAATACACAACCGTTGAATACGCCAAAGCACTTTTAAAAGAAAATAAAGCAACACTTTTTGAAACGGCACACGAAACAGGACTTTCAGGAACAGGTCGTTTACATGACCTGTTTATCAACATAGAAGGTATGACACCTGCCGAATATAAAAATGGCGGAAAAGACTTAGCTATTTATTACAGTTTTGCCGAAAGTCCTTTTGGAAACATTTTGGTGGCTTCGACAGAAAAGGGAATTTGTTATATGGCATTTTCCGATGATGAAACTGTTGCATTTCAAAAAATGGAAAGCCACTTTCCAAATGCTCATTTTAGGCAAATGGTAGATTTAATTCAGCAAAATGCACTTTATATTTTTACACACGACTGGACAAAATTGAACCAAATAAAACTTCATTTAAAAGGAACAGATTTTCAACTCAAGGTTTGGCAAACACTTTTAAAAATTCCGATGGGACAATTGACAACCTACGGAGCTATTGCTAATAAAATTGAAAATCCTACTGCTTCAAGAGCGGTAGGCACTGCAATTGGTAGCAATCCAGTTGCGTTCTTAATTCCTTGTCATAGGGTTATTCAATCTACAGGAATAGTTGGCGGTTATATGTGGGGCAACACACGAAAAACAGCTATTATTGGTTGGGAAGGAATAAAAACGCATTCAGAATTTATTTAGCAAGTTTCGGGTTTTATCGCAACCTGACTCTGTGAATCTTTGTATTCAAATTTAAAATAAATAAAAATGCAAAAATTTAAAAACAAAGTAGCCTTAATTACAGGCGGGACAAACGGAATGAGTTTTGCCACAGCCCAAGAATTTATTAACGAAGGTGAATAGTATTAAAACCAAAGAAAGGCGATATGATAATTTTTACCACTAACTTTAGGCCTGTAAAAGGTACTAAGGAATATTATCGTGCAAATATGAAACACGGAGTAAGTGAAATTCATAGTGGAGAGCGGCATACTTTGGGAATTATTTTTCACGATGCTTTGAGTTAAAAATGATAAAACACCTTGATATAAATGATAGTGATTTAAGGAATAGAATCAAACAAAAGGAAATTTGTTTTGGTGGAAATAGGAAATTAAAAATATACGGAACACTACAATGTAAATCAGGCAAACGAATGAAACGGGAAAATAGAGTTTTCTTTGCATCGGAAAACGCAGCTATTAAAAATGACTTCCGACCTTGTGGACATTGTATGAAATTAGAATATAGAAAATGGATTTATTCAGCAACGAAATAGAAAGTTCAAAAAACATATTACCAAAAGATGGTATCGTGAATTATTATGGAAAACTATTGACTGATAAAGAAGCTAATCGCTATTTAGACTGTTTATTGAATACAATTGAATGGAAAAATGACCAAGCCATAATCTATGGAAAACTAATAATTACCAAACGAAAGGTAGCTTGGTATGGCGACGCCAATTTTGAATACACCTATTCTAACACCACGAAACGAGCCTTACCTTGGACAATGGAATTAAAAAAATTGAAATCACTTGTCGAAGAAAAAACAGGTGAAAAATTCAACTCCTGTTTGCTCAACTTATACCATAATGGCAATGAAGGTATGGCTTGGCATAGCGATGCGGAAAAAGACTTAAAGAAAAATGGAGCAATTGGCTCATTGAGTTTTGGAGCTGAACGCAAATTTGCATTCAAGCACAAGGAAACAAAAGAAACCATTTCATTAATTTTAGAACACGGAAGTTTATTGGTGATGAAAGATACAACACAAAGCAATTGGCAACACAGACTTCCACCAACAAAGCTCACAGACAAGCCAAGAGTAAACTTAACTTTCAGGACAATTGACTTGTAAATTGGACGACAAAAGAAGAAGAGCAGCCGCTGGTGCAAGTCTCCTGACTTGTACCTATTATTTTGTAGCCCTCAGGGCGGATTACTCGAAGCCAAAAAGAAATTATTTACTATCTATTATTGAGGTAGGCGCTTGGCAATGCTTAGACTGAATTAGAATTATTTATTAGATTTATTTCTGTAATTTATATATATTGGATGGAATAGGAATTAATTAATTAGTCATTATCAACCTATGCGCGTTTTATATATGCTTTCAATAATTTTATCTTTTATAGCGTCTGCCTGTACAAAAACACAGAGACAGGATATTTATGAAACCACCTATAATGACAAAAAATTTAGAATTCAATCCTGTATTCGCAAGACGTATAATTCAAATTATTTGTATTACCGTTTTATATTAGATAATTCAAAACCTTTTGATGTCAATTCTTTAGATTATCAACACGGTTTACCTTATACGCACGATGTTTTTAATGGTGCGCCATCCAAGTATTTTGACACTACGATAAGTTATTGCGTGATTGAAAATCCCGAACAGCTTTATGAACAAAACTCAGCCTACCTCCACTCACAGGATTATCCAGAAGCTGAGAAAAACGAAATTAAAAAATTCATCAAAGAAGAAATATACAAAAACCTGAAAACGGAGCGTAAACGTTTTTTGCTTTATTTGGATCCCCAAAAATATTCGCTAAAAGAATTTGAAGATATTTCGAATGTTTTAAATTTACATATCAAAGAAATAAATGAACTTATTTTTTCTTGTAAGCCTTTTCAAGTAAGCAGAGGCAATTATGATGGTTGGCAATTTTGCGGATTAGTTTATGGCAATGAAGATGATTTTTGCGAAGTATACAGTAAAAGCAAAGAAGATTTTTTTAAGGTTTTTCCAGATGGTAGAATTGCCCATTATAATGAACTTAGCGCCCCTGGTAAAAATTGGCTTTCGGGTCAGGATTTTATTTATTCAAAAATAAAAATGCCAGGAAAAATCATTCAGCTCAAAACATATTCTAAGGACGATCTCGCCCATTATCAAAATAAAAAAGGCGAAAGCATAACGAGTAATTTTAAAACGGAACAAGGCCCTTCAGAAGAACCGAATAAGTAGCTCTCTAGATAATTTATTTATGATAACAATTCAGAAACTTGAAAAATATAATATGCCAGGAACGTTTTCAAATGCAATTAAGATTTCAGGTGAAGGTCAAAACCTCCAAGCTTTAGTTGAAGACATTAAAAAATTTAGTGAAACAGATAAATTGTTGTTTGAAAATCTATTGCCAGGTGTTAGAAATTGGGAAGAAGTGTTGGAGGTGCCTTTTAGAGAAGTTGTTTTTTTTTGAATTCGAAAATAATGTTTATTACCTGACTTTTGATTCTAAAGGTTCGGTCCCATTGCTTTTTGCGAATCCCTCACCGTGCTATATCCCCTGACCAATGCTATTCAAATAAGGAATATTCTCTAGACTCACACTGACAGATAATAAGTTAGTTTTATGAATATTGAAAGATAAGGAGTTTTAAATAATATTAAATCCTTATTTGAATAGCATTGGTCCCCTGACATAGCACCCTGTTTGTTTATATCAAGTAGTAATTATAGCTTGAAAATTTATAACAAGTTAAATAATTGTATTTAACTTGTGTTTTATAGTTAAAAGAAGCTTTGTCAGGGGACAAAACTTGCTAGAGCTCATCAAGGTCAAATTATTCACGAGTTACTTTTGACTGTGTTACCAGCGAAGCTCAGCATCGGATGCCAACGTTGGCGGTTATTGTAGGATGACTGTTGCCAATAAAAACGGGACACTATTAAATGAGAGACAAACGATTTGTAGGAGAACATCGTGGCGGACTTTTGACAAAGGACGAGCATAAGCAATTAATTAAATGGGCTTGCAAATGTGTTGAAAATGTTTTGCCTCTTATTAGTAATAAAGTTGACGAACGACTGACCAATGCAATTAAAATTGCCAAAGAATGGACAAGAGATAATGCTTCGGTTGGTGATGCAAGAAATGCTTCTTTTGAAGCAATAGCAGTTGCTAATGAATTGACTAATCCAGTTGAAATTGCCGTAGCCCGTTCCGTAGGACACGCTGTTGCAACTGCTCATATGGCAGACCATTCACTGAGAGCAGCAGAATACGCATTAAAAGCAATAAAACTTGCAGACAAATCAATTGACACGGAAAGGAAATTTCAAGACAAACATTTATCCCTTGACATTAACGAACTTGTTTTATCTTCAAGGAACAAGTATAATTTAAAAACGAATGGAACTGACACAGGAAAAACAACGAACCGCTGACACGGGTTTGGAAAAATTGGCGGTTTAGTGCTCCGAAGACATTTGTGGTTAATAAAACATTTGGTCCTTCGCATCAATATTTGTGGTGAAAATCGCCACCTTCGTCAAGCCCGAAATCATTAGTGGACAATGTAAAAGACCATCTTAAAAGAAAAAATATGTTTGAGGTAATCTGCCAATTATGGACTTATAACTATAATAAATATGAAAAACAGGGTTAAGAATTATTACTATTTGGCTGCAGGAATTCTTGCAATTATTTTTTCTATTTCACATGCATGGAATGGACAAACAGTGGTTCTGCCAACTCTGAATGTTGATACTATAACCAAAGATACAAGAACAGTATTTTTTTATGTTTGGCATATTATAACAGCAGAAAATATGCTTTTTGGTTTAGCCTTTCTTTTTATGGCGTTTCATAAAGATTTGTCGAAAGTCAGATTTGCTGCATGGATTATTGCTATTGTTATTATAATTCGCTGGATAGTTATTTTTGGCGGAACAATACTGTATAATGTCGAAGGACTTAAAAACACCTTGATAGATTCAATTGCAATTGTCATTTATGCTTCGCTTATTATATTGGGGAGTAGAGTAAAAGATAAATAAATTTGAAAATAAATTTCGATTCCAATAGTTATATAAATTATAACCTAAAAAAGAACGAACTGCTAAGGTTTGGGGCTTTGCAATAGTTCAGGTTTAGTGCTAAACCCAATATTCGAAATTCTAAATTAACAGTAGCAACAAACCCAACATTGTACTTCTAATTCCCAAACCATTAGCAACCATTGTAGGAACAGACTTATAACTTTAAAAATATAACATAGAAAAAAATGAAAAAAACAATAGTAGTAGCAGGTGCCACAGGAAATTTGGGCGGTAAGATTGTAAATGCATTATTGGATAAAGGAGCAGAAGTAATAGCAATTGTGCGTTTAGAAACGAGCACAAAAAAAATAAATGAGTTAGAACAAAAAGGGGTAAAAGTCTTTCAAGTAGACACAAATAATAAGTCTGAGATTTCAAAACACTGTATTGGTGCACATTGTATGGTGTCTGCTTTAGCAGGTTTAAGAGAAACTATTATTGATGCTCAATGTATTTTTTTAGACGCGGCTATCGAGGCTAATGTCCCAAGATTTATACCAAGTGATTATTCCAGTGATTTTACCAATTTAAAAGAAGGTCAAAATAGGAATCTAGATTTAAGAAGAGAGTTTCACAAATATCTGGAAAAAGCACCAATACAAGCAACTACTATATTTAATGGGCCATTTATGGATTTATTAACTACTGACATGCCTTTGATTATGTTTAAACAAAAACGTATTCTTTGTTGGGGAAATCCAAATCAACTCATTGAATTTACGACTACTTATAATATTGCCGAATTCACAACAGAAGTAGCTATTGACGAGAGCACACCCCGATTCTTGAGAATTGCTGGTGACGTACTCTCATGTAACGACTTCGTAAAATTGCTTACTGAACTAACAAGTAAAAAGTATAAATTATTTAGACCAGGAGGTATTAGCCTACTAAATGTAATCATCAAACTAACGAGATTTTTTTCACCGTCAAAAAATGAACTTTATCCAGCTTGGCAAGGAATGCAATATATGAGAGATATGATGGAAGGTAGAATTATTTTCCAAAAATATGACAACAACAGATATTTAAAAATGAAGTGGACATCAGTGAAAGATTTTTTAATTAAGGAAGAAGTGAGAAAAAAATAACAATGAATACAATATGATAGTGGATTTAAGAATGATTATGTGCATTTATAATTTCAAGCGTGTCTAAAAGCCAGATAAAAAAAGGAATGATAGTTATAAAATAATATACCTGAATAGTAGTTATGAATAAAATTCCTAACAGCTAATTATAAAAAAAGAAAATTAAAGATGCTTCTTTTCTACAACAATGGTTCTGAAAGTGAAATAAAAAAACTTGAAACATTGTAACGGGAAAAGACAATTAAAAAGATAAAAATAATCTAAGCGATTAATATTTATACGTAAATTATGAAAACCACACCCGAACACGATACGCGAATGGCAAAAATTACGTTTGCATCAGTATATCCTTATTATATTAAAAAGGTTGAGAGTAAAGGAAGGACAAAAGAAGAATTTCTTCAAGTAATAGAGTGGCTGACCGGTTTTGATGACAAAAAGCTACAAGAACTCATTGAAGAAAAGGTGACATTTGAAGCGTTCTTTCAGAGAGCTAATCTAAATCCTAATGTCTATTTAATTACAGGCGTTATCTGTGGCTATCGGGTGGAAGAAATTACAAATCCATTGACACAACAGGTAAGATATTTAGACAAGTTGGTGGACGAATTGGCGAAAGGGAAAAAGATGGACAAGATTTTGCGGAAAGCGTAAATACGAATGATAATCGAAACGACAGAAAGAAACCTAAAGGAGGACAAAGCTTGGTGGAGAACAATTAGTGGAAAAATTTCGTATCAATTAGACAATTTAAATCTCAAAGCAAATTAAAAAGGATAAATTAAAAATTTCAACAAGTATGAATAATCAAAAATCAGACTCCCGAAAATATATTTTAGCAGTGTTTACTGTATTAAGTATTGTTAGTTGTAAGAAAGATGATGACACCACAGCTATTGAACCCATTACAGTACCAGCGGTTTATTCCAAAATTTATGCTGCAACAAGCATCACCAATGACGGTACATACATCACCATAAAAACAAATGGTGTCCCCGATCATAAAAGTGCTTACTATCCTACAAATAATGCCTTGTATGAAGCATATAGCGGTACAACATTTGGCGGGAACACTTTTGTAAAAAACCCAAATGTCATTGCTGCACAATCTCTCACATTCAAAATTCCAGTAAATCCAACTGTTGCTGCAAACCACGCTGCAACACCATTAGGGCCGATTGGCGTTGCTTTAAATGGCGTTGCGCTATATAACCAGTATGCAGGACCCAATAACCAAGTACTAACAAATGAAATTGCCAGTTTTGACAAATATTACGGACATCCAACAGGGACAAGTCAGTACCACTACCATGTTGAGCCTTTATATTTAACAACTGTAAAATCTACAAAATCAGGTTTGATGGGTTTCTTATTAGATGGCTTTCCTATTTATGGGCCAAAGGAAGAAAATGGAACTACGGTCACAAGTAGTGGATTAGACGTTTATCATGGACATACTCATGCTACAATTGACTTTCCAAACGGCATCTATCATTACCACTTTACAGACGATGCTCCTTATTTAAATGGAAATGGCTATTATGGAACAGCAGGAACTATAACGCAATAATGAAAATAGTTAATTTAATTAGTTGGCTTCTTTTGATTTGTTCTTGTTCGCAAAACAAATCAAAAGAAGTTGTTTTTTTAAGTCAAACAATTCCCAAAACGTACACACTAAAATCAAACTTAAATAGTAAAACAAAAAACGATATTTTATTGATTAATAATGAAAAATATTCGGGATTTCTTTATCAGTTACAGTCAAATAATATTGACTCCTTATTTATAGAAGGATATTATAATGGCTTGCAAAGTGGTATTACAAAAAAATGGTATGCGGACGGAAAATTGATGGAACAACGTTCATATTTTAAGGGCAAAAAGAATGGGCACCAAATTGCATTTTGGGAAAATGGGAATAAAAAATTTGAGTTCACCGCCAATGATGATGCTTACGAAGGCGAAATGAAAGAATGGAATAGTGATGGAAAATTAATTCATTTAGCTAATTATAAAAACGGACAAGAAAATGGAACTCAAAAACTTTGGTACGACAATGGAAAAATAAGAGCTAATTATGTCATTATTAAAGGTAAAAGGTATGGATTATTAGGAACTAAAAATTGTATAAATGTATCGGATAGTGTTTTTATTGTTAAGTAGTGTATTGTTTTTTAGTTGCAATCACAAAAAAACTGATGTAGTTGTATTGCCCTACTATAATGAACCTACATTTACTCCAATTTTTGAAAACGAAAATGCAGATATAAAAAAGGTGATACTACATACAATTGGTGACTTTTCATTTTTAAATGAGGACAGCATTTTAATTAGTCAAAAATTGATAGAAGGCAAAATACATATTGCCAATTTTATATTTGCATCTTGCGGAAGCATTTGTCCTATAATGACAAGAAACTTGAAAGTAGTAAGTGATAGTTTAGCAAATTTTAAAGATCTTGTGTTGTTGTCTTATTCGGTTACCCCTTGGATAGATAAACCCTATGTATTAAAAAAATATAAAGAGCACAACGATATTACAAATACAAATTGGCATTTTCTAACAGGTAATAAAGGCGACATCTATAAATTAGCTCGACAATCCTATTTTGCGGAAGAAGAGATAGGTTACAGCAAAGACAGTACAGAATTTTTGCATACAGAACATTTTATTTTGGTGGACAAAACTAAACGAATACGAGGTATTTACAACGGTACATTGACATTGGACATGCAACAATTGATAGACGATTTTAAAACTTTGAACGCTGAAGAATAATACTTTCCCTAATATAGTATCAGCGTTGTAATAGACCGATAAAATAGGTTCAAGTACTCTCTTTGGTGGTGGAGGTTCTTTTTATGACACTTATTACCCAACAAGTGATATTCATGACTTTTGAAATAAACGCAAAAAAATTTGCGTAGTCAAATAACTACACATATATTTGTAGCCAGATAGCTTCATAATGAATTTAAGACGAGATGTATTTCAAGCCATGGCAGACCCAACAAGAAGGGCTATACTTCTGTTGGTTGCCTCGCAATCCATGACTGCAGGTGCCATAGCCTCAAACTTTGATACGGCAAGACCTACAGTTTCAAAACACATTCAAATTTTAACAGAATGTGACCTCTTACAACAAGAGCAATCAGGAAGGGAAATCTATTATCACTTCAACCCTGATAAAATGAAAGAAATAGCCGACTTTATTGAACCATTTCGTAAAATGTGGGAGGATAGATTTAATAAATTGGAAACAATAATGAAAAAACACAAATCAAAAAAATAGAATAAAGTGGAACAAAAAACAAAAATTACTGCCGAAGAAGGCAAACAAGAATTAGTGATTACTAGGGAATTTGATTTGCCCTTGGAATTGCTTTTTAAAGCGTATATAGAGCCCGAAATTGTTGAACAATGGATGGGAACGAAAGTGCTGAAGCTTGAAAGTAAAAAGCACGGCAGTTATCAATTTGAAACAACCGATCCTAAAGGAAATAAATATGGATTTAGCGGCACAATCCACGAAGTTATTCTGAATCAGAAAATCACTAGGACATTTGAAATGGAGAATACACCTTTCCCTGTCCAGCTTGAGTTTTTAGAATTTAAAAAACTTACGGACGACACGAGCAAACTTACTATGCATATAGTATACAAATCAGTTGTATACCGAGACCAAATGTTGCAAATGCCATTTGCGCAAGGTATAAATATGGCACATAATAGATTACAAGAAATAGTAAACAAATTAATATGATAGAGTATGACAAAGAGAAATAAAATTATTTATTGGATTGCAACTATCTGGCTTGCATTAGGTATGGTGTCAACTGGGATTGTACAATTAATTAAAATGAAAGAGGAAGTAGATATGATGACACATTTAGGCTATCCTCTTTACTTCCTAACTATCCTAGGTGTTTGGAAACTGTTGGGAGTTGTAGCAGTGCTTATTCCTAAATTTCCTTTAGTAAAAGAATGGGCGTATGCAGGATTCTTTTTTGCTATGTCGGGTGCTGTGTTTTCTCATATAGCCACTGGAGATGGTCCTATAGAATTATTTGGTCCAATTTTGTTACTAGTTCTAACAATAGTATCATGGTATTTCAGACCGGCAGATAAAAAGACTATTTAAATAATAAATAAATGAATCCTAAGGTTGAGTTTTATTTTAGTAAAGCCAAAAACGGGCAGAAAGAATTGGAGAAATTAAGAAAGATCACTCTTGACTGTGGTCTGACTGAAGAGTTGAAATGGGGTGTTCCTTGTTATACATTTGATAAAAGTAATATTGTTTTAATACACGTGTTTAAAGAATACTGCGCACTGTTGTTTTTCAAAGGATCCTTGTTAAAGGATAGTAAGAAGATTCTAATTCAACAAACGGAGAATGTGCAAGCGGCGCGCCAGATTCGTTTCACCACTATTCAAGAAATAACTAAGATGCAAACCGCTGTGAAAGCCTATATTTATGAAGCTATTGAAGTAGAAAAAGCAGGTTTAAAAGTGGAGTTGAAAAAGACTAAAGAATATACTATTCCTGAAGAATTTAAAATTAAATTAGATAAAAATTCTGCTTTGAAAACTGCGTTTAAAGCATTGACACCAGGACGACAAAGAGCATATCTTCTTTATTTTTCTGCACCCAAACAAGCTAAAACCCGAGAGTCAAGAGTTGAAAAATATATGAAGGAAATCCTTAGTGGGAAGGGGTTAAATGACTAGTAATTCGATGATGCACTAAACGGCTAGTAGTTTTGGAATAAATTTAGCATAGACGCTTAACGCAGCTATTAAATAGAGATAACATAAAAAAACAACAACATGAAAACTACTAAAAAGAAGTTGTCGCCAGAACAAAGTAAAGAGTTAATCAAAGTATTGAAAGGCCGTTTTGAGAAAAACATGAACCGTCATAAAGGTTTTGAATGGGCTAAAGTACAGGCAAAGTTAGAAGCTCATCCTGAAAAATTGTGGTCACTCGATGAAATGGAAATAACGGGCGGTGAACCAGATGTTGTTGGTCATGATAAAAAAACGGGTGAATACATTTTTTATGATTGTTCAGCGGAAAGTCCCAAAGGCCGCAGAAGTATTTGTTACGATCGTAAAGCGCTAGAGTCAAGAAAAGAACATAAGCCTGCAAATAGCGCTATTGATATGGCTGATGAAATGGGCATTGAACTTTTAACGGAAGAACACTATCGAGAGCTCCAGAAATTTGGAAGTTTCGACACCAAAACGTCGAGCTGGATAATCACACCTCCTGATATAAGAAAATTAGGTGGCGCCCTCTTTGGTGATTGCCGTTACGATACTGTATTCGTGTATCACAACGGTGCAGAATCTTACT
>JANOTP010000011.1:0-18430 GCA_031416415.1 Cytophagales bacterium | reverse complement strand
GCTGATAAAGATATTTTTCTCCTCCTATTACACATGAATAACAACAGAACCAAGAGATGGAAAGAAAAGCGAAGTAAGTCAAATAGCGTTCATTTGTACCGATTGTTTTTTGAACAAAAAGCCAACCCGCTATGACAAGGGTAATTAAAAGCCTTATTATAGTAAGAAACCAATAATGCTCTGGGGGAATTGTAAAGAGATCAAAGAATGAAAATACTGGGAAAATAATAATTGCTGCAATACACATCAATTCATGTATTCTTTTTGCATCTCTAGCAATAGTACCTTTAAGACCTAAATCCCCTATTTTACTAATTAAATTTTCTTTTTCTAAGAATAGGGTCCTATCCCCATTCTTCACTGAACCTTCAACCCCTACTTTCATTTAATCATTATCAAAAAAAGAGTACTAATTTTAATACGCAATATATTAAAGATATACTTTTATGCAAATAAGGCATTATTGACAGATTTTATTAAGGACATTCAACCTGATTGATTTTTTGTGAATACTATAATGTATTATAAAATTACATTTCATGTAATACACTGCTTTTTAGATAAATAATCATTTTATATTATTTACAGAACTTGTATAAGAAAAATGCTCCATAAATAGTTCATTTTGATGATTAATATACAAAATTACTAGAACTAGGTTAAAATTTAAACCTACTTTTAAAAATTACGTATATAATTTTACATTTAGCCTTAATTTTAATACCTATAATATTAAAATTTGTTAAATAAAATTGATTTCAGGAACTAATAAGGGATGTAAAATTTAAGAAAGCTTAAATAATTGAAAATTTTGCACTAATCCATTAATTAAAACGAAACAAATAACAATGTAAATCGACTCCAAATACCTCAAATAGAGTCGATTTTTAAGCCATTATGCCTCAACAATGCGCAATATTTCTTTATTGGGTATAAGATAATTGAACAGAAATAGCTCGACCACCAAAAGGGAGATTTCAAAAGGACAATTATCTCGAACAACTAAAACACTATAAATTATGAAAACAACAATTACCATCTCAAAAAAAATAATCTGGTGTGTAGTTTTTATGACTATCCTATCGAATTTTGCCATAGCGCAGACTGCACCTTATGCATTATCTCCAAAATGGATGTTTGGAAAACAAGCTGGATTAGATTTTACCAGTGGCGCTCCCGTAGTATTAGCAGGAAATCCAATAAACGACGCAGGCCAAGAAGCAAGTGCGACAATGTGCGACCCTAATAAAAATATTGTAATGTATTGCAATAACAGCAAGATATACAATGGCACAAATGTTTTCTTTCAAAACGTAAATTCAAATAATGGACAATCTTCTACAGATGGAGCAGTAATAGTTCCAGATCCATCAAGCCCTACCAACCAGTTTTTTCTTTTTTCTGGAAATGACTTAACAGGCGGAAGCGCTTCGGGAATTAATTTTTACCACATAAGAAATACTGCGGGTACACTATCTGTTCTGGCAGGACCCACTAATTTGGCAACAGGCGTACAAGTAAGCGAAGCAATGTGTGCAGGAACTGATGGTTCTGGAGGATATTGGATCGTGGCCCATACTCAATCAACTCAATATTGGGCATGGCATGTAACTACAACAGGCGTAAACTTAACAAAGGTCATAAGCAATGTGGTGTCTACAGGAGGAGGAGGAACTGGCAGTATAAAAATAAGTCAGTGCCAAAATCGAATAGGCAGTATTGCACAAAATGGAAGCCTTGATGTATATGCCTGGGACAAAGCCGCTGGTCAAATAACGGGTGCAGCACTTAGATCTTTCCCCGCAACTACTTATAATGGTGGTTATGGTTGTGAATTTTCAATGGACGGCAGTATGTTTTATTTTACTTCACTTTCAGGAAACAAAATTTACCAATTGGATATTGCACTCGGTAGTGTGTACCCATATCCCGGCGCCAATGGAAGTAGTTCAAATAACACCGCAGAAATGGGAACCCTTCAACTTGGACCAGACAATAAAATTTATGTAACAAACGTAGACAACTTTAGTAATACTACCTATATCGGAGTTATAAATCTTCCAAATGCTGCTACGACAGGAAGCAACTATTTAAATAATGGATTTACTTTATATACAGGAGCCTCTTGGGGATATCCTACAATATATAGAGGTATTGCCAATATTGCATTTGCTTACCCAAGCACCCCTGTTATTAGTAAAACAGTATCTGGCTGTACTGTCGATTTTAGTTACGTTTTTAAAACCTATTTCAAAGACAATATAACTATACAAGCAGGCTCGGAAGCGTGGGACTTTGGAGACGCTAGTGCCACTGGTACAGGAGCGACGCCTACTCATACCTATCCTACTGGAACTAACACTTATACTGTTGTTTTAACATTTAGGGATCAATCCTGTGGCGAAACATGGACTGCTACTACTACTGTAACTACATCCTGTGCTGTAGCCCCTGTGAATTTAATTAGTTTCACTGGAGAGAATAGTGGTGGGAAAACAAAACTCAGTTGGATTACTTCTGATGAAAAAAATAATGATTATTTCTTAGTCTTTAAATCTTCCGATGGAATCAACTTTTACCCAATTGGAAAAGTAAAAGGAACAAACAACCCTTCTGATATTTCCACTTATGAGTTTATTGATCCAACCGCAACAACAGTTGGCATTTCTTATTATCGTCTACAGCAAGTTGATTTTGATGCTACCGCTACAGAAAGCCCAATCATTTCTCTTAATACTGCTTCTTCTGCACCATCAATAAGCCCTAATCCAACTAATGCCAGCTTTACAGTAGCTATGCCTTACGATAAAAGCACAGTAGTATATGTAATGGACATAATTGGGAAAACTGTTGAGGTAAAACAACCAGAAATAAATTCTTATAGCATCACCCTAGGAGAGTCACTTGCAAAAGGAGCTTATGTAGTATCTATAATAACAAATAGCGAAAGCTATTTTTATAAAGTAATAAAAGAATAAGGTTATGAAAATTTAGTTAGTTAGTTAGTTAGTTGTTCTGTAGCAACGATCTGGTGGGATCGTTGCTACTTTTTTACGTGGCCAGCAAGGCTTAACTGAGTTAATATAGTTTTGTTCAACTTAAGAGAAATCCTATTCCACCATTAAGAGAATATTATCAACCAGTATACATTTAGCTAAAAAATTAGAGTTTAAATAATTAATATATATTTAAAAATCAACTAAATAAGTGCAATATAACACCCTCTGAAACCGTATTTATTCTCAAATAAGTCACCTTTATCATTAAGGCTTTTCTTATTTTTATACCAGTAAATTAATTTATAAGTAAATTATGAAACCAAGGATAAAATTAAGAGGAGCTGAATATATAGTAAAAATCATCGAATTGCTAGGAGCACGTGACCTTTTTGCATATCCAGGTGGCGCTATATTACCGATATACGATGCTCTTGCGTTTAGCAATCTTAACAGTATCTTAGTTAGACACGAACAGGCCGCCGCTTTTGCGGCAAACGGATATGGTCGCATATCGGGCAAACCAGGTTTTTGTCTTGCTACATCAGGACCAGGAGCCACTAATCTAGTAACTGGTATTGCTGATGCATATGCTGACTCAATTCCAATGATCGCTATTACTGGACAAGTGAAACTTGAATTAATTGGTACCGATGCGTTTCAGGAAACAGACATTACTGGCATCTGTATTCCTATTACCAAAAAAACATTTTTAATTACAAAACTAGAAGACTCTGAAAAAATATTTTGTGATGCTTACCGTATATGTATGGAAGGCAGACCAGGACCTGTATTGATTGACATACCAAGAAGTATACAAGGCGAATTTGTAGAGCTAGACGAAGATTGGGAACAACAATTTATAAAACCAATACCAAAAAAAGTATATAATGTAAGCGATAAAGATCTTTCTGCTGCTGCAGAATTGCTTGCCAATGCAAAAAAACCATTAGTAATCGCTGGACACGGTGTGTTATTATCACAAGGCTGGGACGAATTAAGAGAATTTATTCATAGAGAAAATATACCTGTTATATCTACCATACTTGGTATTGGAGCTATGGAGCATAACGATCCATTATTCTTCCAATGGCTTGGTATGCATGGCATGAAATATTCCAACCAAGCAGTTCAAGAGTCTGATTTGATCTTTGCAGTTGGTATCCGATTTGATGATCGTATTACTGGAATACTTTCCGACTTTGCTCCTAATGCAAAAATTATACATGCAGATGTAGACAAAAGTGAAAATAGCAAAAATGTCAAAACAGATGTATTTCTTCATGGCGATGCAAAAAAAGTATTAGACACTTTGCCAGAAACAAAAAATTCTACGAATCAGAAAGATCGTGCAGATTGGCTTGCTCACCTCAATGAATTGAGAGAAGAATACCCAATCATGCCTCCTGATTATTCTAAGTTCAACGAGGTATCAGCATTGAAGACGTTGGAAGAAATGATGGCTTCTGATGCAATCGTAACAACCGATGTAGGACAACATCAAATGTGGGCTTCTCAATACCTAGTAAGAATGAAGCCTAACCATTTCCTTACTTCTGGAGGACTTGGCTCAATGGGCTTTGGATTACCTGCCGCAATGGGCGCTCAAGCGGCAATGCCTAAAAACGATGTATGGTGCATTACTGGAGATGGATCTTTTCAAATGAATCTTCAAGAGCTTATTACTTGCGTTCAAGAAGGATGGCCTATAAAAATATTAATTCTTGACAATGCTTATCTAGGAATGGTACGCCAATGGCAAGAACAGTTTTATGCAAAAAATTATTCAGGAGTAGAATTGTTAAATCCTAATTTCGTAAAACTTGCAGAAGCATTTGGTATGGAAGCAGCAGTAGCTAATAATTCTGACGAGCTAAAAGCTGCTATACATAAAGCGCATTCAACTCCTAAGCCATTTTTGATACATGCTAAAGTATTAAAAGAAGAAAATGTATGGCCAATGGTTGCTCCTGGCACAAGCCTCTCGCAAACCATTTACTATCCCAATAAACCCATCAAAGAAAAAGTAGCAAAATAAAAAAATCCCCGACTATTAATCGGGGATTTTTTTATGCTCCTATCTTCCAACCATCGTCGATATCTAACGAGGGATTAAATGTTTTTGTCCATTCCGAAAAATATATTCTAAATTCTTCAATGAGATTTTTAAGAAGATCCAAATAGCGTTTGTCTGTAAGATTATCAATTTCACAAAGTAGCGCATTCGTTAGTAACTCTTTCGCTGCAATTTTTATTTGATAAGCACACTCCATACGAATATGATACAGCTCTCCTCCCTCTGCGGCTGCTATCTTTCCACCTAACAAGGCAGCATTTGAATACATGAAATTTCTTATCTCAAAAAGATCGTCTTTCTCTTTTATAGTATCAATAATCCCTCTTGTAACATACAAGATCTCCATGGCTTTTTTAAATACTAGAAACTCTCGATAATTTTCTTTATCCTCCGACATTTCCTCACTCCCCTCGTCTTCAAAGTCAAATCCTTCTCCGAACAAATCATCATCGTCTTCTATCATTTTTTTTTGTTTACAAAAAATTTAACAATCCATGATTGCCACATTTTCTCATTAGACAACATGGATGTTTTAATTTTTTTAAATAACTGAATTATGAATAAATAGCTGGTAAAAAAACTGCATTTAATACCTCTTATTTTACACTATCTACTATAACGAATGAACCTTTGCAAAGTTACAAAAAATAAAAAATCAGGATTTAAAATCGTAAAAAAGAGCCTATCAGCCTAAAATTAATTTCTGACCTACCTTAATCGTACTGCCTTTTATATTATTAAGCTTTTTTATTTTTTCAATTGAAATACCTCCATATTTCTTCGAGATCGTCCAAAGTGTATCTCCTGGCTGTACATAATGATATTTAGGAGCCGCTTTAATTACATTATTCTTACTTTGTGAAGTACTAATTTGGTTAACAGGTGCTGTTTTTTTCTTAACTATAGAAGGTGAATTTGTCTTGGTGTATTTCATTTTATAAACCACCAATTTTTGTCCCGAGCGCAGTGCAGTACCTTTCAGTCCATTCCATGATTTTACCTGCGACACCGAAACCCCATACCTACTGGCAACTTTACTAAGAACTTCACCCTTCTTTACAGTATGAACAATTTTCTGGCGATAAGCCAATGCGCCAGAAACAGAAGATTTTCGTCTATCGTTTGTAGCGACTTCAATAGGTTCAGTAATCACATTAATACACTCTGTGATCTCGTGCTTATTCAACAAAAATTCTAATTTTTTCTCTCTTGGTAATCGAATAGGATAATTAATATTATCAGGCAAAATATTTGTACGTATAGCAGGATTTAATCGTACAAAATCTTCGTAGCAAATATTTAGTTTCTCACACAGAATATGAATATTCACAAATTGATAGAGCATAATAGTATCAGTATCCATCGGATAAAGTATTGAATCTGCGACAATATTATATTCCTTCAAATATTTCATGCCATAAGTAACCGCTACAAATTGGGGTACATAACTTCGTGTTTCTTTTGGTAGATAATCATAGATACTCCAAAACGTATGCCTTCCGGATTGGCGAATAGCTCTTTTTACAGTACCCGGACCACTGTTGTAACTAGCAAGACATAAATCCCAATCGCCAAACGATCTATATAGTCTGGTAAAAAATTTACAAGCTGCTTCCGTTGATTTATATATATCTAGACGTTCATCAATATAGTCTGTCACAATCAATCCAAATTCTCTACCTGATGCCGGCATGAATTGCCATGGTCCTGCTGCCCCTGCTCTAGAAATTGCCATTGGATTAAGTCCTGATTCTACAATAGGTAGATATTTAAGTTCGTCTGGCAAGCCCCATCTCTTTAAGGCTTCTTCAAAAATAGGAAAGTACAGATTTTTTCTGCGTTCCATTGTGAAAAGATAATTTTTATTCCGCACACAGAAATATTCTATAAAACCTCTTACCTTATTATTATAAATAAGTGGCATTTCATTGTGTATCGTATTCAACCTAGCTTCAATTATCCTATCAACATCCGTTTCTTTTTTCAACTTAGCTAACGTTAGAGAATCAACTTTAACCAATGATTCTATACGTACTAAAGTATCTAATTTCACTTGTTCAATTACTATTGTATCAACAGAGACAACACTATCTTGAACCGTTAAAGAATCCTTTACGAAATCAGCAGGTGGGATTACTTGAGCCGAAGTAACAATTGGAAATAGCACTGCCAATTGGATCGTGATCACATATACTACCGCAATAATTTCCCTTTGTACTTTTTTCATTAGAAATAGAACGGATTTTTTTAATTATTATTTTCCATAAGGTAACCAGAGAACGCTAGCATTTCTCCTTCTCCAAAAGCTTTTGTCATTATTTGCAACCCTATTGGCAAACCTTGTTTGTCAAAGCCATTTGGGATCGACATAGCAGGTATCCCACAAAGATTTGCTTGTACTGTAAACAAATCAGCTAAATACATAGAGATAGGATCTCCTTCATGTTCACCTATTTTAAAGGCTGTAGTTGTAGTCGTAGGAAGTATAATGAAATCGTACTCCGATAATATTTTCTCTGTTTCTTCCTTAATAAGTCTTCTTATCTTTTGTGCTTTAGTGTAATAAGCATCATAATAACTCGCGCTCAACACAAAGGTTCCCAACATAATTCTTTTCTTTACCTCTTCACCAAAACCCTCTGAGCGAGTCTTCTTATACATCGACTCTAAGTCTTTGGTATTAGGGCTTCTGTAACCATATTTAACACCATCAAAACGGGAAAGATTAGAACTCGCTTCTGCAGTAGTAAGAATATAATACGTTGGAAGAATATAATCTAAATAAGAAAATTTAACGGGCTCTACGGTATGACCTTCTTTTTTAAGAAAGTCAAGTTGAACTTTTGTACGTTCACGAATCTCTTCGCTTACACCTTCGCTCTCTATGCCTTCTTTCAGATAACAAATTTTTAATTTTTTATTAAAAGAAAGATTTTTAGAATAGGCTGGAACAGGTTTGAAAGATACAGTACTATCGTTGTCGTCTGCACCTGCTATTACTTCTAGCAGTAGCGCTGTATCCTCTATGCTTTTAGCAATAATTCCAATACTATCAAAGGAAGAAGAATAAGCAATCAATCCATATCTTGAAATACGCGAATACGTAGGTTTTAAGCCCACTATACCGCAAAATGCTGCCGGTTGTCTTACAGACCCACCCGTATCAGACCCTAAAGAGGCAAGGCATAGATTTGCTTGCACTGCTACAGCTGAACCACCAGAAGAGCCTCCTGGCACTCTAGTATTATCGGCATCGTTTAGTACTGGACCAAAAGCAGAATTTTCATTGGAAGAACCCATTGCAAATTCATCACAATTTTGACGTCCAATTATAATAGCATCTTCGTCAATAAGCCTTTGGACGGCAGTACCGTTAAACTGTGAAATAAATTTATCTAGAATTTTACTTGAGGCTTGTAAACCTTTGTCTTTATGACAAAGAACATCTTTAAGTCCTACTACCATTCCAGCTAATTTCCCAGCCTTACCAGCTTTCATCTTAGCATCTACTTCGTCTGCACGTTTCAATGCATCCTGCTCGTATACTTCAAGAAAAACATTAAGATGTTTTTTATTTTTAATATTGGAAAGATAGTGCTCGGTAAGTTTTCTGCAATCTACCGCACCAGAAGCTATGTCAGCTTTTATCTCCGTTAAAGAATTGTAAATTTTCACTGTGTATGAATTGTTATAAAACTTAATGAAGAAACCATGGTAGTTGGTTTCTTCATTTAAAATAATTTAATCAGAAATTCTGCTATGCAATAAAGATTTTTAAATTATGAATTCTTAGTGGGAGTGGAATCATCTTCCATACCTTTAGAAATTTCACTTTTTATCTCTTTGCTTGCATCTTTGAATTCACGTATACCGCGACCTAAACCTTTTGCAAGTTCAGGAATTCTTTTAGCACCAAAGAACAATAGGATTACTAATGCAATCATTAATATTTCCATTGTACCAATACCGCCTAGAAATAATAAAACCGATAGTGTTGTCATTGTTATAATTTATTTATGTATAATTTTCTATGCAAATATAGTCAATTATTAGCAGGGCTGCAATTTTATAATACCCTGTAAAATAACATTTTGAAATAATTTATTGGGCATCATAAATCACCACTTTCTCAAACAAACCTCTGAATTCGTCCAAAAAAGCCTTATGTATAGAATGTATCTGATACACATCGTGCCCTGCTAGATCTTCAAATATAATAACCAATGAAAAAGTATAACTAGTATCTACTACTGCTCTACTAATTGGCGCTGGAGTGCCAATATACATAGATTTTATAGTTTCAACTTTTTGAAGAGAATCTAATCCCTTGCGGAAAGCTATTTTTTGTTCTTCGGATGTATCGGTCTTTAACCAAAATAAAACGTGATGTGTAAGCATGATTTTTTTTTGCGAAAGTTAGTAGTAAGTAGTTAAAAATACGAATCGTTTTTCGTATTCCTGTTTAATTTTTTTACGTCTTAAAAGAAAATTTCTATTGTAACTAAAAACTGTTTTTATATTCTAATTAATAACTAGAGTACAAAAACAGTTGTAATTTTATTTCTAACGATACTTTTATAAAAAAATATTTACAAATAAAGTTTTCAATTACTCACAACGAATCACGAGTTCCAACTCAAATGTTTGAGAAGACTGTAATCCTATTGTACTTTTATTAAAAGGTAAAGATTTACAATTTGCTCTTGTAGCTTTTACTGTGTAGTGGCATTGCTTACGCAACGGAAAACTATATTCTCCCTGTTGATTTGCTTTTACCTCTGTAGTGGTTTTATCCATATTATTCGTAAGAGAAACCGTTACTCCTGACTGAGCTACATTCGTTTCGTTTACTACTTTCCCTTTCAGAAGAAATACCATCTCTGGCTCCGCCACATCTTTTTGGTTAGGATCAAGCACTAAATTAACTTTGATTGTTCCCGTTTGCCCTGGCATTAATGCACTAGAATTTACAGAAATTTTTTGATCAAAATATCCTTTACGAGAAACGTATACTTCATAATTTGTAGAGGCGGGTAATTTGGTAAACATAAAACCACCTCCCACTACCGTTGTTGTACTATCTATTTTTTTGCCGTTTGATTTTAATATCAACTTAGCACCATTAAGATTCTCTGCCGTTCCACCTTTCAAAACAGTACCTTTAATAGCACTTGTAGCAGTAGTTTCCTTTTTAGTAAATACTTCTGCAAAAGGATCTTCTTCTGTTGGAGTCTCATTTTTTGCTTTAGCAGTGGCATCGACTTTCGCCTTGGCATCTGCATCTGCTTTGGCCTTCGCTGTCGCATCTGCTTCTAATTTCGCTTTAGCGTCGGCATCCGTCTTCGCTTTGGCTAAGGCATCGACTTTCGCTTTCGCATCAGCATCCGTCTTCGCTTTTGCTAAGGCATCGGCTTTCGCTTTTGCATCAGCATCCATTTTCGCTTTTGCTTCTATATCGGCCTTCGCCTTTGCTGCTGCTTCTAGTTTTGCTTTCGCGGCAACATCCGCTTTCGCTTTTGCCTCTGCTTCTAATTTTGCTTTCGCTGCTGCATCGGCTTTCGCTTTCACATCGGCTTCCATTTTTGCTTTAGCATCGGTGTCAGCTTTTGCCTTCGCATCCGCTTCCAGTTTTGCTTTTGCGGCAGCATCGGCTTTCGCTTTCGCATCTGTATCCATTTTCGCTCTAGCTTCGGCATCCGCTTTGGCTTTAGCATCGGCATCAGCTTTTGCCTTAGCATCCGCTTCTAGTTTTGCTTTTGCGGCAGCATCGGTTTTCGCTTTCGCATCTGTATCCATTTTCGCTCTAGCTTCGGCATCCGCTTTGGCTTTAGCATCGGCGTCAGCTTTTGCCTTCACATCCGCTTCCAGTTTTGCTTTTGCGGCAGCATCGGCTTTCGCTTTCGCATCTGTATCTACAATCGAATTAGGATTAATTTCCTTCTTATTCATCGCATCAAGCAAATCACCACTAACAGGAGTAGGTTTATATTCGGGTTCTCTATTTGCCTCTTCCTCTTTCTTAATAACATTATCTACATAGTTCTGGCAATTACCAGCCATCTTAGCATTTATTGTTGCTAGAGCCATTGGTTTTCCCATTGACAAAATTTTAAATTCAGAACGTCTATTAATTTGATATTCCTCATCAGAACAAGGCACTTTGTTTTTACATTTATTAAGCGGCAATGATTCCCCATATCCTTTTCCAGAAATACTTGCCACATTTATCCCTTTTGATTCAAGGTATTTTTCAGCAGACTTTGCTCTTTTATCAGACAATACTAAATTCTTGGCATCATCACCTCTACTATCAGTATGTGCCCTCAACTCAATTTTCATATCGGGATATTTTTTCATCAATACCAACAACTTATCTAATTGTATCGCGGCTTCAGGACGAATATCCCACTTACCCAAATCATAATAAATATCATCTAACTTCACTACATCGCCCTTACAAAGCATTGCAAAATCGGTAAGAATATCTTTATTAGAATCAATGCCGACAGTAGACACCACAGTAGAATTTACACCACAGTTATCTTTTATTGCACTGATAGCATAACAACAATTTTCTTTCAGACGCATACTGTAATTTCCCAGTGCATCCGAAAATATTTCATCTGTTACTCCAGTACAGTTATTAAATATTTTTATTCTCACATTGGGCATTGGCAACTTATCATCCTCTCCAAATACATTTCCTTTTACATAAATAAAAATCTCTTTAGGCTCAAGCTCTACCTTAACTTTACAAGTATCTCCTCTTTTGAGATCCATTGTATTAAGGTTTATCTTTTGGCTATGATATCCTTTTCTATCAATAAAAACAATATAGTCCTTGCCAGGTGAAAGTTCTGGAAATGAAAACATACCATATTTTGGAGTAATAACACTGTCTAATCCTGACTTCAAATCTCTTAAAACTACCTTGGCACTATCCATAGGTGTGCCAGAGCCTCTCTTCACTACCATTCCTGTTACCGCAATTGTAGTAGGTCCAATAAAACGGAATCGAAATATATCGTCGTCGTTTGCACCTTTTCTTCTATTCGAACTAAAAAAACCAGAAGTAAATTCTTTATTTACAATAATTCCAAAGTCATCTTTTTTAGAATTTATTGGAAAACCAAGATTAACTGGCTTGTTAAAAATATTATCTTTTTCTCCAAAAATATTTAATTCTGTTTCAGAAAAATAAATATCTAGACCACCCATACCGCCCCATCCATCTGAGGAGAAGTAAAGATTACCATTATCGTCAGCAAAAGGAAACATTTCATTTCCTTCGGTATTTATATTTTTACCACAATTTACAGGCGAAGACCAGTTAGAGCCTTCCCAGTTACACACATAAACATCTGAACCTCCAAATCCAATTGGAGCATCAGAGACGAAAAATAATTTTTTATTATCTCTACTAAGACAAGGATGACTAATGGAAAACTGATCATCATCAAGTTCTATTTCTTTTACATAAGAAGTATCCGATTCCGAGGTACTTCTATTAAAGGAATTGAGACCCGTAAATTTCACATAGTACTGAAATTTATTAAATTTAATTGGTTTAGCCGTTGTCCATGTATCGCCGATGTGTTTAGAGCTATAAATCTTCAACTTACTTACTCCGTCTTTGCTTTTTCGTAATTTTCCTCCATGAAATCCATTTCGGGTAAATACCATTGAATCTAGATCTTTAGAAAAACTTGATGGTCCTTCATGGTATTTACTGTTAATTTTTTTATTAAATGGAACTATTAAATCTTTAGACTGCAAAATCCATTCTTCCTCTTCCTTCAAAAAAGTATTACCAAAATAACCTAACACCTCAGAATCATTTCCAGAACTTTTGGCATCTTCTGAATGCCCTTTAGCCACGTGGCCTGTAGAGTCATAATAACTTGAAATATTGTCCTTCAACACATCGGTATAATACCGTTTACCTATAATGCTGTTTGTATCTTCTACATAATACAAATTTAAGAAAGCTGATTGATCCCATCCGTATACATACTTCACTGCTCCACCTTGAGTTCTGGCAGAACAGAATACAATACCTTTTTTATAATACATTGGACTAAAATCTGCTTGAGGAGAATTAATTGCCAAAAAATCAATTTGCCAGCTAGACGAATCTTTATAGAATTTTTTAAAGTTATTATAAGAATTTAAAAAACGTTTCCCCCTTGCATCTATCGCGAGCGCATTGTCGTATTTTTTATACCAAATTTTTGCCTGATCATATTTACCATTTTCAGCTAATGCCTGTGCATAGTATAATTTATTCAATAAACCAACGCTATCTTCCACCACAAGTTGAGAATACAAGCGCTCTGAGTTACGTGTATCGTTTGACATTCGGTAACAGGTAGCTAATTTTTTTTTAGCTTCCATATTTTCCGGCGCCTTGTGAATTATCTCTTCATATAAAGGGATTGCTTCTCCATAAAGAAATTTCTGATAAGAATCATTGGCCATTTTCATTTTCAGATTTTGGATAATCTGAGCATTTGATGAGCTATATGAAACTAAAACTAATATAAGTACCACTACTAGTTTTGAAATGAAAACTAAATTATTGAAAAAACTCTTCATAAAACCTCTTTGCCGCTAAGGGGCGTAATTTATACGTTAAGACCTCTTCTTATGTTTATAAGATGTATGTTTTGCCTAAATTTAAGCATTTTTAAGGTAATTTAGAAGATTTTGTCAGGATTTAGAATCCCATTTGGATCAAAAACCTTCTTTATATCCCTCATTAATTGTAATTGCTTTTCACCGATTGCAATGTCAATATAAGGTTTTTGTACATAACCTATCCCATGTTCGCCAGAAATTGTTCCTCCTAATTTCACTGTTAAGCGGAATAATTCACGAATACCTTCGGGTACTTTTACCTTCCAGTCCTCTTCTGACTGGTCTTTTTTAAGCACGAAAATATGCAAATTTCCATCACCAGCATGACCAAAACATACCGTATTAAAATTATATTTTTCTCCTATTACCTTAATTCCTTCAATCAATTCTGGCAAGTGCGCTCTGGGCACAACCGTATCTTCTTCTTTATAAATAGAATTAGCTTTCACTGCATGTGCCACATTCCTTCTTAACTTCCACAAGTCTTGCTTCTGCTGAGAAGTATCTCCCAATAAAGGTTCTTCAATATCAAACTGTGAAACTACTTCATAAATTTTCTCAGCATCTTTGTGAAGCAGTTCCAAATCATTCCCATCTACCTCTACCAACAAATGCGCTTTTATGTCGTGGGCAACCGCTAGTTCAAGACCTAGGTAGTTAGCGGACCATACAAGAGCATCACGCTCCATAAACTCCAATGCCGAAGGAGAAACTCCTGCTAATAATATAGCATTTACAGCTTCACAAGCTTGCTTTGCCGATCGAAATGGAATCAACATAACTAAATCATTGGTGGGATGTGGTATTAATCTCAAAACCGCTTTTGTAATGATCCCTAGTGTTCCTTCACTACCAATCATAAGTTGTGTAAGATTATAACCCGTTGCATTTTTAAGTACATTCGCTCCTGTCCAAATAATTTCACCTGTAGGCAACACTACTTGAAGATTTAAAACATAGTCTTTTGTAACACCATATTTAACTGCTTTAGGACCACCTGAAGATTCTGCAAAATTACCTCCTAAAAAACAGCTCCCACGACTGGAAGGATCAGGAGGATAAAACAATCCTTTCTTAGCCACTGTCTCTTGAAACACTTGTGTAATGACACCTGTTTCTACAGTCGCCTGAAAATTTCGTTCGTCGATGTCAATTATTTTATTAAAACGTTCCATGGCAAGCACTAAACCTTTGTGAATCGGCAACGCTCCTCCACTAAGACCTGTGCCTGCACCTCTAGGCGTGAGCGGAATTTTATATTCGTTACAGAGTTTTACTAGTTCACTTACTTCCTCTACAGTACCAGGTTTTACTACTACATCTGGATAAAAACGTAAATCTTCAGTCTCGTCATGCGAATAATATTCCAACGATTCTTCATCCGTAAAAACATATTTCTCACCAACAAGATTCTTTAATTTTATTAATATCAAATCAATAATTGCACTTTGGACCATTCTAATAGCATTTTACTCCGCTAAGTTAAAAAATATCAAGCCTTTTTACTTATTTATTTTGGTCGGAGTAAGAGAATCCGTAATTTCGAATCTTAATACTACCTTTTATTATGCGTACCGTAGCCGAAATACCTCACAGCGATTTTAAAATCACCGTTTTTGCCTGGAATAATAAATACATTATAAAACTTGAAAAAGGCAATTTTGAACAGACCTACAAAGTAAGTGAAATGGAAACTAGTGGAGATGCCGATATTCACAAACTTATTGCCGACGAAACATTTATTAATGAAGCAAAGGAGCGTTTTAAAAATATGAACCAAAATTTAAATGCGGCGCTTAATAGATTGTAAAATTATAAAACAACTTAATCCAACTATCATTAATTTTTATAGAACTAAAACTATACTTAATAAGTAAATTTTAATTGCCAGAAATCGTTAAATTCAAGCATATACAAACTCAGAAACTTCTTTTTTTATTTCTTTCTCTCGAATAAAAATAATTTGTTCACAACTAAAAATAATTTTATAATCCTCCGAATTATAAATTCCCTCACTAACAGTTCTAAAGCGAAGAAGGTATTTTTTTTTAGCTTCTGAAATTATAAAAAAATCAGCAGCTTCTGTTTTGCCATTCCTGATTGCATTCCATTTATAATGGAAAACCCTCGAATTTCCTGTAGAAGGTTCTAATATTTTCGTGAAATAATTTCCACAAACTTCTCCTTCCTTTTTACCCAGCATTGTAAGGAGCATAGAATTAGCAAAAATTATTTTACCGTCCTTATCAATTTCAAGCACTGGAAATTTTCCAAATTCCTTACTATGAAAACTGTCTAACAGTAAGGTTGTGAGCAGATCTGTCTTTTCGTCTATAATCATATTTCAAAATTAATTTACATAGTAGTAAACGTTTTTCTGAATTTTCTGTTACTCGCAAAAAACACTAGTTTTATTTAAGTATAAACACTCGTCAATAGTTGATGAAAACTCTTAAAATCGCCTTTTTGAAATTTTATTCATCGTAATACTCCTCTGTGACCTACACTTAAACCGATCGATCCCTTCTATTACTATCTTCTTCGCATGTTTAGTTTTACGATTACCAACCCTTATTCTCCAAAGTTTATAACTGCTAAACTTTAAGTTTTTTTTCATTAATGCTTTTACCTCTTGCTCCTTTAAACCAAACTGAATTTCAATAGCATCAAATGGTGTTCTATCTTCCCAAGCCATTTCTATAATTCGATTAAGATCATTTGCGGAAAGTGAGAGCTCTATTTTAACTATAGGCTCTTTTTCTTCTTGCGAAATCAAACATTCTCGAGAAGAAGGCAAACCATCATAATTTATTTTTTTTGAAGCCATAAGTTTCTATAGGATTTATTTAAATCATATTCTATTGCTTGTTTCTCTATATCAAAATACCGATTTGTTCTTGGATCATTTCCCACACCCGCTAAGTATGCCCAATTACCCCAATTACTGCAAGCATCATAATCTATTAATTGTTGTTCAAAATAAGCAGCTCCATAACGCCAATCCAGCTTTAAGTCGTTGCATAAATAACTGGCTACATTTTGCCTCCCTCGATTACTCATAAAACCAGTCAACTTCAATTCAAGCATATTAGCATCAATAAAATCAACACCTGTTTGTGCATTGATCCATCTATTTAAAACTACTTGATCGTTCTTTTGCAGTTTTTTTTCATCGTCTTTAATTCCTGTTTGCAGGAAAAATTTAGCATTATATTTTTTCATCATAAATCGAAAGTAATCTCTCCACAACAATTCAAATACCAACCAATAAGTAGAATCATTTTCGGAAAAAGTAGTTTCATATTTTTTCAACTCATAATAAATTTTTCTTGGGGATAAACATCCCAACGCTAACCATGGAGAAAATTTTGTTGAATAACTTTCTCCAACCATACCGTTTCTTGTTTTTTTATACGTAGAAATAAAATTAGTTTCGTAAAAATAATAATTTAATCGCTTTAACGCCTCGGTCTCTCCTCCTTTAAAATCGAGAACTCTCCTACTGTCTACTACTATTGGATATAGTCCTAATTCTTCTAAAGTAGGGAGTTGAACAGGGGGGATAACAGGAGAATTTATACTTATAGGACATGAAAACGCTTGTCTTATCGAAGAATCTTTTTCAGTTTTTTTTCTAAAATTAGTAAATACATCCGGTATATCTTTTATTGTAAAAGGCAAATCTTGTGCATGATATAATGTGCTAGTACTAAATTTCTCTAAAGAGCAAAGTGTCTTCCATAATTCTTTTTCTACTTCTTCTTCTGTTTGCTTTTCTTCATAAGCCACTTCCTTCTTTACATAAATTTTTTTTACATTATATTCTTTGGCTAATTTATACAGTTCTACTTTTGGTTTACCTCTGAGAATTATTAATCCTGAACCTAGTTTCCGAAGACTACTGTCTAAATCTAATAAGGATTCTAATAAAAATTGAGTTCTAAAATTACCTGTCTTTTGAAAACCAAATTCTGTAATTTTATAATCTTCTTCATCAAAACAATATACTGGAATAATTTCACTACTCTGTTCGATAGCACGAATAAGGGTTTCGTTGTCATGCAATCGTAAATCTGTTTTAAACCAAACTATTGATCGTTGCATTATAATTTATTTAATTTTTTAAATACTAATTTATCTACGCTAGCGATTAATTCTACTTTTTTAGTTTTATTCACTATAACTTGATCTAATTATCTCTACTTCTTTTGTTGACTTTGCATAACTCAAACGAGCAAGTCGCTCAGTTTTATGATAACTATCCAGACCACTACAAGTAACCGTTTGAGCCTTTTCAAGATCTAAGAAACCATCTTCACACAAACAATTTTTAGGAAAATATACTTGGCTTATTTCTCCAATAATTAATAACGTATTGTTAATAGTAAGATTTATTTGTTCTTTAAATTGTACACCTAATTGAATATTACTTTCTTTTACAAAAGGTGCTTCAAAACCATTTTTGTAATCAAGTGTTAAATTCGTAACATCAAATTCTGAAACCTCACGAGGATAACGCGCAGATGTTTGATGAGCTTGCTGGTATATGTTAGGGTGAATATGATTGACGGTATAATAACCTGTTTCTAAAATATTAGACAATGTATGTCGCTCAACAGAATCGGGTCGTGAAACAAATGCTATATAAGGTGGATTAGCACCAATGTGAACAAAAGAACTAAACACTGCCAGATTCGTTTGTCCTGACTTATTCACGGAC
>JANOTP010000010.1:0-13618 GCA_031416415.1 Cytophagales bacterium | reverse complement strand
ACTTTAGCTAAGTCTTTTTGATGATTAGCCTCTATTGTTTGTTCTTCAGCAATTTTCTTTTGAGCTTCTGCCTCGTCTTTTGCTTTTACAGCTTCATCTTTTGCTATTACTGCCTCATCTTTTGCTTTTTCCGCAATTATTTTTTGATTTTCCGCTTCTTTCTGAGCTAATACGGCTTCATTCTGAGCTAATACGGCTTTATCTTTTTCTTTTTTTGCAAGATCTTTCTGTTTCTCCGCTTCCACTTTTTGAGTGATCGCCCAGATTACAACTCCAATCGCCATAATAGCAAGAAAGGCCATGATCAATGCTACAATACGTGTACGTTTCAAGGTACGCTTTTGCATCATCTCTTTGATACGTTGCTCCGTCTCGAACGCTTTCTTACTTGTATCAAGGAATACGATTGCTCTTTCGAACGCAGGGTCATAACGCTGTGCCCAATCAAGGGTAGGTTTATTTTTATCGTGCCAGTTTACGGCAACTTGTAAATCTGGTGGTCTCCATAAACCAGTTTTTCCTAACTGGTACATGGCAGATGCTTCAGACAAACGAATGTACATCTGCACCGATTCGCTTTCTTCTTCTACCCACATTTTCAGTTTCACCCAAATACGCATCAAACTTTCGTGAGAAATATCTATTACAGTATTAGAGGTAAGTTGAATACCTGTTGGTGGCATTAATAAAGAACGTCCTGGTTTACGGAACGTCTCTACTACTTTCATTACTTCTTCATCGGTAGTGTTTGCAATTGCTGCAATAACACCAAGTCTTGTTGGACGTCTAATACCATGTGCACTTTCACCACCTTTTTCAGTGAGTGCTTTAAACATGGCTTGACAGATTTCTTTTTGTTTTTCTGTCAGATCATCATACGCCTCATTCGCATGTTGCGAAAGAGCTTCTTCCATCCTACCTATTGCTTCGTAATGACGTAGATCAATAGGCTCCTCTCCTTCTTTATGGTCTATCCAGTAACTCCAAGTCCTCATCAAGGCGTGCTGCATGATAGGAAGCTGATCTGGATTATCACCAAGGTCATTCAATAATTGTTGCAAAAGACGTGGCGCAATTTTACCACCACCTACTGCTATAGGACCAATGATAGCAAGCCTTTTCTGCTCCCTTGTCATTTGGGGAATCAAATAGTGACTATCGTTGATGTATTTTGTTAATTCTGGAAACTGAGCACAATCACCTATAAAATCTGAACGCATAGTGATGGCGATATATATAGGCACTTCCTTTTGTCTTGCAGCTTCTGACAATAAATTTACAAAAGCTAACGACTCGTTAATAGTTGAAGTACCTTCTTCGCTTTTTTTGAAACGGAATAATTCTTCAAACTGATCGACTAATATCAATACGTTTTGATTAATACTAGATTTAGTTTGACTAATCGCTTCAACTAATCCAAGAGAACTACTTCTAAGCAGTGTAGATACGATTTTTTTTCTTACTTGTTTTTCTTCAGGATCTGCTACTACATAATCCACATTACTTTTAAGAAGTGATTCTCCAAGGTTATCAATTGGGGAGCTTCCCGGACGTGTTACTACAACATTCCAGTTTGATCCTGTTGTAGTATTAAAACCTCCATAAAGAATAGGAATTACACCGCAATATAGAAATGAAGATTTACCACTACCTGATGCACCGATTACAGCTACAAACTTATTATCGGTTAGCTTCATCAATACCTCATCGCTTTGACCTTCACGACCAAAAAATAGATGACTTTCTTCTACATCAAATGGACGTAGACCTGGAAATGGATTAGGTACAGACTTTTTGTTTGGCTGTGGCTTTACTTCCTTTTCTTCTTTTTTTACGGAATTGAGATCAGTAGTCTCTGTTGTCAATCCGGTTTTAGTTGTAGTTTCGCTCATCTTACTTTATTAGAGTTTAGCGGTAAAGGGTCTTAAGGTATCTGATAGGAATTCTCCTGTGTTATGCAATACATGAAAGTCATTCTCTCTCAAAAACATGTGATCTCTTAATTTCACACCTTTTTCTACCATCACGACTTTATTTCTCATTATTTTTTTCCTTCCGAAACCTGGGGATTTTAAAACATCGTGTGCTTTACTGTTCACCCACTTTTCACTTACCTTATCCATGTAGATCATTACTGCATCACATTTATTAAGATTCAATTGATGAACTTGTCTAGCTTCAAGAATGGTACCTGTAAACTCAGGGATAATAACTTCATAGCCACTTACAGAAAGGTGATCGGCAATCTTCTTTCCTCCTGCAAAATCCATTTTATCACAAATAAGATAAATAATAGTTTTACCAGAATCTATGGTTGAAGAAGACGATTGTCCAGAAATACTAGTTTTTCTAGCATTTATTTCAAACAATTCGTTACGTACAATTGCTTTTAGTTCTTCCAATGGTATTGATAAGACATCAGCTCCTGCTACCATTTGAGCATCTCTCTTGAAATTTTCTATAAATATTTTCTGTTGTTCATCACTCACTCTAAAATCTGGTGGAATCCAAATAAATCGAGGAAACTCTAAAAAATCTTTACTCGAATTCTTGTCATTTTTTTCAGCACTAAATTTTGCAGCTATTTCATTCTGTATTTCTGGAAGTCCTTTTTGTTTTTCTTCCGTTTTACTGTAAGTAGACCCACTAATAAAATGAATAGATAATTTACATTTTTCAAGATCGTCCACTACCTTCGTTTCAATATCTGAAGAGTCTGACGGGATAGAATAATTTGGCAATACAGTGTATCCGTGTCTTTGTAATTCTCTTTTGATAACATCTCTCTGAACTGCTAAATCTCTAGCAGCATTTGCTAGATATATATATTCATTAGCAGCACCAACAGCTAACATGTGTTCTGATTTTTTATCTTTTGCTGAAGAAATAATATCATAAAGATCATGTGCTAAATCCACAAGTCTTAACCAATAAGTATTATCGACATCGGATTCAAAAAAATCTGTTATTTCTATACTCTCTCCTGTAACGTAATTAATATTGTAAAGATTATATCCAATTAAATCTCTAAGTCCTTCAGGGTGTTTGTTCGTTGGAACATACGATTTAAGCACTTTAAAAATTCTATTGAGACCATCTTGCTGCAACATTTTTTCTTTATCAAGATTTCTATAAAAAGACTCTGCCTCTCTTACAGAAGGGACAGACTCTACATAACTTGGAGATAAAATACTAACTAACGTAAGGGCTTTTGAAGATATATCTGAGGAAGTATTTCCTGAAGATATAAGTATACTTGGCTTCTCTCCCATCAATTGTGTTAGCAATCGCTCCAGAAAACTATGAAAACTATCCACCCATCCTTTTTGAGTTTTATCCAAAGGTTTATTATCCAAATCGGAAAAGCTAATCAGTATATCGTATTCAAACTTCATTATTGTATTATATTATTTCAAAAGACTTATTACACTATTACGAATTCAATAATTGAGTTATTAATTTATTCTGATGTTTATCAAAATTTAAATTTTAACACTAATTGAATCTAAATTTTATTTGTATCCTCTAGACTTTCTACAAGATTATCTTTTTCTTCTAGCACTGTATGTTCCACAAACCCAGCAATTACACCCTCTGTCATTTCATGCGACTGAGACATCATCTCATAGAAATGTTCTTTACCAATAGCATAGAGTGTTACATTATCATAAGCAATCACATCGTTTGGATTCACATCAGATTCAAGTACTAATGCTTCTCCTACTAAATCTCCTTTAACCATTCTTGCAATAACATTAGCACCTTCTTTAACTTCTAATGTCCCCTCTACAATAACATACAATGGGATATTGCCTGTATCACCTTTCTTTAGAATATAATCTCCTTTTTTATAAAAGACTTCTTCAATATTATCAGCAATACCTGAAAGAAATACACCATGTATACTAGCAAATGATTTTACATCTTTTAATACAAGTACTTTTTCAATTTGTAATTGTTTATTGTTTCCAATTCGTTCTTGAGCTAGGATTACACTATCCAATTCTTTTTTCTGCTCTCCTAGTCTTTTAGTATATCTATGATAAGCTTCTTTATCTAATTTATAAATTGCATAAGCGGCAGTCTCTCTCAGAAGTGAATCAGGGTTAAATAAATTGGCTACTAAATCGTCTGTTACTTTAGCGCCTGACATTTTACAATAACGGTACAACGCACATGCCTTAGTCCATCTACCTATATAATTGTAATCACGATTAATAATTTCTATTAAAACCTGATTTTTGTCAAATTTTTCTCGGAAATAATGTTCTTGAAGTTTCATTATTTTCTCTTGTATAGAAATCTCATCCAAAAGAGGAAACAATACTGGTTTAAGTTCATCGGCGATGAACACATTTAGAAGTTCAATTGCATAAACAATCCCTTCAGATGTTCTACTCTCTATATTTTGTCTTACTAGCTGTATAGAATTAGGATCATACACAAGTGACAAAAGCATGAAAATTTTATTATCAGTAGATTCAATTTCTTCAATGATAGCTTTTTTGAGATACCTAACATCTTCATCGTCTCCCAATTCAGTATAGGCTGCGATACACCATGCAGAATTACCAATTTCTAGTTCTATAGCTTGAATAATTCTAGTAGCTTTATGACCTTCTGCTTGAAATGCACACCCCGACAGAGATAACAACACTTGAGAGGTTACATTTTTATCTGGAAAATCAATTTTACTCCATAAATACTCTGTCACTTCTGATCCACCAAATCGTCCATACATTTGAACAATTTTCACCATTACTTCGGTAGATTGACCAGATTTGTAAAAAGCAGATTCTAGTGCTGGTAATACTTTTTCACCAATTGAATAAATAGACGCTGCAGCTGTATTACCAAACAACGGAGAGTTTAAGTTTTCGATCATTAAAGGCCAGTATTCTGAACGCCCTGTTTTACCAGCAGAAATTATTGCAGCAGCTCTCACTTTCAAATCACGGTCACGCATTAAATCGAGTAACATCTGAATATTAGTGTCATCGATAGACCGATATATAAGCTTTGCGGCAAGCAATCTTTCTTGCACATCCGTAGACTTGGCTAACTTATATAATTTATTTTTAGAAAGAGCAATAATCTCTGCATCATTCAATTTATCAAGTGCTTCGTTGGCAAGTTTTTTTACCTCCTCTGAATCTTCCAATTTTATTACATTCTTAAGCGTAGATGCTGCTGGAAGACTTTTACAATCGTCAATAATACGAATAGCGTATTTGCGAATTTCTTCTGAAGGGTCATAAACAAGTTCGTTGGAAGAGTTTTCAAGTAACACGGGTTCAATTCTTTCCATTAACTTCAAGGTGTAAATCACTTTATCTGGCTCATTACTCTGAAGCTCTTTTTTCATCACACTTATTGGTGAATATTCTTTTTTACTAGTGGACAGTTTAGATTTTTGAAGATTCAACGAATCTAGTAAGGTGAATTGATAACTATCGAATAAACGGAAACTTGCGAACATATAGATCACACAAATAACTAAAAGTAGAAAACTATAATGTTCTAAGTTTATAAATGTTATCAAACCAAATGCAAAGATGGCTACACCCGCCAACGCCCATGAAAACTGACGAAATACCCCTTCTACTTTTGCTTGTACATCATGACGAATAGATATATCTAGTGGAATAAAAAAGTTTTTTAAGATCGGGTCTTCAAAAGTATCTTTTGCAACGGAGAAGAAAAGCTTACTTAGTGCAATAAACACGAAGAACATAAGATTGTTTCCTGAACTAATTGCACTATCGCTAAACAATCCCATTAACCCAGCAAGAAGTGTAAAAAAGGCAACGAGAATTGGCAATACAAGTAGAGAAACTTTTACTCCATATTGTTCAATAATATTATCACCAATAAACACTTGCATCAACAAACTTATTACGGTAAGAATACCACCATAATATGCAAGAAAATTAGTAAGGTCATTGGTAACAGGAAAGGTAAAAGAAGATGACTTAAGGAAGGAATAATCTACGAAAATATTTGCCACTACCGACAACATAAACATTACAGATAACAAACGTACATATTTATTTTTTATTAATGAATTAAGTTTACTATCTGCTTGAGATGACCCAGAATTGTTTGTAATGGTAGTAGGCTGTACAGTACGAAAGGAACTAAATTTAAGATTAAAAACAATTTGAGTTATCAAGGATACAAAAACGCCTACTGCGCTAATGTATAAATATGATTTCGGTTCGGTAAAATTTATAATTGGTACAGCAAAGAAAGCTATAGAGGTTGCAAACATTCCTCCTTGATCCACAGTACCCATAATTCTTTTTTCTTGTTTCAAGTTAAAGGCTCTTGAAACTGTACCGTAAAAACCTAATAGAGCAATTGCATTGAAAGGTCCTAAACAAGCAAATGAAATCAGCAATAAAGGATAATATTGGCTAAAGTTATTTGGATCTATATATCTGTATGCTAATGTTATGGTACTTACTAGCAATAGAATAATGAGAAGGTTGACTATTGTAAGACGTGAAAAGGAAACAATATTTTGTAAGGTTGAAAAAATTGCGGTAGCTACTATTCCTAGGAAACCTGTTACTATAATTGAAACAGGTAAAGGATACTTATATATTACATCTCTCCATAACCAGCTAAGATTATCTCTCTTTAAAACAGCATACGCTTCAATTTTATCTAATTGGTCAATGAAAAGTGTACTTACTGTTACATCAAAGGTTACGACAAAAGCTCCAAGAAAAAAGGAGTTGATAAGAAGCATATATACCCTTCCCTCTTCTGATTGATCAATAGATAATAACTTACGAAGAAATTTTCTCATTATATTCCTATTTAGGAGCTCGAGTTGTAGCTCTTATTTGCAGGCTAAAGTAATGATATTTACCTTATTTAAAAAATATATGGCTTAAAAATCCCTGTAATTTATTTAAAAAACACAAAAAATAACCCAATTATTCAACAAAATCTACTTTTTAGCATATTGCTTTAAAAATGAATAAAATCTAATATTAACTTATGTATCCTATAAAAACAAAATGACACTCAATACGTTAAGTGTCATTTTGTCTAAACTATTTACTACAATTATTTATGTAAAGGTATTTGCTCAAATTTAACAACAGGTTGTTGTGAATTTTTGTATGCCTTTCTAGGTTTAAGATTTAAAATCTGGAACATTTCTTTGTCTGCATTTACCTCTGGGTTTGGAGTAGTAAGTAATTTATCTCCTGCAAATATAGAATTAGCCCCTGCAAGAAAACACAACGCTTGTTCTTCGGTTGTCATCCTAACTCTACCAGCCGAAAGTCTCACCATTGCTTTAGGCATAAGAATACGAGCTGTTGAAATCATACGAACCATTTCCCAAACAGAAACTCTTGGCTGATCTTCTAGTGGTGTACCTTCTACTGGCACAAGTGCATTCACAGGAACAGATTCAGGATGTTCGGGTAAATTAGCCAATGTCATTAGCATACCAATACGGTCGTTATGAGATTCGCCCATTCCAATTATTCCACCAGAACAAACAGAAATTTTAGCATTTCTAACATTGTCCAAGGTTTCTAGACGATCGTCATACGTACGAGTAGAGATAATTTTATCATAATGCTCTTCACTTGTATCAAGATTATGATTGTATGCATAAAGACCAGCATCTTTAAGTTTAACAGCTTGCTCTTCGGTAAGCATACCTAGGGTACAACAAACTTCAAGTCCCATATTGCTAACTCCTTTTACCATCTCAAGTACGTTATCAAAATCTTTATTGTCACGTACTTCTCTCCAAGCGGCACCCATACAAAAACGAGTACTACCACTCTCACGAGCATTATTGGCGGCCTGTAGCACCTCTCCTACTTCTAATAACTTATGTACTTTCACATTAGTGTGGTACCTAGCTGCCTGAGGACAGTAGGAACAATCTTCTGGACAACCACCCGTTTTAACCGACATTAATGTACAAACTTGTACCTCTTGAGCATCGTTAAATTCTCTATGTACTGTAGCCGCTTTATACATGAGATCCAATACAGGTGAATTATATATTTCAGCTATTTCTTCTCTTGTCCAGTTATTTCTAATTTCGGTCATGCTTTTAATTTTGATTATCCAGAGGCAAAAATAAGCTATTTTTAGTTTTAACAATAACTTATTGTCACTTTCGATCACAACTTACACATTATCAAAACGATATTTAAAAATATTATATTCTTTAAAATCCCTTTTGATATTAATATCTAAATCTTTTATATATCCTTGACCAATATCATACACCCAACCATGAATTTGCACGTTTTCTCCTTTCTTTAGAGCCTTTTGATAAATAGTTGTCATACCCAAATTGTATACTTGTTCTCTGACTACAAGTTCTACAAGTCTTCTATGTTTTTGTTCTTCGTCTACTAACTTATCTAGTTCATTATTATGAAGTCTGTAAACTTTCTGAATATTTCTTAGCCACTTATCAATAAGACCGTGGTACTGCCCGTCAATAGCGGCCTTGACTCCTCCACATCCATAATGACCACATACGATAACATGGTGAACTTTCAACACTTCGATAGAATACTGAAGTACCGCCATCAAATTTAAATCTGTATCGACAACTAGATTAGCTATATTTCTATGAATAAACATTTCGCCAGCATCCGTTCCTGTAATTTCATTGGCTGTAATTCTACTATCGGAACAACCGATGAATAAATATTTAGGAGATTGTCCTCGAGCTAATTTTTCAAAATAACTTGAGTCTTGTGCCATTTTCTCTTTAACCCAATCTTTATTATTTGAAAATAATTTTTCATAATCTTGCTGAATAATCTTGTCTAATTCTTCATTTTCAATTAGTTCAAACTTGTCGTCAATATCAATAATTTCAATTTTAATATTTTTGCTAGGAGCATTAATTTTAAAATCTTCAATTATTTCTAAAATATCATCGTCAATAAATTTAGATTTAGTACCGTCTATAATAACATGTGCATTTTTAGGAACTTTACTTAATTTATAAAGTATACTTGCTTTGTTTAGAAAAGAAACTTCTTCAGATAGATCAATTTTTACTTTTACTCCATAAGTGGAAGGTTGGTTCTTAGAAACATAAGGATTCATAACATTCCTTCTTAGAATAAAGAATAATGCAACACTAGTTCCTATACCTATTCCTATTAGAATATCGGTAAATAGAACTGCAAAAATAGTAACTACGAAAGGAAGAAAATGTTCCAAGCCTTTAGCATATTGTTCTTTTATTACGGATATCTTAGTCAATTTATAACCAACAACCATCAACACTGCTGCTAACGCAGAAAGAGGAATTTTATTAATAAGTTTTGGTATAAAAATAACTGCCAGTAGAAGAAAAATACCGTGAAAGATTGCAGACATTTTACTTTTTGCACCCGCATCAATATTGGCCGAGCTTCTAACAACAACGGAAGTAATAGGCAATCCCCCTATAAGAGAAGAAACTATATTACCAATGCCCTGTGCTTTCAATTCATGATTTTTGGGAGTATACCTCCTTAATGGATCTAATTTATCAATAGCATCTACACTTAACAGAGATTCAAGACTTGCAATAAGTGCTAATTTAAATCCGATCAAATATATTGCTGGATTTTTATATGCTGTAAAATCTGGAGATGTAAAGTTGCCAAAAAAATCAGAAAAACTATTCATAATTTCTAGCTTCACTACATGACCAGAAGCTACCCATAAAAATGGAAAAAACGATTCGAAGAAATAATTCAACAAAACAGATAATACAACTACGATAAATGCTCCGTGAACATAAATCTTTTTGGTGAGTTTAAATTTATCCCAAAGGATTATCACTAACAAAGAAATAACACTAATCAGAAACGGACCAGGTGTTATTAACAATATAGCTTCATAGATTTCTGTAAATGTATTTTGATCATCATTTTGAAAGAAATTAAAATCACCTTCATAATCTCGATCATAACCCAACGCATGAGGAATTTGCTTTAAGACTAAAATAATACCAATAGAGGCAAGCATTCCTTTTATAACACTAGAAGGAAAAAAACTACCTATTATCCCAGCCTTTAAAAATCCAAAAAGCAATTGAAGTATTCCTGCCACTAATAATGCTAATAAAAACATTTCGTATGTCCCCAGTTCTTTAACAGAAGTAAGCACTACTACAGTTAACCCCGCAGCTGGACCACTCACCGAAAGTGGGGAATTACTTATAAACGATACTATTACCCCCCCTACAATACCCGCAAGTATACCTGAAAATACTGGAGCATCTGACGCAAACGCAATACCAATACCCAGAGGTAAAGCCACAAGAAATACCACCAAACCAGAAGAGAGGTCATAGGGTAAATCTTTAATATTTATTTTTGATTTTAGATTTATATTAAAAGCCATTTTATATTATTTTAAATTAATTATAGAATAATAGATAGTATATAAGCCACACAATAATCTGATGAAAAATCAAATCAAGAAATAAACACACCAAATCGCCCAAACTATTTACATAATTCTGAACATCAGTAGCTTTATTTTTTTATTATGCAGTTAAATCAACCCTTGGAGGAGGTGTTTCTATTTCAAAAAATCGTTTAAAAATTTTTGCGTCTTCGGAATTGTAAAGTGTAGGAATATTTATTTTTAAAGAAATACATACAAAAGCATTCAAATATTTTATATCCTTAAATTCTTTTTCTTTATTTTCCTCTTTATTCTCATTTTCTTTTGATTCGTTATCTGCTTCTTTTTCATCAGTTTTAGAATCGATCGTTCCTTTTTCAAAATAAGAGAAATTTGTCTCAGGATCTATAATTTCTTTAATATAGTCGACCAATACAGTATTGTTCTGTAAGAAAAAACAACATAATAAAAGACAAATATAGATATTAACTACCTTCATAATAATTCACCTACTTCAACGTATTAAAAGCTATAAAGTTTACTTAAATTTTTATTATTACTTAATAACAATTTTATAAGGCATTCTAGTCTGTATTCCATTCATTTGTTCAAGATCTTTTACAGACTTAATATAAGGATAAATAAAACCAACTTCTCCTTTTATTAACGATTCCATATCTGTATCACCTTCACTCATACCAGACAATAATTCTTTCCAGAACAAATTCTTTTGTTCTGGCCAATAGACTAGTTCGTATTCTTCCTTCAAGCCCGCTTTGTTAGCCGCTAGAGTGATCGCATCGTTAATACCACCCAGCTTATCCACTAGTTTTATTTTTAGAGCATCCGTACCTGACCATACTCTACCTTCTGCATATCTTTTAAGCTCGTCTTGAGACATTTTTCTTCCCAACGCAGCTTTAGCAGTAAAATCATCGTAAATTTCATTCACTTCTTGTTGGATACTCTTTCTTTCATAAGCTGTTAGTGTTCTGGTAGCGGTACCGATATCAGAAAAATTACCTGTTTTTACTCGATCTGTGGTAACACCAAGTTTTTCTTTTAAAAAGGTTTCTATGTTAAGAACGAGTCCAAAAACCCCTATAGAGCCTGTTATCGTATTGGGTTGAGCTACAATTGTATCGCAGGCCATAGCTATATAATACCCGCCAGAAGCTGCTACATCAGACATTGAAGCTATAATTGGCTTCACTTTTCTAGTGAGTACAACTTCATTCCAAATCACATCAGACGCTAGCGCACTACCTCCTGGTGAATTTATACGCAATACAACAGCTTTAACATTTTCATCTTCTCTAGCTTTTCGTATCTGTGCAGATAATGTTTCTGAGCCAATTATATCATCATTTCCTTTTCCTGAACGAATCTCACCGTTAGCAATTATCACTGCTACTTTATTTTTGGATAGCCCTTCCACGCCTTTATTATCATCAAGTATAGATGAATACCCTATAAAATTGATCTTCTCTCCTTTTTCTTGTTTGGTTTTAGAATTTATATATTCTTCAACTTTGTCGTAATAATCAAGATTGGTTATTAATTGATAGGCTAATGCATCTTTTGCATTGTGAACCAACATTGAATCTGATATTAATTTCAATTTTTGCTTATTGATATTTCTGGAAATCGATACGTTTGTTAGATAAGTATCGTAAATAGAATTAAGAAATGTCTTTACTTGAACCCGACTTGAATCACTCATTTTATCAAGTATAAAAGGCTCCACAGCGCTTTTAAAACTTCCTACTTTAAAGACTTCAACCTTTACATTCAATTTTTCTAATGACCCTTTAAAAAACATCACCTCTGATTCTAACCCATTAAATTCTAATGAACCAGATGAAGGTAAAAAGATCTTATCTGCAACCGAAGCTAAATAATAAGCTCCTTCACTGTACGATTCTCCGTAAGCGACAATAAATTTACCGGATTTTTTAAATTCTACTAAAGAGCTCCTGATTTCTTCTAGTGAAGCAAACCCCGCTTGAACAGTATTCAATTCTAAATAAATACCTTTTATTTTATCATCTTTTTTAGCTAATGCAATTGCTTCTGTTATATCCATTAAACCTATTGTAGAAGCTTTTGGTAAAAATCCACCGCCAGAGAAAAAATTCTCACTTTCTCTTTCTACAATTTCCTTATCTAGTTTAATCTTAAATACAGATACGTTTTTAATTCTCTCGTCTTTTCCTACAGAAAATAACGCTACAATTATAATAAGACCAATTACCGAAAGGATAGTAAAAACAAAAAATCCAGTCGCAATTGTAAAAACATTTTTTATAAAATTCCACATATAAGTTACATTTGCCTAAGTAATTCAAATATATAGTAAATAAAAATAGAAATGAACATTGCCTACCTACTTCTTGGGACAAATCTTGGTAATAAAAGTAATAATTTAGCAATCGCTTCCCAAAAAATAAGTTTGGATTGCGGAAATATCATAATCCGCTCAAATATTTACGAGACTTCTCCTTGGGGTGTGACCGATCAACCTGTCTTTTATAATCAAGTCATCAAACTTGAAACCGAAAATACGGCCCAAAAACTCTTGGAAATTATATTATTAATAGAGTTGGGAATGGGAAGAGCTAGAGAATTAAAATGGGGTGAACGAGTAATTGATATTGATATTCTTTACTTTAACAATGAAATCATAAACGATCAGAATTTAAGTATACCTCATCCTGAAATTCCAAATAGAAAGTTTACGTTAGTGCCACTTTGTGAGCTTGCTGCTGATTACAAACATCCTTTTTTGAATGTTTCTAATCAACAACTTCTCTATGCATGCAAGGATAGTGGCATTGTTACCAAAATCACTACTTTATAAAAATCTCTTCGAAATTTTCTGGTACTTTAATTTCCCATACTGTTCCGTTTCTTAATATTGGAATATTAATTCCATCCACATAACATTCTTTTGCAATAAATCGCAACCCATGAACATGAACAGTGTAAAATTTGTAAGTTGTACTATATTCTTTGTGAACGTAGGACTGAGTAATACTGAAACTACTTTCGGTACCGTTAGTTTTAAATTTCTTTACATTATATATTCCTTTTTTGTAATCATATCCATCACCAGCATCTTCGTATAGCGTAGACTCTACGTGGCTCGTCTCGAAATAGGCATGAAGGAACAACTCTTCTAATGGAAACTCTCCTACATACTGCATAAGCGGAAACA
>JANOTP010000009.1:0-4750 GCA_031416415.1 Cytophagales bacterium | reverse complement strand
CACGACCCGTAGAAAAATTAGCAAATGTTCCTGTAAAAGGAATTTTACCACCAATAGTTAAACCAGCTGCAATACTTATCATATTAGCCTCTGCAATTCCTACCTGAACAAATCTTTCAGGGAAATCTTTGATAAAGGCGTCCATTTTAAGAGAGCCTATTAAGTCTGCGCAAAGGGCTACTACATTTGGGTTTTTCTTACCCAGCTCATGAAGACCAACTCCAAATCCGGAACGGGTATCAAAACTTTCTGTAAAGGTATATTTTTTCATATTTTATTTTAGTTGTTAGTATCAAGTCCTGAATATTGAGAAAAATCTTCTCTACAACTTCAAAATTCTATACCAGATTCATTTAATTATTTTACTCATGACTATAAACTCATGACTCAACACTAATAGTCACCAAGCGTTTCTTCTAATTGACCAAGTGATTTTTCTAGTTGCTCATCATTAGGAGCAGTACCGTGCCATTTGTGTGTATGCATCATGAAGTCTACACCTTGACCCATTTCAGTTTTCATCATTATAGCTTTAGGCTTTCCATTTCCACGACTAGCCTGAGCTTTTAGTATAGTAGCTTCCAACTCTTCCATATTATTGCCATCGCAAGACAATACTTCCCAGCCAAACGCTTCGTATTTTTTACCAAGATCACCAAGGTTCATTACCTTTACTGTTGGACCGTCAATTTGTTGACCATTATAATCTACGAAAGCTATTAAATGATCTAATTTATGATGAGGAGCAAACATTGCAGCCTCCCAAACTTGTCCTTCTTGTTGCTCGCCGTCTCCCATCAAAACATAAACTGTACGATCGTCGTTGTTAAGTCTTTTTGCAAGTGTCGTTCCGCAAGCTACAGACAATCCTTGTCCCAAAGAACCAGAGGCCATACGAATACCTTCTAGATGTTCGTGTGGGGTTGGGTGACCTTGTAAACGAGAATTTATTTTACGGTGTGAAGCCAATTCTTTTACTGGAAAATAACCTGCACGTGCTAATACGGAATATAATACTGCTGAAATATGTCCGTTGGATAGATAAAATATATCTTCTCCAATACCATCCATTTTAAAATTTTTATCGTGCTTCATTAATTTAAAATAAAGAAGTACCAATAAGTCTGTACAACCTAAAGCGCCACCTGGGTGCCCGCCTTTAGCGCCATGTACCATCCTCACGATATCCCTTCTTACTTGGGATGCAACTTTCTTGAGTTCTGTGTAATCTGCCATTTTTATTTATTTAGTTATTATAGTTATATAGTTTCGGTTTAGTTCTTTATTTCTTTTTCACAGTAGCTTTTTTCTTTACAACTTTTTTTGTTGTTGATTTAGCTACAGTAACATTTTTTTTCTTCACGACTTCTTTCTTCAGTACAGCCTTTTTTACAACCAGTTTTTTAGCAGGCTTTGCCAAAACAGGAGGCTTCTTTTTTACTGTTGGTTTGATTGCAACTTTTTTCTTTACTGTAGATGGTTTCTTTGGTGAAACTTTTTTAACAGAAGTAACTTTATCCTTTTTGGAGGTCGCTACAGCTTTTGGTTTTACAACAGAACTGGTTTTTTTTGTAAGTGTTACTTTCTTAGATTTCTCTATTGTAGCACCTTTATTCAAAATTTGTGCGGTATGATCTGCTGTAATAACTTTAGATATTATATCCGTTATTATTCCATTATCAATTATAAAGGTAGTTCTAGCGGTACCAAAATAAAGTCTACCATACATATTTTTTTCAACCCAAACACCAAACAATTTATTTATACTTTTATCTGGATCTGCAATTAATGTAAATGGGAGATTATATTTTGCTTTAAATTTTCGATGAGATGCCTCATCGTCTCCACTAATGCCGAATACTGTATATCCAGCTTTAACTAATCTCTCATAATTATCACGAAGATTACATGCTTGTGCCGTACAACCTGGGGTGTCGTCTTTCGGGTAAAAATAGAGTACAATTTTCCTTTCTGATAAATCTCCAAAAATAACTTCTATACCATCCTGATCTTTCCCATGAAAAAATGGTGCTCTATCTCCTATTTTCAAATTCATTTTATGATAATTTAATTTTAAAGAATTTCATTAAAGTATTTTCTCGTACAATTTTATATTCCCAGCTTTATCTTTAACCTCAAGTACAAATTTACCCTTTAAAAATTTAGTTTTATCTATATTTTCAGACCATAAGGTCTTATTTTTATGTTCATAATTCATTAAAATCCAATTTCCGTCAATTGAAGCCTTAAAACTTTCTATTCCCGAATCGGAGTCAAATATATTAAATTTTATACTTTTTGCAGTATGTGATACATATTTTAGCACTGGACTTATTGTGTCTTTAACAATAACAAACTTACCTAAATATTTTGTCTGTGCAAGTAATTCCTTCCCTAAAATCCTTGAACCTTCGTGTTTTTTACCATTTAAGGCTAAATAAGAATGATTTGTAATTTGTTCGCTTAGATCTGGTTTGTAGAGTATTTGAACTGCTCCAAAGACAGGGACTGAAGGGTTATGTAATTCCAGAACTTTATTTCCTTTCAAATCCTTATAACACTTCATTTGAAGGTATAAGGTATCTATGAGACTTGTGTCTGAAAAATTAATCTGAAATTTATCAAAATTAATATTCGTTTTTTTGAAAGGAGGCACTACACCTACAAATGAAAATTTTTCAGAATAAGCACCAATTACTATAGAATCAGGCAGACAATCCCTTAAGTCATATAAATAAACAGGGTATTTATTTACAAAATAAGTAGGCACAACAAGTTTAGATTTACCTTGTGAATAAAACAACGAAATGGTATCTATGGTAGTTTTGCTTTTTATTTTTAGAATATTTTCAAAAATCCTATAACCAGCTTTAGTTGTTTCAGTAGATGTAATTTGTTCTGTGTATTCTTTTCCTTCAATTGTAAACCTCAATACAGAATTATTACTGTATGCATCGTAAACAATTATTTCAATTTCATATTTTTGTCCGGGCACTATAAATAGCTTACCGTTGTGTGAGGTTTGCTTATAGGAGGCCAAATTATTGCCATCGGAGATATAACATTTTTGAAAACGTTGATTTTTATAAATTAATGTTTCATAATCTAAATGTGCATTGATTTTTTTTCCATCATCAAAGGAAAATTTATTAATGTTATGAAAAAAAGTTTCTTTTCCATTTACTTTCACTTCCATACATGAAATACCATATTGATTATGCATTTCATTCATTTTATCGTGTGTTTTAACTTCTATACCAATCTCACCGGAGGCGAAAATAGGATCCATAATAATAAAATCTTTACCGATCTTAAATGGTTTGAAATCTTTTTTTCCAAATTCATTTTGTACTCTAGAATTAATTCCAAAAGTACGTAATGCTAAAAAGTCAACTAAGGGAGGTTCGGTATCTTTTATTTCTTTAAACCCAAAAAGTAAAGGATTTAGAATTTTTTCTTGCTCATCTCTTATTTCATAATGAAGATGAGGGCCACCTGAACTTCCCGTATTTCCTGACTTTGCAATGATCTGACCTTTTTTTACAAGCAACTCATTTTTCAAAGGATAGACATCAACATCAAACGATTGAAGTTCGTATTGTTTATGGAGAATCCATTTAGCAAGCGTATCAGTCAATTTATCGAGATGAGCGTAAACCGTAGTTAATCCATTGGGGTGAGTAATATAAAGTACTTTTCCATATCCATACGAAGAAATTTTTATTCTAGAAACATATCCATCGGCAGAACAATATACAGGAAGACCAATTTTAAAATCTGTTTTTATATCTATACCAGCATGAAAATGATTAGACCTTAATTCTCCCATGCTTCCTGTCAAATAATTTACTTGACCTGGTTTGATAGGAAACATGAAATATCCTTTTTCAGCTACAGACTGCGCAATTAAAATCTGGGAAAACGCTAGTGTAAAATATAGTAATAATGTATGTATACTCCTCATCTTGTACTTCAGTAAAGCACAACAAATATAGGGATTTAAGACAAATGGGCGAAAAGGGAAACAATACTGTTGACAACTTTTTAAAACAACTATTTCTATCTATTCTAGCCTAAATATATATCAATCAAAAAAAATAAGAAATGCATCAAAAATTAAATCCAATAAAAAAACGAAGACCGTTTGAAGGGTTGAAATTAAAAGACTCTAATTGAGTATTATTATCTACAAGTAATGGATCAGAATAACGATGCTTCTTAAATGCGCTATCAAAACTAAAAACACCAGAATTTTCTATACCTAAGACAAGTTTCTTTTTTACTAGTACTTTAATTCCTACTAAAGGAGAAAAGCCAACAGAACTTGTAATGGTTTCGGTAGTATTAGACGTCTCTAAAGAATTATTATAACGATAAGCATAGAATACATCTGCTCCCCAATAAAACTGGCAGGTAGGTAGAAGTGAGACATTTTTCTGAATCCCTATTGAAGGACGAACATAAAAACTCTGGTTATAATAGTTTCCGTTGTCACGATTGTAATCTCTATAACTTCCACTAACTCTAACCCTCATCGATACTTTCTTGATTTTCCTCCTATACATTATACCTATATCATTAGAGTAAGAATAGGAATAAAAGGTTAGAGGTCTAAAATCTACTAATAAGTCATTTTTCTTAAATGATTCTATACTATCCTTTTCAGACTGTTGCGCCCGAAGTTGGAATACAAAAAATACAAAGCCTGCAATCAAAAATATTTTCTTCATAACCCAAACGCTTGTTTAAT
>JANOTP010000008.1:0-18073 GCA_031416415.1 Cytophagales bacterium | reverse complement strand
ATTAGAATATCTTTATAGTTATCTTGTTCTAATAAGCACTGACATTCCAGACAAGTAGCTGTGAAAAATTGGGGGTATTGGAATTCTGTTTGCATAAAAAATGATCAAAAAGTGTTTGTAAAAATAATATTTTAATTTAAAAAAAAGAAAAATAAGTTATTCAAACTTCAGAACCACAGGAAACGCTTGTTGGTGAAAAGCACCAACAAGGGCGAACATCACTCTTTTTAAATTGACTTATATGGTATGGAATGCTTATTACTTAGTGATTCCTTGAATTCACCTGGTGTGGACTTGTATTCGTTTACAAAACAGCGTATAAAATAGGAGGCACTGTTGAAGCCTACTGCATCACTTATTTCGTTAATCGACAATTGATTTTTGATTAATAATTGTTTGCTTTTTCGTAGTCGCACCAATCGGATGTATTCGTTTACACCTTGTCCTGTTATTGCTTTGAATTTTGAATAAAGAACACTTCGGCTCATTCCAAGGTGTCTTACCAATTGATTTACATCTAGGTTTTGATTGCCAATATGCTGCTCAATATAATTGGTTATACTATCCAATAGTTCATTGTCAAGAATATTAAGTGTGTTGTCTTCAATATTTCCTTCGTTTAACGCCAATAACTTTTGTCTGAAATTTTCTCGGCTTTTTAGTATATTTTGAATGACTTGAAATAACAACGCCTTTTTAGCTGGTTTTGTTAAATAGATGTCTGCTCCTGCATAATAGCCTGAAAGCTGACTTTCATCGGTATCGTTGCTGGTTAAAATAATTACTGGGATATGCGAAGTGTTATTATCTTTTTTTAATGTTCTACAAAATTCTAACCCACCCATAATTGGCATAGTCATATCGGTAATAATCACTAAGGGCTGCAACGTAGCAGCTATAGACAATGCTTCTTGGCCATTTTCAGCTTCTGTAATTTCGAAGATCGAAGAAAGTAAAAACTTCAAATGGTTTCGCATTATTGGATTGTCTTCAACAATAAGAATTTTATTTCCTTTCACTTCTGAAAGTTCCTCTTCAGTAAATTCTAGTTGTTCTATAGTGTTTTTTGGACTATTTAGTATAGAATGTTTATCATAAATCGCTGGTAGGAAAGAATTGGATAATGGTAAGGAAATAATAAAAGTAGTTCCATTTTTTGGATTGCTTTCAACTGAAATTGATCCTTTGTTAATTTCTATAAACTCTTTAACGATTATTAGACCTAAGCCTGTTCCATTTTCCCCTTTGGTACCTTTTTTACTAGTTCGTACTTCTAATTTAAATAAATTGTTTATTTCCTCCTCTGTCATTCCAATGCCAGTGTCTTGAATTTTCAATTCGATTTCATTTTCTTTGGCAATCGCATCGATAGCTATCGTTCCATTTTCGGGCGTATATTTTACTGCATTACTTAAAAGATTTCGAATTATAGTATCAATCATATTGTTATCAGCAACAATACAGTGTTGTTGATCTATGCTGTTGTTGATGGATATATTTTTTTGAATAAATTGCTGTTCCAGCAGCATGATGTTGCGTATAAAAAGGTCAGAGACATTTAAATCAACAGGTTTGTAATCTAAATAATGGGACTGGGTTCTGGCCCAATCTAAAAGATTATACAATAACTCTTTTGTAGAAGAAGCTGATTTTTGAATGTGTTGGCTAAACTCTAAAATTTCTGATTCAGATAAAGTAGAAATGTTATTGATTAATAACTCAGATAAACTCCCTATGGCATTTATCGGTCCTTTTAAATCGTGGGCTAGAATGGTGAAGAAAAGGTTTTTTGTTTCATCACTAATAGAAAGTTTTTCAACTACTTTTTCTAACGCTTTATTTTGTGAAAGTATGTATTCTTGTTGTGCTAATATTTTATCCGATTGCCTTACTACTTCTTCGTTGTATAATTCTAGTTTTTCTTTTTGTTGTTTGATTTCTTCGTTGCTTTCAATAAGGTCATTGTTTCTTTCTGAAAGTTCGAGGGTTCTTATGGATACTTCCTTTTCTAGTGCTTTGTTTTTGTTTTTAATATTACTAACACGAATTTTATAGAGTAATAGTAAACTTAAAATAATTGATAGTAGTATACCAATTTTAAACCAAATGGAATTCCACCATGGAGGATTAACAATGATAATTAATTTTTGATCAGCTTCTTTCCAAATGCCATCGCCAATCGTATATTTTATTTTTAAAGTGTATTCTCCAGAAGGGATTTCTGTAAACGATACTTTTCTTTCATTTCCTAGATTGATCCATTCATCGTGCAAGCCAATAAGTTTATAAGCAAAATGAGTTGAAGCGGAGGAATAAAAATCTACTAAGGTGAAATGTATTGTAAAAAATGATTGTTCATAAGATAGATTTACAGCATTGGAAAATGCAAGTTGTTTTTCTAAAGGTGAATTCTCTGTAGAAGGTTTTTGTATTTTATCAAAAATAAATAAGTCGGTAAAATAAAAAGTAGATGACCTTAATTTTTTTTCGATTTCTGAAGGATGAAAAATATTAAATCCATTGCTTCCTCCTGCATAAATATTTCCTTTCGAATCTTTTAGTATTGATTTAAGAAAAAATGAATTTTCTTGCAGTCCATCAGAAATATCATAATGTTCGATAGAATTTGTTTCAGTATGCAAACAATAGAGTCCATCATTGCCGCTAAGCCATAGTGCACCACTATTGTCAGATTGGAGTGCTTTTATAGTAGGTGGTAAACCAATTGCATTATAATGTTTAAAATTATTCGTTTTTGGTTGGTATAGTTCAAGGCTACCGGCTTCTGTTGCAATCCATATCCTGCCGGCTCCGTCTTCGGCAATCATATTGATGTCATTATTCCTAAGACTATTTTTATCAGAAGTTTTTTTATAAGCATGGAATTTCTTTTGGTCAAACATATACAAACCTCCATAGCTGCCTATCCATAAACGTTTTTTTGAATCTAAGAATAAATGATTGATCCATGAAGGTTCAAGCATGTTGAATGGATATGTTGAATTATTTTTGTGATGAATGAATTTTTTAGTTTTTAAATTATAGGTGCAAAGTCCTTCTCCGTGTGTACCTATCCAAATAAGTGAATCTTGAAGTACGATACTTTTTAAATTATTATAGATTATAGAATTATCGTTTTGAGCTTGATGTGTAAAGGTTTTTATTTTGTTTGTCTTTGGGTTTAACTGCATTAATCCTCCGCTCCAAGAAGCAATCCAGAGCATTCCAGTATTATCCTCTTGAATAGCCTGTATGTGTTCACTGCTTAATCCATCAGCTATTGTAAAATATTTAAATGTATTATTGGTAGGATTAAAAAGATGTAATCCTTTTTCAGTACCCACCCAAACAGCTGATTTGTTCTGTTGGTAAAAGCAGGTAACGATATTATTCTTGAGCTCTTTTGGATTGATATAGTTGTAGGTGAAGTGATGAAATTTATTTTTGTCTACATTGGTATAAAATAACCCGTTGGAGTGCGATCCAAACCAAGTGTTTCCAAAATTGTCTTCACTCATTGCTGCTATGCCGGTGCATTGCATGTGGTACTTTTTGTAAACAGGGTTTGTAAAAGGAATTAATTTATTTTTTTCTATATCCAAATAGTGTAATAGTTCATTACCTTTTCCAATCCATATAATATTATTTTTATCTTGATATAAACAAGAAACATAATCTTCTGTTGCCTCAGATGGTGCCCTTGTGGTATAATGGTTTAAGACAACCCCATTGTCCGATAATTTTGTAATGCCTTTGTCGAAAGAACCAGCCCAGATATTTCCCTCTTTGTCAACAAGCATTTTTTTAATTTTATTACTGCAAATTGTTTTTAAATCATTATCGACATGTTGGATTCGAATAAATTTACCAGTACTAAAAGAGTATTTTACGACACCTTTATTGAATGTCCCTAGCCATAAGTTATTGGCTTGGTCTTTTGCTATTGAAAAGATCACATTATCGCTTAATGAATCCTTTTTTTCTGATTCAAAGTGCCATTTTGTTTTATTGGAAGAGGGGTTATAACAGCATAAGCCTGACGAGGTCCCTAGCCATAGATTTCCGGCTTTGTCTTCTGTAATTGCATTTAAAGGGACTCTGTCTACCCCTGGTAGCAAAATGATCTTTTCAAAGGAATCTGTTTCTCTATTATAAAGATCGAGTCCACCTAAACTGCCGATCCATAAACGGCGTTGTGAATCTTCGAAAATGCAGTTTATAATATTTTGAGAAAGGCTGAGAGGGTCGTTGTCGTCGTGTACGTATTTTCTGAAACTATTCCCATCCCATCGCACTAATCCGTCAAAACTCCCTGTCCATAAAAAACCATAGGTGTCTTGGTAGATGCATTCAACACTATTACTTAAGAGGCCATTTTCATTTGAAATGTTATAGATTTTGTATTGGCTTATCTGGGAAAAAGCCAATAAAGGACATAATAATAGTAGGTAAAATAGACGGATAGGCATATTCTTTAATTGAACCCTTTTCACTAATCTACAAAAAGTTTTTATGCTTCAATACTTTGTGATTTTTGAATTTTAGAAAGTTTCGATTTTTGGCTCATAAAGGATAGGATTGTTATAAATCAGGACAATTGTAGCATAAAAAAATTATTTAGGACGAATGTATTATTCCTTAGGATGGTAATGAAACGAGAAATTCATAGACTGAACTATCTTTGAATAACCTAAAAATAACATAAATAAATATGAAAAAAACACTATTTTCTATTTGCCTCTGGGGAATACTTATAGTATCCATTCAGGCTCAATCCCGATTTAAGACCGTAAACTTCCTTAATAGTATTAAAGGCAAACAGATCTTGTCAGGACAGCATAACGATCAAAAAAACCTCGATTGTGGTAGTAGTGGAGCTACAGGAGCACGTTATTGGACCGATCAGGTTTATTCTATTACAGGAAAATACCCTGCCTTATATGGAGGGGATATGTTGTTTCATGGTTCTAACCAACTACGATGGGATATGACTTATGAAGCAGAAAGACAATGGAACTCAGGTGCTATGGTTAATATTATGTGGCATGCCTGCCCTCCAACACAAGGAGCTTCTTGTGGATGGGATGGTGGCTTGTTAAGTTCCATTTCAGCACAACAATTTGCCGAACTTCTTACAAATGGCAGTGCCTTAAATAATACATGGAAATCGAGGGTAAATGAAATTGCTGTTTATTTACAGTATTTGGAAGATAAAGGAGTAGAAGTGTTATGGAGACCATATCATGAGCAGAATCAAACGGCTTTTTGGTGGAATTCGCAGGGTGTAGATAATACAAAGGCATTATGGAGAATGATGCATAATTATATGACCAATGATTTGGGATTAACAAATTTGGTTTGGGTATTAGATGTTCAAGATATTGGTGGTAGAACAAATTTTTGGGATTATAATCCTGGAAACCAATATTGGGATATTATGGCTTTAGATATTTATGCTGATGGGCTAACCAATCCTGAATATTATAATAATATGATTACCGCTTCCAGTGGCAAACTTGTAGCTTTAGGTGAATGCTTTAACTTGCCAAATGCTCAAGCCATTGATCGATTTCCTCAATATGGTTTTTTTATGAATTGGGCTTATGGTTTAAAAAAATGGTATGCTCCTGATTGCAGACCAACAAATACAGATGCCTTCATTCGAGAAGTATATAACAATCCAAAAGTTATTACACGCGATGAAATGCCAGGTTGGAACAATGTAAATGCTCCTGTTAATTTAGCTACAGCAAGGCCTATTACGGTCTCTTCAACAGAGGCAGGCGCAAATGTTGCATCCAATGCAGTGGATGGAAGTTATTCTACTCGTTGGTCTTCTTTATATACAGATGCTCAATGGTTGTCGCTAGACCTTGGTGCAAATTACAATGTAAACCGTGTGAAAATTTCTTGGGAAGCTGCGTATGGAAGAGATTATACGATTCAATATTCTGACAATGGAAACGTTTGGACAATAGCAAAGACTATTACAAATAATGCTGCCTTAACAAATGACCATATTGGTCTTTCTGGAGCTGCTCGATATGTTCGAATCAATGGAACGGCAAGAGCAACTGCATTTGGTTATTCTATTTTTGAATTAGAGGTTTATGGAACAGCAGTGCCTATTAACCAATCACCAATACTAAGTTTGACTTTACCATCCCCTAATGCTACTTTTATTGCACCAGCCTCAGTTACGATTAACGCCAATGCAACCGACGCAGACGGTTCAATTTCAAAAGTAGATTTTTACAATGGAACTACTTTGTTGAATTCTGACAATACCGCTCCATATTCTTATGTATGGACAAATGTGGTTGCAGGAAATTATTCGATTACGGCAAGAGCGACGGATAATAATGGTGCAATAACGATTTCTTCAACGGCAGGAATAGTGGTTAATAATCCTGTTGTTCCTCCCGCTACATCTGCCACCAAAGTGGTTGCTTATGTTGCCAATTGGAATGATTTAAATACCTATTCCACTACTATAGACTATTCTAAGTTAACACATATTAATATAGCCTTTGAAAACCCAAATTCAAATGGTGACTTGTCTTTCAATTCAGGTGATGCTGCTCTAATTCAAAGGGCTCATGCTAATAATGTAAAAGTATATGTTTCTATTGGAGGAGGAGCGGCCTCTACAGATCAAACGATTCAGAATAATTATTTCAGCTTAATAAGCGATTCGAGAAGAGCTGGTTTTGTTGCGAAGATTGCATCTTATCTTCAAGCGAGAAATTTTGATGGATTAGATGTCGATTTAGAAGGTCCGGCTATTAATGGTGATTACAGTAAATTTATTGCCGATTTGTCTGCAGCGCTCCGGCCTGCTGGAAAAGGATTGACGGCTGCCTTATCACAAGGGTATGGTGGAGGAAATGTTCCAAGTTCAACATTCGCCAATTTTGATTTTATAAACATTATGGCCTATGACGCTACAGGTTCTTGGGCGCCAAATAGCCCTGGCCAACATTCTTCGTATTCCTTTGCACAAAGTAATTTACAATATTGGCTTGGAAGAGGATTACCAAAAAACAAAGCGGTGCTTGGTGTACCCTTCTACGGCTGGGGTTTTGGCACAGACGCAGGTGAATGGTCTTATAATCGTGTGGTAAGTACTTATGCAGGGGCTGAAAACGTAGATCAAGCCGGGAATACCATTTGGTACAACGGTATTCCTACAATGAAAGCAAAAGTAAATTATGCTTTTGATCAAGGCATTGCAGGTGTTATGATTTGGGAATTGTCACAAGATGCTGCTGGTTCAAAATCATTATTATTGGCCATTGACCAAGTAGTTAAATCAAGAGGAACGGTTGTGCCAGTGCCGGATAATTTGGCAAAAGGAAAACTAGTTACGGTTTCTTCCACAGAAGTTGGAGCGAACATCGCCTCTAATGCTGTAGACGGAAGTTATGGTAGTCGCTGGTCTTCTTTATATACCGATGCACAGTGGCTAACAGTAGACCTTGGTGCTAACTATAACATCAGTCGTGTTAAAATTTCTTGGGAAGCAGCATTCGGTAAAGATTATACAATTAATGTTTCTTCCAATGGCACAACATGGACGACAATGAGATCAGTTGTTGGCAATACTAGTTTGACAAATGACTTGACAGGCCTAACGGGTTCTTGCCGTTACTTAAGTGTAAACGCAACCGCTAGGGGCACTGTCTATGGTTATTCTATATTTGAATTAGAAGTTTATGGAACACCCGTAACCACTATAAATCAAGGGCCAGTTGTTTCAATAACTGCTCCATCCAACAATGCAAGCTTTACAGCTCCAGCCAATGTTGCGATCACAGCAAATGCTACAGACAACGATGGCTCTATTTCGAAAGTAGATTTTTATAACGGCGCTACGTTATTGGCTACAGATAATACTGCCCCATATACGTATACCGCAACAGGTTTTGGTGTGGGTTCGTATAGTATTACAGCAAGAGCTACCGACAATGTTGGAGCAGTAACTACTTCTTCTGCGGTAACAGTTTCTGTTACTTCCGTTGTAGTCGCAAACAATCCACCAATTGTTTCGATTACAGAGCCTGCCAACAATGGTAACTTTACAGCTCCTGCTACCGTTGTGATTACAGCAAATGCTACCGATAGCGATGGCTCTATTACTAAAGTAGATTTTTATAACGGTACTACTTTGTTGACAAATGATTTCACGGCGCCTTATACCTATACGATTACAAATTTGACAGCCGGTACATATACTATTACTGCTAGAGCTACAGATAATAGTGGCACAGGAACAACCTCTTCGGCAGTAGCAATAAATGTAATAGCAAGTGCAAATGCTTGTTCTTCGATTGCTCAATATGTTGAAAACGGTGGTTATGTTGTAGGAAGTAAAGTTAAAAATGCTGGAAGACAATTTACTTGTAAACCATATCCTTATTCAGGTTGGTGCAACGGCGCTTCATGGGCGTATGGTCCAGGTGTTGGAAGTTACTGGCAAGATGCTTGGGTTGACAATGGAAGTTGTACCGCTCGTCTTGGTGCCGTAGAAGAAACTGCTTCCTATTCAAGTACTGAAATTACGCTCGTTCCAAATCCCGTATTGGATGTATTGACGTTTAATTTGATGCAAACCTCCACCGTACGCATTTTCAATGCACAAGGGGTTGAAGTGGTTTCGGAAACAGTAGTAGAGCCAAACGAGACAATTCAACTAAGTAAACTTCCAGCAGGAATTTACCAAGTTCGTATTGATTCGGGAGATGTTATTTTTATGAAGAAAATAGTTAAGAATTAATTATTAGCAAACAAGTTTTATACACCTGTAAGGATGTTGATTCTTACAGGTGTTTTTTTTGGTAGTTGTCTCCATCGTAATATTTTTATTCCATGGCGGGTGTCTGCACTTGACATTATTCTATGCAACACAGATTTTCAAATTGCAAGTCTAAGCTTACGCTTGAATACAAAAAAGACACAAGCTTGCGCTTGCCAGCAGGGTCCTTTTGATAAATTATTTGTAATTAATTTCAAGCATTAGTGCTGCGTAGAGAAAAGTTTGTGGAGACACAAACTTTGGCTTCGTATCTCAAATTAAAAGAGGCGAACTTTTACCAAAGTCCGCCTCTCCCATTTTTATTTCACTTTAACTAATCGTTGTGTACTAAGATGTCCATCGATATGAGTTATTATCATATTGTAGATACCTGGTGTATACTGTTGACCAAACGTAATGATTTGTTGAGGCTGAATATTTTCACGTTGGAAAACTGTTTCACCTAATTCATTTACAATTTGTATTTTTAATACATCTCCATTGTTTACAAACTCAAACTCGTTTTGAGTAGGGTTAGGAAATGCTACAAATACCTCCTTTTTTTCTTCAAAATCTAACGCTCCAATTCTAGCATTTGCACATTTGGTGATTGTTTTACAATACTGAACATACCATGGTGCAACACTTAAGTTCGTGCCTACACATACTTGACCAGATGAAAAGTTTGCGCCGGTCTGAATTGCAACAGAATAGGGAGCCCCTGGTACAACTACATTACTAGCAGCAGAACCAGTATACCACCAGTTGTAAGAAGTTACATTCGCACGATTGGCACTATTCAGGCTGAGACTTAACGTAGTATTGTTGTTGCCACAGTTCGGCCCTACAATAGGATCTGTGCTGATTACACCTGTTACCGTTACTGGTACAGCTGCAGAAGTAGTGATCGCTCCAGCATTGTCGGTAGCACGAGCAGTAATGCTGTATGTACCTGCTGCTACTGTTGTCCATGAATAACTATAAGGAGCAGTTGCGTCCGTTCCCAATAAAGTAGTACCGTTGTAAAACGCTACACTTGCTACTGTTCCGTTTGCATCAGCTGCATTTGCGGTAATGCTAATTGTTGCAGGAGCGGTAAAGCTTGCATTGGTAGTAGGAGCTGTCAAACTTACCGTCGGTGCAGTATTTGGAATAGCCGTTACCATAATGGACACAGCTGCAGAAGTAGTGATTGCTCCAGCGTTGTCGGTAGCACGGGCAGTAATGCTGTACGTTCCTGCTGCTACCGTTGTCCAAGAATAACTATAAGGAGCAGTAGCATCAGTACCCAACAACGTCGTTCCATTGTAAAAAGATACACTTGCTACTGCGCCATTTGCATCAGCAGCATTTGCGGTGATGCTTATTACATCAGGAGCGATAAAGCTTGCATTAGCTAAAGGAGCCGTTAGACTTACTGTTGGAGGTGTATTGGTAATAGTTCCAGCAGAAAATGTCCAATAATCGATATTAAATAAATCGGCACTCCCTCCTTTAAAAATAAAATACACATTTTGAATACCAGTTGTTTTGGTGACCGAAGTAGTTACTGTTTGCCAAGTCTGTCTCCCACCAGTATTGGGCACGGCAACGGTTCCAATAAGTGTCCCGGTTGAACTTCCAAGTCTTATTTCAATCGTACCACCCGTTTTAGTACTTGCAACTCTAGTAGCAATGCTGGTAGCGCCTGTCAAACCAAAGTCAACACCCTCCACCATTGTAAAATCATTATTATCCAATAAGGTAAGGTTCATGCCTCCTGCGCTGCACACCTCTGTTTCTATGCCTCTTTGGTCACTCATCGTTTCCGCTTCGGAGCGCACATACGGATTAAGTCTTCCCACTTGCACTAAACCATTTGTTGTATTGACCATTTGAACGATCGATCCATCCGCCCGATGTGAAAAGGCATCAATGGCCAGGTTACGTTTATAGGTAGGTGCTACGCCAGTTTGCGATGCAACTATTCTGTTATGATATAGTTGGTACCATTGATTATTTAATTGAAAAACGGCTTGATGATTATTATTGTTATTATTGGGTGGTTGCGCAGACATTACGCCTCTGTAAGTAAATCCTGACATGGGATTGGTACTGGTCATATAATCTATTCTCATCCCCGCACTTGGGTTGGTAGAATAGGAAAAATAATATACGCCATTACGTTTGTGCACCCAAGCGGCCTCAAAAAAATTAGGTACATTGAACTTTCCTGCGGAACCATTCACACTAATCATATCATTATTTAATTTAATAACACGTAAATTCCCATCTCCATTCCCCCCGAAATACATGTATGCCTGACCATCGTCATCAATAAAAGTCATTGGATCAAATAACCAACCATTAAATGGCTGAACACCGGGTGTACTGCCGTTTACAATAGCACGTCCTACGGGATCTTTAAAAGGACCAGTAGGACTATCCGATACGGCTACACCTATAGCACTTCCTCCGTTTCCAAAGTACAGATAGAACTTTCCATTTCTATAAACAGGCGATGGTGCCCAACTCAATCCAGACCATGTGGCATCTCTTGGCACATCAAATACTACCCCATGATCCGTCCAGTTTTTCATATCACTACTCGATACACAAACAATAGAGCTCATTTGATAACTCGTATTACTGACGTTTTCATCATCGTTCGAACAATAAACATATACCCTGCCATTATACACTAACGTACCAGGATCTGCTATAAAGCGGTGCGAAACTATTGGATAATCGGCATATACTTTTGCAGTATTTGCGATTATCATCAAACTTATTATTGCATAAACTATTTTTTTCATAATGAAGATTTTAAAAAAAGATTTTAATGGATCATTTTACAGCTATTACCATCACTCGTTTGGTAAAAAATAGAGGATATTATCTCCAGATTACGAGCGTGCAGCGAACTAATTTTTATTCAAAAGAATAAAAGAAGTAAGGTCTATTCAATGACCTTACTTCTTTTCCCATTCCTTATTTAATTTTTACAATTCGTTTTTTCTCATTGGTTCCATCTGCATATTGAATAGAAACCATGTACAGCCCTGCTGCCAATTCTTGACCTAACATCAATTGAGTACCTTTTTCAGAAGAACCATGTTCGTATACTGGCACTCCCATTTCGTTGAAGATTACTAATTTAGAGATGTCTCCCACGGCAGTCAGGTAAAAATTATCCGCTGAAGGATTAGGTTGGATCACCACATTCGCTAGGGTCTCTACACCAAATTCGTCTACACCCATACGAGCAGCAACACATTGGGTGATTGTTTTACAATACTGAACATACCATGGTGCTACACTTAAGTTCGTACCAACACAAACTTGACCTGAAGAAAAGTAAGGTCCTGTCTGAATAGTAACAGAATAGGGAGCTCCTGGCGTAATAGTAGTGCTCGCTACAGAACCTGTATACCACCAGTTGTAAGAAGTTACATTTGCACGGTTGGCGCTGTTCAGGCTAAGACTTAATGTAGTATTGTTGTTGCCACAGTTCGGCCCTACGATAGGCTCTGTGCTAATTACACCTGTTACCGTTACTAACACTGCAGCAGAAGTAGTGATCGCTCCAGCGTTGTCGGTGGCACGAGCAGTAATGCTGTAAGTACCTGCTGCAACCGCCGTCCAAGAATAACTATAAGGAGCAGTGGCGTCAGTTCCCAACAAAGTAGTACCGTTGTAAAACGCTACACTTGCTACTGTTCCATCTGTATCAGCAGCATTTGCAGTGATGCTAATCGTAGCAGGTGCTGTAAAGCTTGCATTGGCAATAGGAGCCGTTAGACTTACTGTTGGTGCAGTATTTGGGATAGCCGTTACTGTAATGGATACCGCTGCAGAAGTAGTGATCGCACCAGCGTTATCAGTGGCACGAGCTGTAATACTGTATGTACCTGCTGCTACTGGTATCCAAGAATAACTGTAAGGAGCAGTGGCGTCAGTTCCCAACAAAGTTGTACCGTTGTAAAACGCAACACTTGCAATTGTTCCATCGGCATCAGCAGCAGTTGCAGTAATGCTGATCGTAGCAGGAGCGATAAAGCTCGCATTCGCTAGTGGAGCCGTTAAACTTACTGTTGGTGCAGTATTTGGAATACCCGTTACCGTAATGGCTACCGCTGCAGAAGTAGTAGTAGCTCCAGCATTATCAGTGGCACGAGCAGTAATGCTGTATGTACCTGCTGCTACTGATGTCCAAGAATAACTATAAGGAGCAGTGGCGTCAGTTCCCAACAAAGTAGTACCGTTGTAAAACGCTACACTTGCTACTGTTCCGTTTGCATCAGCTGCATTTGCAGTAATGTTAATGGTAGCAGGAGCAATAAAGCTTGCATTCGCTAAAGGAGCCGTCAGACTTACCGTTGGTGGCGTATTTGGAGTGGGCGTTACCGTAATGGATACCGCTGCAGAAGTAGTGATTGCTCCAGCATTGTCTGTGGCGCGTGCAGTAATGCTGTATGTACCTGCTGCTACTGGCGTCCAAGAATAACTATATGGAGCAGTGGCATCTGTACTCAATAACGTAGTACCGTTGTAAAACGCTACACTTGCTACTGTTCCATTTGCATCAGCAGCATTTGCGGTAATGCTGATTGTAGCAGGAGCGATAAAGCTTGCATTGGCTGTAGGAGCCGTCAGACTTACTGTTGGTGGTGTATTCGTATTAATACAAGATGCAAATGGTGCTGGCGCTGGGCAACAGGCTAATGATGGACGTCCAGCTAAATAACTTCTTAACCAAACCATTGCAGGACGATCCTGACCATTTCCATACATAATTCCTGAATCTGTTCCACTCGCACCTGTTTGTCCATTTCCTCCAATCCAAGTTTGACCTTGTATATATCCCCATAATGTAATCCCTGCTACGTTTGGATGTTCCCATGCCACAGGTATTAATCTTGAGTATACATCTCTTTGTTTCGTTTCATTTGGATTGGCCGTTTGGTCGAATTCTGTGATGTGAATAGGCAAACCTGTCTTAGTCCATATTTCATCTATACACGCTTTAAAATTTGCTGCTGTTAAGTTATCAATGCCATGACATTGTAAGCCAACTCCATCAATCAAATTTTTTCTTCCATCCGTTAGATTGGGAGCATTTTTGATAGCATTTGACATTGCAATGTAAGGTGCTCTGCAATTATTCCAATTCATCTCAACATTGTATTCATTGATTAACAATGTAGCGTTTGGAAAATATTTTCTTGCTAACTGAAAACACCAAATGGCCCAGCCATACTGATTATTTTTGTCAGCAGCATTGGCGGGTTCAGCTTGGTAGCCTGCTGTCAACGCATTTTTTAAATTTGAAGCAACTGCTGTATTGATTGGCTCATTCAAAACGTCAATCAACTTTAGTCCACCCATTGGATTGTAATGATCGGCTACTGCCTTAAAATAGGGATCGATAGCCGCTTGTATAGTGGCAGTAGTAGCAGAACTTACCCAACCTGGAGTTTGAGCTCCCCACATCAACGTGTGGTATTTGAAGAGTCCGCCATTATTTTTTGCCCAATTGAAACCTATATCAGAACCAGTAAAATTATATCTACCTCTAGTACCTTCTACAGACTGCCATTTAGAGGCATTTTCCATTGTTGTTTGATTCCAATTCGCCGTATAATTACTAGGAGTAGTATTGGCTATAATATTTCCAAAGTATTTCCCTTTGCATTTGGCAATCTGTCCATACGAACTATTGGTTACACCAAAGCACAAGAGTACATGTAGCGATGTGTATAGACACCACCTTAATAAGTAGTTTGTTTTCATAATTTGTTTTTAGGTTTAGTTAAATAAGCATTGTTTCGTTTACATTTAAAAAACAGGTTTGTAATAAGAATTAGAAATTTTTCTGACATAACAATTTTCGTTATATCAGTTTTAAACAAATGAATCTTGTTTAAAACATAAATTTTCCCTTCTACGAATGAGAGATGAAAAAGTAAGCAGTTGTTATAAAAATATTTTATTTATGGTAACTAACCATCAATTCAAACGCATTATCGCTTACATTCATTTTACTTGCTCCAACAAAATAAGAGAAATAAAAAGAAAACCTTGAATTGCTGATACGCAGTTTTTTCAAACCTACAACATAACTCAAACCCCGTTGATAAGAATATCCAACTCCTGCTTCTGCTATTTGCTGAATTTCAAGTAGCGATGCACAAACGAAATAAATTGGTTGTGCATGCTGAAATTTTGCATAGATATGCGTATTAAAATTCAGTAATGAGTTTACCGGTATGATATAACGAGCAGTTGCCGTATAGTAGTCACCCAACAAAAAAGTTTGATTTGCTGGACGTATTTTCTGATTGAAAATTTGTTGCATTGAAAATCCTACGGATAGCTTTCGTCTAAGATACCATATGCCTGCATTACCATCGGGCACCCAATCTGATCCTCCCGTTCCTGATTGAGAAGTATTAAAAGCATAATTGATGAATCCTCCAGATATTCCAGCAGAAATAGATGAACGGTAGGAAAGCTGTATTCTAAGCCCGTAGCGCAAAAGACATCTGTTCTTACTTATAAATTCACCTTCCTTGTTATTGATAGCCTGAAGGCCAACAAACTGTTTTATTCCACGCCTGTCTGCGATCCGCAAATCAACATCCAAGTATATCTTATTGACTCCTTGAAACAAACCCGTCTGAGCTCTATTAGAAATAGTGGCAGCTACTTTATAAGAACTGTCCGAATTACTAGGATTGAGCAACAAATAGTTATTGTAAAACTGATCAAAATAATCTGAAAAAGAGGAATTTAACTGTGCCTTCATCGAATGATGAAGCAACAGAAACAAAAAGAGTCCTCCTATACCTATTTTGTTATGTTTCATTTATTGCTTATATTTTCATAGAAAATCTTTCTATTGTCTAATTTAATAATAAAAGTTGAAACTAGTGTTTACTTTTTGAATTTCAAATCGTAGTGGTAAAAAACTGTGAATAAAACTGATTTTAAAATCATAGAAAGCATCCGAACAGGAAGCAATGATCGAGTATTGGCTTATTTGTACGATAAACCATTAAAAAAAATCAGTTACTATATTCTCAGTAATAACGGAAGCCGCGAAGATGCCAATGATATTTTTCAGGACGCCGTACTTATTCTTTTTAACCAAGTCAAAAAAAATAAATACGACGAAAACAATGAATTAGATGGTTTTCTCTATTCAGTAGCTAGAAATCTTTGGATAGATAAAACGAGAAGAGACAAAAGAATGATGACGAAAGATTTTAATATTGAAACCAATCACTCCGATTTCACCGATCATTTAACAGATTTGATTGATAGAGAAAAATCCTCCGCCTTACGCAAAACATTTGAAAAACTAGATGAAAAGTGTAGAAAGATTCTTTTATTGGTTATCTATGAAAAGCTTTCGATGAAAGAGATCAGCGAGAAGATGGGGTATAGTAATGAAAATGTCGCTAAAAGTAATCATTACCGCTGCAAACAATATCTTACAAAAATTGCTAAGGAAGATAAACAGCTTTTAAACTTATTTAACATTGAATAACGAGCAAAGCACATTTGATCTGATTGAACACTATCATCTCGGACTTCTCTCCAATGAAGAGAGGGAGAAGGTGGAATTGCGCATAAAAACAGATGCAGCGTTTTCAAGCTATGTTACGTTAAATAATTTTGCCAGCGAGATTGTACATACCACTGGACTTGAATTGTTGCGCGATCAGATGCGTTTGGATTTGGCAAAAATAGAACAGAAAAGAATAAGAAGAAAATGGAAAATAGGCGCTGGAATTATTGCGGCTATACTAGGACTTTCCATTCTGTATTACTTCATTAAATCCAACGAAAAGATAAAAACATTCACCCCTAACAACGATCAAAAAAAACATCAACCCCTTGAACAAATTTCCAACAACAAAATTAACACTACTGAGAATAATTCGATTTCAACAAAAGATAAAATTACATCAAACACGATTACTCAACAAGCGATTACTGAAAACAAAATTTTGGATGGGATGGATAAAATTTCCACCGCGACTCAAACACAAAATAGCGCCGACTCGACGCATACTTCAGCGCTTATTGTTGAACGTAAAAAAGAAATTACTTCAGAAGAAAAGATTGGAAAAAATTGTTCCATTTCTTTTGATGCCATCGTGCAACATGCCTGCCAAGGAGATCAAAATGGTTCTATCCTTGTAGAGCAGCGACATATCTTGGGTGGTACTGCTCCCTATTCCTTCCATATAGATAATCCGAAACAACAATCTACTTTAGGTTTATTCTCAGAGTTAGCCAAAGGAAATTATACCATCACTATAACCGATTCCAAATCATGCGTTTCTTCCAAAGAAATTTCGGTATTTGAAAAAAATTGTACTACAAAAAAATCCTTTAGTTTCAATCCTGATTATGGAGAAAAATGGGAAATGCAAGTAAATCCAAGTAAAGAAGGCTCTTTCACTATTTATAACAGAGCGGGAATTATTTTCAAAAATAATAATTTTTCTCAGAACAGCACCATAGAATGGGATGGCAGCAATACACATGGAACACTGGCCGATATGGGTATGTACATGTGTACCATAAATTATGCCGATGGGAAAATGGAATTAATAGAATTATCGATTGTGCGATGAATAGTTTATCCTTAAAATATAAAAATAGAAACAAGTTCCTTTTTCAAAAAAGGGTTCATGTGGTTTTGTTGTTAGCGATATTGCTATCTTTCAAGGCCTTTGCACAAACCTATTCAATCCCTGATTTAAACTTAAGAAATAAACTTATCGCCTCATATCCCAGCGTTATGTCTAGTGGACAGCTTAATATTGCTGCTGCTGGCAGTATGACGGGTATATTGAACCTAAGTAACTCATCTATCAGCAATGCGGATGGAATTCAGTATTTTATTAATATATCCATACTCAACCTTAACAATAATCAACTTAGTGCAGTGCCGGATATAACTGGACTTACTAAACTTATGGGAATTTATATTGCCTATAATAAATTAGAAACAGCCCCTTCCCTTTCCAGTCAAAGTATGCTGCTCGATTTTCAGGTTCAATACAACAATCTTACGCTGTTACCTTCTTTTGCCAACAATCCCGACCTATTGTATATCTATTGCCAGAATAATAAAATAACTTCTTTACCCGATATTTCTACGCTAACCAATCTTCTAGTATTGGACATTGGATCTAATAATTTTGGAAATCTACCTGACCTATCCCCACTAACTAATCTGGAGCAACTCCATGTGCACCTTACTGGCATTGATACTCTAATTGG
>JANOTP010000007.1:0-29497 GCA_031416415.1 Cytophagales bacterium | reverse complement strand
AACATAAGAAGTGGCAGCTGGACTTAATCCTATATGACCAGTAATAGCGGAGGTCGAAATATTAGTAATGGCTGTCTTAGCAAGAATTACATAATTGGCACTAGACTTAAGATCTACTGCTGTAATTTTGGATACAGTACCAGTTGTAAACATCCATGTCTTTTCCATTAGAAGCGCGTTACCAGCTGAGTTCTTTGCCTCTGTTGTAACCGTTGCTTTATAACTAGTATTCGCTAACAAACTATTAGTAGGTGTGAACGTTGCCGTTGTTCCAGAATACATAACTGTACCAACTATTGCTGTCGTTCCTTGCGTTAACTTAAAAGATGAAGTGTTTATAGTAGAAGAATTCATGGCTCCACTGAAGGTACAAGAAACAATTACATTTCTTTCAACATTGAGAGCATTGCTACTAGGAGATGTAGATACTACTGTAGGTATATCTGAATCCTTGTCTTTTTTGCACCCCATTATTCCTATTATAGAAAATAATACTGTTGCTGTTATTAGTTTTGTGAATCTCATAATTTTTTTTATTTATATTTATTTATTAATACAAATATGACCGCTTTTATTTTTCAATGTGTTGTATAACTATTTAAGTAACTTGCATAATTCATACAATAGGGAATCTCAGTATGGAAGTATCTCTAAAAAAGGGTATTCAATTAATTTTAAATAGTATTTCAAAAGAATTTTATATTTATAGCGCTTATTTTAATACAGGAAGAGTTTCTATTATGTCCACAATGGACAAATTACACTATGATGTATTTTCTTTAACTAGTTTATTAAAAATGAATTTATTCTATGAGAGGGGAAATCTAATTTTATTAGATTAATACTATTGCTTTATTAGAGCGAAGAAAAAATTTAGATTAAAGTTCTTTATCTAACTACTTCTTCGGTTTTAATTGTAAAATTTAAATAAGTTAAAAATAAATTTTAATATAATTTTCGAATATAAAAATAAAAATATAGTTGATTTATGGAAAAAGAAAAACTAATGCAGGAAGCTATTGACCTCTCAATAGAAAATGTAAAATCAGGGAAAGGAGGACCGTTTGGTGCCATTGTAGTGAAAGATGGTAAAATAATAGCTCGAGCAGCTAACTCTGTGACAAGTACTAACGACCCGACGGCACATGCAGAAATAAATGCAATAAGAGAAGCTTGTAAAGTATTAAATACATTTCAGTTAGACGGTTGCGAATTATACACTAGCTGTGAGCCTTGTCCTATGTGTTTGGGTGCTATATACTGGGCAAGACCAACAACGGTATATTATGCCAATACGAAAACAGATGCAGCAGATATTAATTTTGATGATGATTTTATTTATAAAGAAATTGCAAAACCATTGAATGAAAGAAAATTGAAATTTATTCAAATGAGCCGTGACCAAGCATTAAAAGCATTTGAAGAATGGACGAATAAAAACGATAAGATGGGTTATTGATTTATTTGTCCATTTATATTTAATAAATAGTATTATTCTCAATAATTGGAGTTTTCTCTTATTTTAATAAAAGCTCCCATTCGTTGAATCAACTATAACGTTTAGTTGAAAATAAAATAATTGTCCAATTCTGAAAAACTCAATCTTCATTTGAGGTATAACACTTTAAAACTTATGTTTTATTAATAGTTTTAACTAAGGAAACCCATTAAATTTTTACCATCAAAATGCACCATTTACACATTGCTACGTAAAAGTAAATATGAGACTATTATTAACGCCTAAATATCCAAGCGATAATACCATAACTAATTTAAAAATAATAGGTTACTTAAAATCATTCGTGTAAAATGCGATTACGATTAATACGCTTAGAATTGTTTTCGGCTATCTATGTTATTGGATTAAAAGAGTATTTATTTTAAAAAAAACCTTGTAATCTTAAGTTTTTTTGTGATCTATTTGTAGTAATTTAACGCACATGAAAAAAATCGTTTTTGTTCTGACAGGATTGTCCTTCTTTCTTATTAATCTGACAATTGCTAAAACAGTAGTAAAAAAAGAAGGTGATGCTTGGAAGCTTTATGTTGACAATAAGCCTTTTGAAGTAAAAGGAGTAACTTTTGGTGGAGATGTTACCAGAGCTTCTGTTGGAAAAGAATTGAGAGATTTAAAGTTTCTTGGAGTAAATACCATAAGGATTTGGGGTACCAATGAAAACACGGGTATTTTACTCGACAGCGCCAATGCATATGGTATTAAAGTAATGGTGGGAATTTGGATGCGTCATGGAAGGCCAGGTATGGAGGGTGACGATAGTTTTAATTACCTGAAGGATGCAAAAGGCATGGAAGACATGTATAAGTACGCCATGGAAACGGTTAATAAATATAAAAGTCATCCAGGAGTACTTTATTTTGGTGTGGGTAATGAAGTGTTTTTAAATATTGGCTCTGACGAGGAAAAAAAGGCATATGCTACTTTTTTAGAAAGAATCTGCAGCGATATAAAAAAGGCTGACCCCGATCACCCAATTGTTTCTGTTGAAGCATGGACTTTTGGTTTAAAATGGTGGAAAGCGCTTACACCTTCTATCGATATTTATGGTATAAATGTTTATGGCGGAGGAGCCAATCAATTACCAGATGAATTTAAAAAAGAAGGTATTGATAAACCGTATGTAATTACTGAATACGGTGTAAATGGAGAGTGGGAAGCAAAAGAAGATAAAAACGGATTGAAGGTAGAACCCGGCGATCAGCAGAAATACGATGTGATTGCAAAGGGATACAACGATTGGATAAAATCAAAACCAGCTTGTTTAGGGGTTTATGTTTTTCACTATGAACGTGGTCATAATTTTGGAGCGGTTTGGTTATTATTTTATTACAACAATAATTTCCGCCCTGCTTATTGGGCAACGAGAGAAGCCTTCACAGGAAAAAAACCTATTAATAATATTCCTGCTATTACCAGCTTTGTACTTCCTGACACTACTTTCCCAACAGGCACTTGGGTACCTGTAAAACTTGCTGTAAAAGATTTAGAGAATGATTCTTTAACCATTAGTTTTCATTATAACCAGCGCACAGGAAGTCGTGCAAGAAAAGATCAAATCAATAAACTGGAGCACCGTGGAAATTTAAAAGATGGTTTTGAAATTTTATTACCCGACGAAACCGGTCTTATAAAAGTATATGCGTTTGCAAAAGATAGTTATCACAATTTAGGAATTGCTCAAACATCGTTCATTATTTTAAATGGAAGAACTATTTCCACCTTTATACCAGGAGCAAAAACAGATCTTCCTTTTTATGTTTATAAAGACGGGAAAAATGATCCCTATTTTGCAACGGCCTACATGGGTGATATGCAATATTTGAAAGTAGATCTCCAACACAAAGAAAGAGTGCATTCAGGAATGTCTTCGATGAAAATATCCTACGACCACACTGCGGGTTGGTTTGGTATTGGTTTAGTAGACCCTCCAGACGACTGGGGTGATAAGCCAGGTGGATACAATGTAACCGGTGCTAAAAAGTTTTCTTTCTGGGCAAAAGCTAGTTCCGATAATGTATTAGGAACGTTTGGCTATGGTCTTATTGATAAAGGTAAACCTTATTACGATACGGATAAAAAATCAATAAAAATAACGCTTACTACAGAATGGAAAAAGTATGAGATTGATATTTCAAAAGTTGATCTTAGATGTATTCGTTCTGGCTTTGTGATTTACTCAGGAGGCAACGGTGAATCATTTTCTATTTGGATAGATGATGTATTGTTTGAATAAGGAAAATAAATTATGTAACTAATTATAAAAAAATAGAATTAAAGAATAATGAAAAATAATTTGGCAATTTTAGTTTCAGCCCTGTTGGTATTAGGTTGTACTACCAAGAAAGAGGAGAAAACAGTGCAAAAAGAGTTTTCTACAGAGGGGAAAGAAGTATTAATTTATACAACTGCCGATAGTTCTAATCTTAGATTAAGCAAAACTGGTAAAAAAGTTTTTGAGAATGCTGGTCAGCCATTGGAATCAGAAGTTTCGGTATTTGTCAATCCTAGAGTACAATTTCAAACTATGTTAGGGATTGGAGGGGCTATAACAGATGCCTCTGCAGAGGTTTTTGCAAAATTGCCCGAAGCAAAGCAGCAAGAGTTCTTGAAAGCATGTTATGATAAAAATGAAGGTATTGGGTATTCGTTAGCAAGAACTAATATACATAGTTGTGATTTTAGCAGCGGAAGTTATGTATATGTAACGGATAAAGACAAAGAGTTAAAGACTTTCTCTCTCGATCACGACAAGCAATTTAGATTACCATTGATTAAAAAATCTATAGCTGCTGCTGGTGGAAAATTATTGTTGTATGCTAGTCCTTGGAGTCCTCCCGCTTATATGAAAGACAACAACAATATGTTGAAGGGTGGAAAATTATTGAAAGAGTACAATGCCTCTTGGGCACTTTATTTTACAAAATTTATTAAAGCATACGAAGCAGAAAATATTCCTGTTTGGGGTATTACCATTCAAAACGAGCCAATGGCCATACAACCGTGGGAGTCTTGTATTTTTACAGCAGAAGAAGAAAGAGATTTTCTTAAAATGCACTTAGGTCCCACAATGGAAAAAGAAGGATATGGAAATAAGAAAATAATAGTTTGGGATCATAACAGAGATTTAATAAATCAAAGAGCAAATACTATTTTTGACGATCCGGAAGCTGCTAAGTATGCCTGGGGTATAGGGTTTCACTGGTACGAGCCATGGTCAGGAGGAAAGCCGATGTACGATAATATTCATAACGTACAAGAATCGTATCCTACAAAAAATCTATTGTTTACCGAAGGCTGTGTAGACAAATTCGATACGCTTGGTTATCAGTCATGGCCAAATGCAGAAAAATTTGGACACTCTATGATTAATGATTTTAACAATGGTACTGTAGGCTGGACGTTTTGGAATGTTTTGTTAGATGAAAAAGGTGGTCCCAATCATGTAGGCAATTATTGCTTTTCACCTATTCATGCTGATACTAGATCGGGTGAATTGATCTACACACCAACTTATTATTATATTGGACACTTCTCAAAATTCATTCGTCCAAATGCAAAAAGAGTAAGTACGACAACCAGTAAAAGTCATTTGTTGGCGACGTCTTTTTTGAATGACGATGGTACGATGGCAACGGTAATCATGAATCAAAGTGCTGAAACGATCAAGTTTAAATTATATGTGGGGTCAAAAGCAATAGAAGAAATTATTTTACCACATGCCATTCAGACGTTTGTTTACTAATTAAGAATTTTGTTATAGCCGATAACCTTGAAGGGGAAGTTTGTTAGTTATTAAATAGGAACGTTTTGGTCTTTAAGGCAAAGCGTTCCTATTATTTTTTCTAGTATCTTTTTTAGATTGACAGAAATTATTTGTTTTTAGAAGCTAAGTATTTTGAATACTGCTCATCAGTCACTATACCTTTCAATTGAGTTTCCCATTCTGAAAAAATTCGATTACTGTCCGATTGCATACGCGGTTTGTCTGCACCATTTTTCTTTTTTGCGGCAGTTATTTTAGTGATACGGTCTATTGTGATGGCCTTTACTTTAGGAATCTGTTCGTCTGTAAGCGTAAGTTCTGTTTTTAGTTTAGTAACTGCTTCCTCTGCCTTCTGGTCTGCAGTCATTGGAGATTGAGCGATTGCTAGAGTGGAAAATAAAAAAAGTGTGAACGATAGAAATACATTTTTCATAAGGAATGATAGTTTAATTTTCTTTACTAAAGATAGTAATTATATTTTTGTGTAACAGTTTTATTTAGCTAGAAATATATTTAAACCAAAAAAACACCCAACATATATAGTGCTGGGTGTTTTTTTAGTTAGTAGTAAATAATATATACGACTACTTATAAAAGTGTTGTCAGAGAAAACTCTTTCAACGGTGGGGAATTATTTTATATTTAAGGCAATAATAAATTCCACTCTTCTGTTGCTCTGTCTTCCTTCATGGTGCTCATTTGTATTGGCTGGATATTTTTCACCTTCACCTCTTGCAACAATCAATTCTGGTTTACATCCCAATTCTATCATTATGTCTCTAATTATATTTGCACGTTTGTCAGAAAGTAACGCGTTATATTTTTCACTACCCCAATTGTCTGTATGTCCAACAAGTGTTACCGAGTTTCCTTCTTTTACATAGGTTACAGCTAATGCAATTTGCGTAAGGTCAATAATGTCTAGGCGATAAGAATCATAACGGAAATAAACGGGCAGAGGCAAGAGTCGCATTGTTTTTTCACTAATGGTATCTTTTATTTCTGCTTTTTTTGTTTCCTCTGGTTTAATAGTCTCTTCAAGCTGAATGACAGGTTTTGTTAATTCTGGAGTTGTTTCAGAAAGTGAAGCCATTATGATTTCATTTGACCTTGTAATTGTTGGAATAGCTCTTACTTCTTTACCACGTCCTTGGATATGTTTTACTTTCTGTACTCCAACATTTTCGCATTTGTAAGTTCTTCGCAAAGATTTTTTCTTTGATTGTTGGTTATATAAACCAAATAGTTGTCCAAAACTAGTTTGAACTGTCATTACCAGGATCAGGATAATGGCCGCTTTGGTCATCCTGTAAATTCCGCTTTTCGTTTTCATCTTTTTTGTATTTTTCTTATTTCCTTACAAAGGTGGTTAAGTCCAACGGTAATGTAAAGTACAATTGCATATATTTTAACAGATTCAGATAAAGTTATATATAAATATTGTTTTAGTACAATAAATATGCCGTAAATTGTATTTTTAGTAGCTTATATTTCAAAAAACATATAACATTTCAAAGATATAAAAAATCAAAGAAATGTTATATTATTGGTTTAGTTAAATTAATAATAAGAAATTGTCCTAATTAAATTTGTACTATCATTTCAAATTGCATACCTAAATTTTAACATATTGATTAAAAAATAAGCCTTAAAATGCAAATTCATAAAAAAACTCCCTGACAAATGATTATTTCATAACAATTTTAAACAACTGTTATTATTATAGAGGTTATATTGAATAATAGTATATTGAAGTTGAATTTAGCTACTACCTATATGAAATCAAGATTATTAATAACACTTTTATTTATTGGGACACTTTTTAATTGTACTACCACTCAAATTAATAATACAGTTAATACAGTGGGAGGAGTTTTAGCAAATGGTGGCGGTTTAACGACGGAAGAAGTTGGTAAAGGATTGAAGGAAGCTTTAATTCAAGGAGTTTCTAAAGGAACTGCACAAGCATCCCAGACAGATGGGTATTTGAAAAATAATTTATTGAAAATTTTAATGCCCCCAGAAATGGTAAAGGTCGATCAGCGGCTCAGAAGCTTGGGAATGAATAAGCTCATGGACGATTTTATGTTGACTATGAATAGAGGAGCAGAAGATGCCGCCAAGGAAGCAAAACCCATTTTTGTATCTGCCATCACTTCTATGACGATTCAGGATGCTTGGAATATTTTAAAAGGAGATAATGATGCGGCAACAAAATATCTTAAAACTGCTACAGGTACTCAGCTCTATACTTCTTTTAAACCAGTGATTAAAAATTCACTTGAAAAAGTAAATGCTACAAAGTATTATACTGAGATTATTTCTACCTACAATAAAATCCCATTTATAGAAAAGATAAATCCAGATTTAAATGATTATGTAACGAACAAAGCGGTGGATGGATTGTTTGTGCTTGTGCAGCAAGAGGAAACCAACATTCGTGAAAATCCAGCAGCAAGAGCGAGTGAGTTATTGAAGAAGGTATTTACTCCTGAGAATATGAAAAAATAATAGAAGGGTAAGTATATTATTTATTTTAGTTTTTTCTACTTATTAGCTTTTTTGTTTAGGCTAATATACTTTATAAGCCTATTATGGGAGGTTTTTTATACCTAAATAGAATTGGAGTGAGTATTATTATTATTGATAGCAAGATATACTTTATGTCTTTTTACTGTTTTGTAATTTCCTCCTCCATGAGCTAATAAACTAGCAGTTTGAAAAGATTCATCTGCGCTTAATTGTTTTAAAGCGGTTTGACCGAAAATGATAGTACTTACTAGTGTAATTGCTATTAAAAGAGAAGAAGTTATCGTTTTCATATTGCTTTATTTTAAGTGATTATCTATAATAATAAACGTCAGGTAATCAAAAAAAGGAATAATATTAGTTAAATGGTGGCCAATTCTCGACGAACGGTAGTAAATAAGAGATGAGGTAAAAAACAGTTTATTTTAAAGTTTTTATGGAATTAAGGTTTTTTTGTACTCTATAGATAAATATCAAATAGTTATGAGCATGAAATCCAACCTAAACGTATCAATTAAAACTCCTTGTTCGGCCAATTGGCAGGAAATGATTCCTAATCAGAAGGGTAGATTCTGTGGTGAGTGTAAGCTCACTGTGGTTGATTTCACCCAAATGAATGAACTAGAAATAAAGGAATATTTCAAAAACACTATTGAAAAGAAAACTTGTGGGCGTTTTAACCCTATTCAACTAAGCTCTCAAAAAGTTGAAACAAGAAGATTTTGGAAGATATTAACTAATAAAGTCGAATTGAATTTTCATCAAAAATATTTAAAAACTTTATTATTGTTTGGTCTTACAGTGCTAGCTTTCCTGTCGAGCTGTGGAAGATCTTCTCATCCTCCAATTGTAGGCGATGTAGATGTGATGGGAGAACCAACTCAAATAGAAAAGAAAGATACTATTTCTGTAATTCAAGCACCCAAGATGGGAAAGGTTAGAATAAAATAAAAATTTATCCTTGAGGAATTTTTTCTTACACATTTATTTTTTGTGTACTTATTATTTCATGGAGGTGATAAAAATATAATGAATGTTGATGTAATTTATGCTAGAATTATTAAACTATTTCATCCCTATCTTTGCTCTTTGTGTTTACTGTTTTCTTATGTTTCTATGTATTTTTCAATTAACGCTTCAACGCTATCCTCTTTATGATTTAAATATAAATTGACATGAAAATCATTAAGATAATTCATAATTGAAATAGCTTCTTTTTTTTGTTTTTCGTTGAGATTTGCAGTCACTAATATTCCTACTTTGCTCATCTCCTTAAATGCTTTAAAAATTGTTTTTTCACCAAGTGCGGTAAGTTTTAATAGTTTTGAACGTTTATCCTCTTTGTTGGTGGACTCTTTAACATAGTTGAGCTTTATAAGTCTTCTTAATATTTCAGTGCCGGAGGTAGGTTCAAAAAGATTTACAATAATTACATCTGATTTTTTGGGGTTCTCCATGTGCAATATGGCTGCCAAGAAAGTAAATTCGTCTAAATTTAGACTTAAAGAATGAAGTGTTTTTTTTGCATACAAACGTCCATATTTTGCAAGTCTTCCGATAAGCATACCAATTTGAACATCATCATTTTTTATTCGGTTATGATGTTTTAAGCCGTCTTCATTTGAATTCCATTTACTTGTATGATGGTCCTGTTTTTCAAAAAAAGTATTGGCAGGTGTGGGATCTTTATCTTGTTTAGAAAGCCAAATTCCAAAATCGGAAAATTCTGGATTAGGATGTAGTTTTTCATACTCTCCCCATTTATTAATTAACGCCGTTATTTTATTATAGGACATATTTAGGTTATTCTTATACAAAAATAACATTTTTATATTTAATACAAAAATGTATTAAATATATTTTTATTATTACAATTATGTATTAGTTTTGAATTGTGACTTTACAAAGTAAACAATGAGTATAAACACAAATAAAGTTGTAGCTAGGGTTGAGACGGCTTCTAAGCGCTATAAAAGCGGTGATGCTGAGATAACAGCACTTCATGAAACTACATTGGAGTTTAAAAGTGGAGAACTAGTCTTGATTATAGGGCCTTCTGGATCTGGTAAGACTACGTTGTTGTCTTTATTGGGTTGTGTTATTTACCCAAGTACAGGTAAGGTGATAGTAGAAGATATAAATACAACAGGGTTAAATGAATTACAATTGGCGAAAGTTAGATTAAATTCCATAGGCTTTGTTTTTCAGAATTTCAATTTGGTAGCACCCCTTACTGCGTTGGAAAATGTGATGTTCCCTTTGAAATTACAAAATGTTTCTGCGGGGGAAGCTAAGAAAAGAGCTTTAATTGCGCTAGAAGGTGTAGGACTTGCCGATAGAGCCAATTTTAAATCCAAACAATTGTCGGGTGGTCAACAGCAGCGAGTAGCTATTGCACGGGCACTTGTTACTAATCCTTCTTTATTATTGTGTGATGAACCAACAGCTTCGCTTGATGCAAAATCAATGGTTACGGTGATGGAAGAATTAAAAAAACTTTCTCAACAAGGTAAAGCAGTGGCTGTGGTAACACATGATCCCAGACTAAAAGAATATGCAGATAAAACAATATATGTTGAAAATGGAAGAGTAACAGATCGTTTATCAACTGACTTACATTAATAATTTATAAATATGACTACAATGTTAAAATCAATACAAGTAATTTCTTATAGCATGCTCATAGTTGCTATGGTAAGTTGTGGTGGGAAAAAAGAAGAGGTTGTGAAAAACGATTCTGTTTCTATATCCTCTTCTCAGAATGCTCCTGAAATTATTGTTTCTATTGGAAGGATAGAACCTGAATATAAAATTATCAAATTAGGTTCGGAGGTAAGTGGAATCGTTAAGAACGTATATTTTCAAGCCGGTGATTCAGTAAAAAAGGGTGATATTATAATTGAACTTACAAATGAATTAGAACGTGCTCAATTGGCTGTTAATAGTAGCCAAATTGTAACAAAATCTTCTGATATACTTTCTGCGAAAGCTAATTTAGAAGGTGCTAAAATAAAAATGGAAAATTTTAAAATACGATTAGAAAGGTTAAAGAATAGTTTTGATAAAGGTGCAGAGACTAAACAAAATTTAGATAATGCTAGCACTGATTTTAAAACAGCTGAAAATGAAGTAGAACGTCTTGTGTCTGTTGTCAATACTTATAAAAATCAGCAACAAGAAATCTCACAACAATCGGTAGTAAGTTCAGTACAACTACAAAGGAGGTATATTAAAGCCCCTTCTGATGGTGTTATTCTTATGATGGATGTAACTCCGGGCTCTTCTATTCAGGCTTTGATTAGTATTGCAGATTTTGCTCCGACTTGTCCTGTATCCGTTGTATGTGAAGTAGATGAATTATTTGCGGATAAAGTTAAGGTAGGAGATAAAGCTTATGTGCGGTATGCGGGTCAAATAGAAAAATTGGCAGAAGGAGAAATTATATTTGCAGCCCCCTATTTAAAGAAGAAATCTTTATTTGCTGATGTTAGTAGTGATATGGAAGACCGAAGAGTAAGAGAAGTTCGTGTGCGGCTTTTGAAGGCAGAAAATTTGCTTTACGGATCAAGGGTAGAGTGTGTAATTCTTAAAAATTAATTGGTATGTTGAAAATAGCCTATCGTTTTATGGTGTATGACAAACCTAAGCTAATAGGAGCTTTGGTAGGTGTCGTGATCGCCACTTATTTAATTGGTCAGCAAGTAGGCGTTTTTACATTTCTTACTAACGCTATGAGATCGTTGGCTGATAATACAAAAACGGATATGTGGGTAGTAGATCCTTATACCACCAATGTAAATGCTCTTGGTCAAATTGATATGAGAATTGGAAGAGAAATAGAATCTCTTGAAGGTGTGGAAAAAGCTTACCCAGTAGTAATAGCAGGTAGTTCAGCAAGATTTCAAAATGGAAAAACTTTCGGAGTTACGATAATTGGCTCTCAAGCGCCTGAATTCGTTGGTGGTCCGTGGAATTTAGCAGAGGGAACTACTTCTGATCTGTTTCCTGATGGAGCTGTGACTACAGAATATTTTGATCGAAAAAATATGGGTAATGTAGTAAAAGGTGATTTTTTTGAAATTTCAGGAAAACGTGTTTATAATGCAGCCATCACTAAAGGGGTTCGTGGATTTGGACCAGTATTTGTTTTTACTACAATAGAACGTGCAAGATTTTTAGGAAAAATTTCATCCAATAAGGCGAGTGCTTTTCTTTTAAAATTGAAACCTGGGGCTGATTCTGTAAAAGTTCGTGATGAAATCAACAAAAGAATTTTTGGAGTGAAAGCCTGGTTGCCAAAAGATTTTGCGCAAGCAACGCAAACAACTATTCTAGGATCGAGCGGTATTGCAATTTCTACCTATACTCAAGTTTTCTTTGCTGTAATAATTGGTTTTGTAATTGTGGGTCTTTCCCTCTATTCTAGTGCTATAGATCGATTAAAAGATTATGCAACAATGAAAGCGATTGGAGCTAATAATAATTATCTACGAAAACTTATAATTACTCAGACTTTAATAATTGCTGGAGTCGGATTTTTGATTGGAACTTTTTTTGTGGAAATGTTTCGATTTGGAATAAGTAAAGCAGGAACAATATTTAATTTTACACCTACAACAAGACTTATTTTTTTAACAGTAATTCTTGTGGTATCTATGACTGGTGCTTTGTTTGCAATACGTCGTATTACAAAAGCAGAACCAGCATCTGTATTTAGAAATTAATTATAGAGCAAACTATATGAAAACTATTTTAGTAACGATTTTAATTTATCTATCTGTTTTGATAAATGTTCAAGGGCAGTACTTTTCGCTTAAGGAAAGTATAGAATATGCTTTAAAGAATCAAGAGACCTTAAAAAACATAGAGTTAGATCGGCAATTGGCTGAAAAAAAGATAAGCGAGGCATATACTACCTTGTTTCCTCAGATAAAAGGTATTTTTGATGTGCGTGATAATTTTGTATTGCCCACGTCAGTTATCCCCGCTACAGCATTTGGAGGACCTGCAGATTCTTATAGGGCTGTTCAGTTTGGTCAAAAATACAATGGTACAGCAGCTTTGGATGCTACTTGGACTTTATATGATCCTACTTTTTACCCTTCTTTGAAATCTCAAAAGATGGCAAGTGAGGTAGTACAAAACAATAAAAAAATTCAAGAAAATAATATTATTTTGAATGTAAACAGAGCTTATTATTCTGCGTTATTATCGAAAGAGAGAATTGAATTAGCAAAAAGCAATCTTAGTAAAAATAAAAAAATATACGACGATACCCGTTCTTTGTATGAAAATCAGCAACTACAGGAGTTGGATGTGACGAGAGCAAAACTCAATTACGAAAATCAAGAACCAGAATTAAAACGAGCTCAACAGCTATATGCGCAAAGTATATTTATGCTCAAATATCAAATGGGCTTTCCTTCGGATTCATTGATTAATTTATCGGATACATTATTATTAAAAAATTTATCTACTATAATTCAAGAACCTACTTATGGCCTTGAAGGAGCTACAAGTAGACCTGAATATAAAACCCTTAAATTTCAAGAGGCCCAAGAGCTTATAAATGTTCGAAAATCTAAGCTTGCTTATTTGCCAACAGTAAGTCTATATGGGTATGCTGGAGCTCAATCGTTTCGTCCAAAATTTGATTTGTTTTCCAATTCATGGTATGGTGTTTCTTATATGGGCTTAAAAATTGCAGTTCCTATATTTGATGGGACCTTAAAACATGTGCAAACTCAAGAAACTAAAATAACGCTTCAAAAAAAGGAAAATGAAATTAAGGCTTTTGAAAAACAATTTTCCTACGAAGTTCAGAATGCACGAATTAACGTTGTAAATGCATTGTCAACAATTGAGATACGTAAAAATAATATTGAATCAGCAGAGGCTTTGCTCAATACTACACAGATACGTTATAACGAAGGCTTGATTACTTATAAAGATGTAATAGATTCTAGAAATACACTTTTAGATTCACAAGTAGGTTATTTTAATGCTTTATACGAATATGTTTCATCAAAATTAGAATACGATAAAGTGTTAAATAAACTTCAATAGGAAATTTTATAAAATAAAAAATTGTAATCTTTAAACCTGCTTTGTATCTTAGGGTATATGAGCAGGTTTTTTTATGTTGTTGTGCTATTGTTTTTTACTCAATTTAAAGCAAATGCGCAATTTGTCAGTGTTGAAGTTGGGATAGATGGCTTTACTTGTTCTATGTGTGCTATGAGCGTAGAAAAGGCTATTCTTCAGTTATCTTTTGTAAGTGAAGTGAAAATGAACTTGAATGAGGGTACTGCCGTTATTTTTTTAAGAGAAAATAAAAAGGTTTCTATTCATGAAATAGCAAATAAAGTTTATAATTCTGGATTTTCGGTACGTTATATTTATGCTAACTATAATTTTCCTGAAATTTCATTAAAGGATTTTGCTATCTTTAGTATAGGAGAAGATGAGTTTCATTTTATAAAAGTAGAGGAAACTATAATTAAGGGTTTAGCGACTGTTATCTTTTTAAATAAAAGGTTACTTTCAAAAAAAGAATATGCAAGTTGGGCCGAATGGATAAAAAAAGACATCCAAAAAAATGGGAAAAAGGAAAATGTATATTACGTTACGTTGTTGCGTGGTCAATAGTCTTTTTTTGTAAAACGGGATTGCTTTTTTCACAGGAATTATTTCCTACTACCGAGTCAGCAAGTACAATGCCAAAGGGGGTATATGGATTTCGACAGATTAATGAAATGTACAAGGATATAAATGGCCGAGGGCGTTATTATACAGGCTTTCGTATTATGTATGGTATAAGTAAAAGACTCACTGTTATGGGTATGATTGGTGCTTCTAATCATCATCTTAAAAGAATCCCAAGTGACTTTACGAATTATATACTCAATCATCATAAAGTAAATTACCCTTCTTTCCCATTTCTTACAGAAGGAATTCATGGATATGCTAAGTATAGGATTATCACTATAGATAGCGAACAAAAACATTTTCGAATTGCCGTCTATTCAGAACTAACAAAATCTTTTGTTGCTCATACAGAAGGTGAATCAAATTTGATGACAGATAATTCGGGATACGGAGGAGGTCTCATTTTTACAAAATTGTATAAACGTTTTGCGGCTTCTTTTACAGGCGGATTTATTAAAAGTTTACCTTATGAGCAGCAAAATGAATACAATAAAATAACATTTAAATCTGGTGATGTTTTCATGTATAACGTGTCTTTTGGGTACAGAATTTATCCTCGTTCTTATAACAGTTATAAAGACGTAAACATTAATTTATATACTGAATTTATTAATAGACAGTATTCGGCAGCAAAAATATATTATGATGGAGTTCCTTATGATTATTCGTTTTTGCAAAAATCAGGAGCTCTATATACGTATAATGGTTTTGTGGCAAATCATTATACTGAACTGAGAACCTCTGTTCAATTTATTTTCAACTCCACTAGCAGATTAGATATTGGTATAGCTTTGCCTGTTATTGGAAGATCTTACTTACATGATTATCCTATGATATTTATTACTGTTCAAAAATATATTTTCAACTAATTTAACACTAAAGAAATGTATATATTAATTCCTGGCCGACATCATATTCTTACAGATTTTCAATTTAAATATTTATATAGGCTTGTACAAGCAGGTATAAAGGGAATGAAAGATGTACATGGAACTGTATTTGAAAAGGATGAAAAAATTGATGCTATAATTTTTGCTGTTACTTCTGCCAATCATTCAAATACCAGAAGAAATCCTTTACCTTTTTATACAAGAGCCTTAGCCATTCAAGATTTTTGTAGAGATATTGATATTCCTTTTTATGTTTATGGCATTGATGATGTAGGTAAGGTAGAAGATTTTGCTTCGTATACTATAAAAAGGATAGAACATGAGGGTGATGGTCTCTTTGACTTGAGTCCATCAAATACATTGGTAGTTTGTTCGACACCTGTTCTTACTATGTATGAAAAAAATGGCTATAGAATTTTACCTGCTGAATTAGAAGATATAACTACATGGAAAGTTTCCGAGTCCCAACCTTGGGATCTGGTAGAGTATATTGCTAAGGGCAATGAAGACTGGCGGAAAGACATGTTTGTATTGGATAAAATGCATACTTCATCTTATACTATATGGAGTCGATATCGGTTAGGAGAAAAAGTTAGAATGTTATTCAACGATAAAATTGTAGGAGAAGATGGTGATATTACCGAAACTCGTGATTATAACAGTTATGTACGCCAGATGGACGACATAGCGGAGATGAAGTATAAAGATACGGCTCATTACATTAAGCCAGGACGGATTGGCGATATAGGTTGTGCGGTGGGTTCTTGGATAAAATATGCTTGCAAAGATGAAGCACTTCGCGAATCTGATTTTTATGGTATAGAAGTTTCTCGTCATTTATTTGACGTTTGTCAGCAGCGAAGGCATAATGGAGAATTCGTAAATCCTTGTGTGTTTTTTGCACAAAAAAATGCGGTGACGGGTTTAGTGTTTGAACCAAAATCTATGAATACGATTTTCACTTCCTCTTTGACACATGAAATAGAATCGTATGGAAGTAGAGAAGATTTATTGAAATTTATCAAAAATCGTTATGATGAGATGGTGCCTGGTGGAGTATGGATAAATCGTGATGTAGTGGGTCCTGAAAATAAAGAAGAAATTGTTTTAATGAAATTAAACAGAGCGGATGGTCGAAACGAAGATTTTGAAAAAGAATTTTCTGATAGAAATCAATTAATGGATTATCTAAATGGGCTTTCCACTCATGGTCGATTTAAGAGATTTGTATTGGATTTTAGAAAAAAGGAAGGCTATGTATGGAAGTTTGAAGAAGTGTCAATTGATGGCATAGACTATTTTAAAATGCGTCTTCAAGATGCTACGGAATTTATTACCAAAAAAGATTATACTGATAATTGGCAAAGTGAAATGCACGAACGTTTTTGTTTTTGGTCTTTTAACGATTGGAAATTTGAAATGGAAAAAGTTGGATTTAAAATAAATTCACACTCCGTAGTTTTTGTAAACCCATGGATTGTTGAAAATAGATTTAAAGGAAAAGCAGATCTTTACAGTATTACCAATGGAAGACCAGAGCCAATGGAGTATCCAGTAACGACAATGTTTTTGATGGGAGAGAAGTAGGTGTAAAGTTTAGTGCTTCGCAACAGCAATGTCTTCTGAGACACAAGCCATGGCAAAAAGTAAATAGGTTGAGCAAGAATGACTAAGTAAGAGAACTCCTGCTCAAACTATTTATTATGTAACACACACTGTGCACAATTTTCCTATGGTTCTTTATTACATTAAAAGCTACTATCAGCTCCACCACCACCAAATTTACCACCACCCATTTCAGGATTATTGTCTCCTTGTACGTGATGAGTTCCTCCAAAAGTTTGAGCCAGCACTAATGTTTCTGAATCAAAATTTCCCAAAATATTTTCGTCTGTATCTTTTGTATAGGTGATTCCGTGTTTTGGTGTTTTTAAATAATTGATAGAGAACCAAGCTAAGGCAAGCATAATACTACCTCCTATTGTCATGGTAATTTCATGATGACCTAGACTAAAATAATATTTGAATGTGATCACAGAAGCGGCAATTAAAAGTAGCCCTGTGCGTAGTAGAATTTTATTTTTATTTTTTAACCCAATAAAAATATATACTAGAGGAATTAGTGCAGTAAAGGCATAAAAGAAATAAGCCATTGGAATATCTTCTCCTTCGTTTATATATATACCTATAAGTTCTTCGGTTAGCGTACGCACTATATAATAATTTCCAGCCAAATAGAAGAGTAGTAAAGATAGTATTTCTATAATCCATAACGAATTATCCCAGTAGCGAAGGGAATCTTTTTTTCTATATTTTATAGATAGAAAATAAGTAATCGAAGCAGTGATCATTGCAACAAAGGGTAGAAATAATTTAGTGGATTCGCTAATTTTATTCATTACTAAAAATATAATAAATAACATACAAATAAATACCGACGCAGCGACCATTCTGTCAGAATATCGTATAGTGGCAGCGATTAGTATGGGTAATGTAACAATTGAAATTAAAAGTAATGAATTTATTTCATCTAATTCGTAGCTAGAAAATATAAAGGATATACCAGTTATAAAATATCCGAGTATCATATATAGCAAAGCATCGTCAATACCCGACTTAAATATATTTTTTTCTTTAATAAGAAATTCTAACGCAAATAGCATTAGTGATCCGTGCACAAATAAACGTATTGCAATTCCTGTTTCTCCATTGTTATCGATAATTCCTGTCATTGCCATTATTAGGCCATTAGCAGCGGAAGCACATATCAATGTAAAAACAAATAGACCAATTCGTACAAAGAAATTAGGGCTATAAAACGGATGCTTATGGTTCGTTATAATTTCTTGGTATTTTTGATCGGTTATTAATGTATTATGATGCCATTTTTTTGCTTCATGCACAATAGCTAGATTGTCTAAGTGAGTTTTGGAATATGCTATCATATTAAGATTGTAATATTTTTTTATAGTTGAAGAAAAAGTAAATTATTCCTGCACACGACAGACTGAAATATAGAAGTGCTAGATAAAATATTCCTATATCTGCATTCGAGAAGGCGTTCAAGAAATCTAGGATGAGGTAAAATAAATAAGTTAAGCCTATATAGCCGTATACCACTGCTAATAAAAGAAAATAAAAGGAGTTTTCTTTTTTAGCATATCGAATGGCGAGGTAACAAATTGCTGCTAGAAGAGGGAAGAATAGTAATTGAATGTATTCAATTGTAAACATGCCAGCTAATGTAGAAATAAACAATAGTTGCATTCCAAAATTGAAATAGGTAAATGAGAAATGTTTTTTCCAGTTTTTTGTTATTATTACATAAGAGATAGAAGTAAATACTGCTCCTAAAATTATTCCTGTATAAATAATAGTCGTCGTTCCAAAATCTTGATCGAGCATATTCAAAGGAGTTATGGTAAGGCCTAACCAGCTTCCAATGGCGGTTATAGCCATCGATAAGATTCCTTTGTGATCATAGCGATAAGCAATATAAAAGAATAGTACCGCAGGAATTAGTGCTGCAAGTCCATAATGTTCTCCGAAAATTACGTATTGAAATTGTAAGTAACCTTCAAAGCTTAGAAATAAAAGACATCCGAGAAGCAATATATAATCGGCAAAAGGATGATCGTTTGAAACTTCTTGCCAAGTAAATGGCTTTTTATTTTTATAAGAGTATATAAAACAAGCAGCAGAAGCTAATCCAATAATTGTTACAATGGCAGTATGGCCTATGGTATCGATATTGAGATAGATTAATATTCCTACTCCAGTGCTAAGGAGCATAACCCCTAAGTATAAAATTATTTTCAGTTCCCAATGAACGGAAAATAATTTTGAGTTGTAATGTTGATTTAGTTTGTGATACTCTTCGTCGTTTAAAGTAGACTCCAAATGAAGTTTATCAAGGATACTTTTAATTTTCATGAAGTTAAGATAGTAAAAAAAATGTAAAAATTATTAAACGCCAACATATAGCTGGTGTATTTTAACTTAGTAGGAGTAGGATGTTTTAAATTAGAAAGTATTGATAGTTTTTTTAAATTAATTAGTAGGGTGTTTTAATTTAAAAAGGTTCTGATTTTTTAAATCTTTATTCGCATAAATGCATAGAGTAAAGATCGAAAAAATTATGATCCATTACCTCGTCAAACCAATAGCCAAATTTCATTGAGCTTGGTTTTTCTCCAAAAGAGACATCCCGTATGTATTTTAAAAGTTTGTTGTAGACAAGTGAATCGTGTGTAACTTCTCCCCAGACGGTAACAGCTGTTTGTTCTTGATTCAAATTTAGTTGGTCAAAAACAAATAGCACATAATAAATAAAGTCTTCGGCAGTACTAAAATAAAAAGTATTGCAAAACTCTAATGTCTTTTTATGTTTTACAAGAATGGTAAGATAGTTTTGTTCTACATGCAAAAACATAGTTCTTTCTGCAAGGTCATTTCCATTAAACATAACTCCTTCAATAAGTGGTGCAGTATGGTGTACCACTTGTACATTTTTAGAAGGGTACATTTTGGTGAACCAGCTAATAATTTTTTTATCGGCAGAAAATATATTTACGGCATCTGTACTTTTCTGGCTATAATAATAAAAGCCTTCTTCAGGTTCAGTATTTAAGGTGCAGTTTAGCGAAAGGTATTCTTTTAGATAATTTTTGTCAAACAGTGAATTTGGAATCAAAGAAAAATTCATGCCCTTCATGGCTACTTTGATTGATTTCCAATAACCCGCTTTTAGTACATGGTGGTCATCGTAAATAAGCTCAAGTTGGGTTATTAATTGTTCAGGAAAATTAATGGCATCTAGTTTATAATCTTCTAGGAGTAAACAACGGTTTCTTTCTGTGTCTGTTACACATATTCTAAACATTGTATTACTGATTTGTATAAAAAGATTGTATTGGGATATGTTATCGACATCAAAGGTATCGTCTTTGATTCTTTTATTAAGCCTGTAATGAAGTTTTTCCGACATATTAACAGATTGTAGACATCCAATTAACAGATTATCCACATTTATTTAATAGATTTCTCTATTCTTTTACTTATGTAAAGTATAATAATTTTAAGTTAATTACTATATTTTTTACAAAATTAACAAATTTTAATTGCATAAATTTTATAAGAGTGATTAATAAAAATGTTTTTTATCCACATGATGTTAATAAAGGCTAGTCTAACCTAAAATTATTATAAAAATGAAGATTTCGAGCAATTCCTCATTTGAACGTCATTATAAGAAAGAAACTTAGAAATGAGTAAAATGCCCTCTTCTTGATAGTAGATCTTTTGGGTTTTTACTATTCCTTACTATTGTATGAAAAAGTAAGGGATTTTCAAGCAAGATATCTTCGAATTTCCAATAGCGTAATTCTTGAATGATTTGTTTGTCGGCAGTCATTTCAGGATCAAAGCCTTTTGATATAATTCCGCCTAAGATACCTACTTGAAAAAACAATTCAATAGCTTGAAGGGGAGGAGCAAAAAATTCATTTACAAAAAGAAATTCATTGACGACAATATCTAATCCAGTCTCTTCTTTGTATTCTCTAATAAGTGTTTGTTCTGAGGATTCTCCAAATTCAAGACCGCCACCAGGAGGAGCCCAGAGACTTCCTTTTTCTCCTACACCATTATGATTAATTAATAATATTTTATCCTCCTGTATTAAGATTCCACATATTCTGATTCTTACTCGATTACCATATATAGTGTCAACTGCTTCTTTCATAATTTTAATACTATAATTTTAACTAACTTCGTACATAATAACTTTAAATACTAATCATTTGTTGCCTTCAGAAATTATCCGGAAAAAATTTGCATTTAGTCCAACGTTAGGTCAAGAAAAAGCATTCCGGATTCTTGATAAATTTATTGAAGATAAAACTTCTCCAAGACCTGTTTTTCTACTACGCGGATATGCAGGAACAGGTAAAACTACTTTGTTGAGTGCCTTGGTTCATACTTTAGATTCTCTGGGCTATACGTGTATTTTAATTGCTCCTACAGGAAGGGCGGCAAAAGTGATGTCAAATTATTCCGGCAAAAGTGCTTCTACTATCCACCGACAAATATATCAACAAGAAAAGTCTGATGGAAATGGAGGGCTTAAGTTTAAAAGAAAAAAGAATACGCTTTCGAAAACATTTTTTATAGTAGACGAGGCTTCAATGATTTCCGATCAGGCAGAATCTTCCTCGCAAGGTATGTTATCGGATCTTATCGATTATGTTTTTGAGAAAACGACAAACAAACTTATTCTTGTAGGTGATACTGCGCAGTTGCCTCCTGTAAAATTGGAGGTGAGTCCTGCATTAGAAGGTGAATACTTGCGAACAAGATTTTTTTCAAATCTCTATGAGTGTGAATTGACTGAAGTAGTAAGACAAGAAACAGAGTCTGGTATTTTGAGAAACGCTACAATGCTTCGAGAGCATCTCATGCAAAAGGCTACTAAGATTGAATTTATAACCAAAGGCTACAAAGATATTTACCGAATGACGGGTGAAAAAATGGAGGAGGGTCTTCGGTATGCTTATAAAAAATATGGTGAAGAAAATACCATCGTTATTACTAGGTCCAACAAATCTGCTACAGGTTACAATCGTTATATTCGACAGACGATTAAAAGCGTAGAAGACGAAATTAGTGCTGGCGATTTGTTGATGGTGGTGAAAAATAATTATACCACATTGCCCAATGATTCACCTGCAGGTTTTTTGGCCAACGGAGAATTTGTAGAAGTAATGAAGGTTAGAAAGTACGAAGAAATTCATGGATTTCGTTTTGTACATCTAGAATTACGATTGCTGGATTATCCAAAACATCCAAAGTTTGAAGCGGTTGCTTTTATGGATACGCTTTATTCAGAAAGCGCAAGTCTAAGTTCTGAACAGAATAAATTATTGTTTGATGAAGTATGGAAAGATTACGGTGATCTTATTTCTAAGCGCGCTAGGTTGGATGCAGTGAAGGGAGATAAATATTTTACAGCTTTACAGGTGAAGTTTGCTTATGCGCTTACCTGTCATAAATCTCAGGGTGGACAATGGGATGCAGTATTTGTTGATCAAGGTTATCTAACAGAAGAGAATTTGAATATAGATTTTTTACGCTGGTTATATACGGCTATGACAAGGGCTACAAAAGAAGTATTTTTAGTGAATTTTCACGAACGTTTTTTTGGAAGTTAAATAGGTTATAGACGATATCTTCTATTGCTAATGCCTAAGGTTTTTTTATAAATGTAATTAGGGACAAAATACCTTTTGACTAATTATATTCGTTATAGTATGGCAAGGAAATTGAAATAGTTTTTAAATCTCCTTAATAAATATTACTTTAGGATAGTAAAACGATAGAATTAACATGAATAGGATATCAATTATAGCCTTAGTATTAATACTGATCTCGCAGATAGGACTTTTGAATGCTCAAGATACTTTAGCCAAGAGAGGTCCTAGAATCACCTTTGATGAAAAAGTTAAGGATTATGGAGATATTTATTATGGAGATTCTATCAGCTATACTTTTAAATTTACCAACACAGGGAATGAAAATCTTATAATTTCTGCTGTTAAAACCACGTGTGTTTGTACTTCAGTTAAGTTTAATGAAGAACCTATAGGTCCAGGACAATCTGGAGAGCTAAAAGTAGTGTTTAATTCAAGTAAACAAGAAGGGATGGGAAGACAAAGGAAAACCATATCTGTTATTTCTAATGCGCTTAATAATTACGAACAGGCAGTTTTAATTTGTACTATTCTCCTGAAAAGGTCCCATTGAGCGTAATTATTGCCTAACTATTTTTAATTCTGTTTATTTAATTTTTTTAAATTTATTTCATCTTATTGATTTATAGAATTTTAAATTTTATCTATTTTCTGTTTTTGTCTTTTTTAAGGGAAATAGTACATCCGTTTAAATACTATTAGTAACTGTGTTAAGTAGTTTGCGTATTAATACCTATTGTAAACATTCGTCTACGATAGAATCTTATTCCTATGAAAAAACTTCTACTTCTATTAATTTTAATTAGTATCAATATCAAACTTTATTCAGCAACCTGTACTACTACCAAGATTGGTAATTGGTCAGATCCAACTGTTTGGTCATGTGGTCATATACCGTCATCGAACGATGTGGTGGTTATAAGTCATGATGTAGTTTTAAATCAAAATTACACATCACTAAATGGGTTAACTATTAATGTAGGTGGTTCAATTAAAGAAGACATTACACCACGCACGCTCCAGATTGGTCAAAGTTCTGGAGGAAGTTATCCTGGTATATCAATAAGCGATACTTTGATAGTTTCCTTTTTTGCAATAATGAAATCAACTAATACAATCAATTCTACTGGATATGTAAAAGTTAAAGCAGATTTTACGAGTTCAAATAATGGAGATTTAATTGTAAATGGGGATATGGTTGTAGATGGAAACTGGTATCTTTCAAATGGGAATGTAAATACGTCAGGTAGCGGAACTTTATTATTAGTAGGTTGCCTTGATACAAGTGGTGGTGGACAGGTGAGCAATATTACAGTGTCTTGGTGTGCTTCAAATACTAGTTGCGCAAATTATGCGACCATAGTGGGTTCTACAGAGTGTAATGTTGTTCTTCCAGTAGAGCTAATTAGTTTTACGGCTACCTGTAGTGACAATAATAAGGTGAAATTATTTTGGGTAACTTCTACAGAAATGAACAACAGTCATTTTTTTGTTGAAAGAAGTGGTGAAGATATGTTGTTTTCTGAAATCGAAAAAATAAGTGGAAATGGAACTACTATAATTAATGTTGGTTACTCTTATTTATCTGAATCTTCGGGAGAAGAGATCTCTTATTTTAGACTTCGTCAAGTAGATTTTAATGGTGTTAGTTCTTATTCCAAAATTATTAAATCTAGTTGTACAGATATGACGGGAGTTACTATATATCCTAATCCATCGGTAGATGGGGATTTTTATATATCAATTTCAGATAATAGTAATGAAAAAATATTATTAGTACTTACTGATATATTAGGTAAGCAAATTTATGAGAAGTTGGTGGTTAAAAGAGACGGTGAAGTTTTTCATAGCAAAGAAATAAATACGAAGTTAACTCCTGGTATATATTATATAGTTGCGAGCAACGAGCAAAGTTATATTAGAAAAAAGATCATAGTATATTGATTATAAAAATGCTATAGAGAAACTTTACTATGGATTCATTGATTTTTTTATTATTATTAGGAACTAATTTTACAAATCCTATTAATTATAGTATCCATGAATAATTTAAAAAATATAAAACAACGAGCTTGGTACAAAATTGAATTGTTTATAGGCAAAGGTGGTATATCCATGTTTTATGCCTTGGGTATCGTATTGGTCGCTACCATGCTTTTTTTATTAGCGGTTCGTTATTTGATGGCTTGGTCCTTAAATATTGAACTACCAACAGAAGGAGATTTTTGGCAAAATTCATTTCATATTTTTATGGAAGTAACCGATTCGGGTACGATGGGGAATTTTCTTGAAAAATCAATTTGGTTGAAATTTACTGGAATTATAACGGGTATGTCTGGAATAGTAATATTTTCCATGTTGGTGGCTATGATTACTGCTGCTTTGGAAAAAATGCTAAATACTTTTAGACAAGGAACTACGGATGTATATGAGAAGGGGCATTATTTAATAATAGGTAATAACTCAAGGCTTACCGATATTCTAAATGAGTTTGTCATAGCAAGTGAAAACGAAAAGCACACAATTGTAATTTTATCAGAAACTTCTAAAGAAGAAATTGATACTGCCATTGATTTATCTGTAAGAGAGTCTAAAAATTTAAGAATTATTACCCGTACAGGAAAAGTTACTTCACCTGCAATGTTAGAAAAGGTTTCAGTAGATACTGCTAAAGCTATAATTGTATTATCTTCTTGTGAAAATTTTTCAGATATAGACGTAAAAGACCAGTCCGATACTAAAGTAATTAAAATCTGTTATGCACTGTCCATAGCCATTAATAAGGAGCATCCTATTATGGTTATTCCAGAGGTGTATGAAAGTGCTAATAGGGAAATCATAAGCACAATACTTAATGAAAAAGTGTTACAGATTGATGCTAATTCTTTTTTGTCGCGACTATTAGTACAGACTTCATTGTTTAATGGCTTGGTAGGCGTATATGAAACTTTATTTTCATTTGAAGGTTCGGAACTTTATTTTATAAAAAATACAGCAGGTAAAATAGCCTTCGGAGAGATCTCTTTTCACCTTCCTGATGGAGTAGTAATTGGTTATAAATGTCCTGAAAAAGGATTAGTTATTAACCCACTTCCAGATGATGTGTTGAATGAAAATCAACGATTGATTGTGGTAATGACAGATTCCTCAAAGTATTCTTATCAAACTAAACGTGTTCAAGAACCTTCGGTATTGAAGTATGTTCCTAATAAATTAACTCCTTCACTTACCTCAATTTTAGTGATAGGATGGAATTCTGAAACGGGAAATATTATTCAAGAGTACGATAAATATATTACCCCTAATTCTAGATTTAAACTTTTACTTTCTGAAAATTCTGAACCTGAAGAAGAGATCTTGGAAGCACTTAAGAATTCTTTAAAGGCCACTCTGGAAGTAGAGCGAATAGAAGTGTTAGATGAAAAGTATTTAAAAAAAATAGATTTATGTTCTTTCGATATGATGGTAGTACTCACTGCTTTTATCGATTCAGAGCATACTACCGATGAAGTAGATTCGGCAAATATTAAATTATTGTTGTTGGTTAAAAAAATACTAGCTAAAGAAACCACTAAAAAAAGACCGTTAATTGTTTCAGAAGTACAGGATACTTCTAATCTTGAATTATTCAATCATATGGGCATTAGCGATTTCTTATTAAGCAATCGTTTGATTTCAATTTTCCTTACTCAGCTTGCCAAACAACCAGAGTTGATTGATGTATATGAACGTCTTTTATCTAAAGCTGGCGCAGAAATATATATTAAACCTATTTCAAATTATCTAGAAACTCCGAATGCAGAATATACTTTTGCCGACTTATTATTATTGTGTCAGCAAAGAAATGAAGTGGTGATTGGGTATAAAATAATTTTACCTGTAGCAAATGCCATTGGAAGGAATTATGAAATAGTTTTAAATCCACCTAAGAATAAAAAATTCAAACTTTCGGAAAAAGATTATTTGGTAGTTATATCGGACGAAAATTAGTAGCTACTAACTACTAGCATTACTTATCATAGAACAACCTTGGTTTTTTAGTTAGAACCAAGGTTGTTCTATTTTCCCCAAATAATTATGTTCAAAAGTGCCTTTTTTAATTATTTCTATTAATTTAACACCTATTGATGGATATAAATTTAAGGTAGAAAGTTGGTCAATTTCCATCCATACCACTTCTAGCGCAGATGTTTCGGCAGCATTTATAATTGGTTTGGAAGAATTGAGGATTGTACCTTCAAATAAGCAATGAAGGGTAGCTTGTTTTTTGTGTGTATTAATTACTTGTGCAGAGAGTAATAACCTCCCTACTGATATAGGAAGGTTCAATTCTTCTTGAAGTTCCCTAGTCAGCGTTTGTTCTAACGTTTCAATGTCTTCTGTATTTCCTCCTGGAAATTGGTAAACATTTTTTTCAGCATAAGAATAACGAAGAAGCATTATCCTATTATTTTCTAAAACGACGACAGCAGGTCTAATTTTCATGTTTTATAACGATTTGGCAATTGCAAATGCTAAGAAGAACCATCCTACGATCATAAATACTCCACCAATAGGAGTGATAGCACCTAGCCATTTAATATTAGTTATGCTTAAAATGTATAATGATCCAGAAAAAATTAGTATACCAATAATAAAAGAAATTCCAGCGTAATCTAAGAATATATGCTTGATATTTAACATTATAACACCTGTGATAAGTAATGCAAAGGCATGATAAAATTGATATTTTACTGCTGTTTCAAATACCTCAGTATTCCCATTTTCAGCAAGTAATTTTTTGAGTGCATGTGCGCCAAATGCTCCTATCATTACAGATAGAGCACCTATTAAAGATCCAATTAACAAAAATATTTTTTGCATGATACCAGTACAATTTTTAAACAATATACAATTAAAATTATGTGGGGTGGATTTTTAGGATTCTTATTTTTCGAAAAAAATAGTTAACGGGAATTTATTATAGGAGGAATACGTTACAAAATGAATTTATAGTATAGTTCTATTTACTACTATGAAAATAAAATAGTGGTTAATTTACTTTCAACATAAGGACAGTTGTCATTTTGTTATTACAACACTAAATACATCGAACAATTATCATTTATGTAGGTTTTTTGAACGAAATAGTTGTGTTATTTAGGTGTTTTTAGAAAAAAATATTTTTAAAAGGTAAATAAATAATGTTATAGTTATTTATTTAAAATACTATATATAAGTGTTTTAAATATCTATAAATTCAACTTTAGGCTAATTAGTACGTATTTTTACGTATATAATAACTATAAAGACTATTGTTTTAATGATGTTTTCATGATGTAATTTTCGTGTTATATTTTTTACTCTTTTCTTTGTTTTTTAAAATCTTTAAATTACTTTTACACATAGTTTAATTTAATAAATAAAGAACTGTGGAAGAGAATAAGGATATGGAAAAGGCAGAGATCTACTCTAAAAGAGTAAGAGCTGGAAAGAGAACGTACTTCTTTGATGTTAAATCAACTCGTTCTAATGATTATTACCTAACTATTACTGAAAGTAAGAAAAGGTATAAAGAAGACGGTTTTACTTATGAAAAACATAAAATATTCCTATATAAAGAAGACTTCAAGAAATTTTTTGAGGCGTTAGAGGAAACTATAAATCACGTCAAAAATGAATTGATGCCAGAGGTAGATTTTAGTAAGTTTGATGACGAAAATTTTGAAAGCTCAGTTCCTGTAACATCTGAATCGTCAGATGAATTAAAGTGGGATTAATTTAGAGAAACGTATAATAATCAAAACCTGCTTTTAAACAAGGCAGGTTTTTGTATTTTGAGAAAGTTGTTCTTGAGACCAATAAATAGCTTGATCTACATTTTGGAATACTTTCGCTTTGAACGTTGATTTCAAAAGAATTTTTAAAGATTTTATAACAAGATTGGATAAGATAGAAGAAGTAACAACACAAGTGCTTAGTGTGTTTTCTTTAAAAAGTGCTTCTTTAGATTTACTCCATTTGCTAATCCTTACAAACTGATCACCTGACAGGAAACGAGCACTTTCATTATTATATATCAAAAGTAATTTTTGGTTTGTTTCCTGTAGTAACTTCTCTTGGAAAAGAAGGTATTGCTCCAGTCCATGGTCAGAAATTTCTACAGGAAGCATGTTTAAAATAATAATTGGGAAAAGGGAGTCGTCAATCTCAGCAATCATTATTTTTTCAAAGGTTTATCGCTTTTATATTTTCGTCCGTTTAGAATTTCTATCATTCTAGAAAGTTCGCTATTGATAACTTTCTTTTTTGTGATGGTATCTTTGAAATCAGTGTACCCAAGTGTTCTATTGATGACACCAACCATTACGTTGGATTTGCCTTTAAGGAGACCTTCTACGGCACCAAGTCCAAGTCTGCTAGCCAAAACGCGATCGGCAGCTGATGGTGCGCCACCTCTCTGAACGTGACCCAGTATGGTAACTTTAATATCTAATTGTGGAATTTCTTTTTTAACACTTGCAGCAAGATCTGTTGCTCTTCCAGCTTGGTCGCCTTCAGCTACTATTACGATGTGAGAAGATTTAGAATTGCTTACTCCGTATTTAAGTTTTTCAATAATATCTTTTAAGGGTAATTTTTTTTCAGGCATGACCGCCATTTCTGCACCACCGCCTATAGCAGACCTAATAGCTATATAACCAGTATCGCGACCCATTACTTCAATAAAGAAGGCTCTTTCGTGTGCATCTGCTGTATCACGAATTCTGTCTATAGCTGCAAGGCATGTATTAACTGCGGTATCATACCCTATTGTAAAATCTGTACCATACAAATCATTATCAATAGTGCCAGGGCAGCC
>JANOTP010000006.1:0-2169 GCA_031416415.1 Cytophagales bacterium | reverse complement strand
AAACTAATGCAGAGAAGGCTTTGGTATGGAATTACTTGGCCTTCCGCACTAATTACAGCCTTAATGGGTACTTTATTAATAATTGAATATGGTATACCTTTTTGGCTATGGGTAAAACTTGGTTTAGTACTCCTTCTTTATGTGTATCATTTTTTTTGTCATAAAATATTTAAAAACCAACAATCCAATCAATCAACTGTTACTTCGCAACAGATGAGACTTTGGAACGAAATAGCGACTATTTTATTGGTAGGAATAATTTTTATGGTCGTTTTAAAAAATACAATTAGCCTTTTATGGGGGTTTATGGGTTTATCCTTATTTACTGTTTTTATACTTTTTGGAATAAAAATTTATAAAATTCTAAGAAAAAAATAAGTTAATTAAAATATAACCTAAAATAGATGTTTAAACATTTGTTTTTAGCTCGGCTTTGTTTACTTTTGCAGTAACATTTACATGTTTAAACATTAAAAGACTTAAAACTATGAAATTCAAAAACTTAATTTTTGCTTTAGCTACCTCTGTAGCTCTTTATTCTTGTGGTACTGATAAGCCAGCTGAAACTACAACAGTAGACAGCGCAGCAACCGTTACTTACACCGTTAATGTAGATAACTCTACTGTAAACTGGAAAGGTAGTATGGTAAAAATGTATTCTCACTTTGGTACAGTTAAACTTACTGAAGGTTCTTTAGATGTTAAAGGTTCTTCTCTTGCAGGTGGTTCTTTCACTATTGATTTAAAATCTATCAATCCACTAGATAGTGGTTATTCAAAAGAGCATCCAAGAGAAGGTCTTATTGGTCACCTTGCTGGTCCAGATTTTTTTGCTTCGGATTCTTTTCCTACAGCTAAATTTGTTGTGAAAAGTGTAGAAGGATCTACTGCTACTGGCGATCTTACATTACGTGGTAAAACAAACGAAGAAAAAATAACTGACATCGTAATTGTTGCTGACAGTGCTTCTGCAACTGCAACTGGTAAATTAGTTTTCAATCGCCAGAAATATGATGTTGCTTACAAGTCTACGATGAAAGACATGGTACTTTCTGATGACATTGAAATTTCAGTGGAGTTGAAAGCTACAAAATAATTTTAACGATTCTATTTCATAAACTACTCTACTATAAATAGTGGAGTAGTTTTTTTATGTGAAATTTAAAATCACTTATCCATTAGCATTCAATAACTATAGTTCATATTTATGAAATAATAACTTAATGAATCTATATTTGAGAAATGATTACTATATTCAATCATTAGAAACTATTAAAATGAAACAGAAAGACAAACTATTAATTGCTGTTGTGCTCTTATTACTGGTTGGTTTAGTTAGTGGGGTCCTGTACAAACAAAATTATTCCTACCGAAAACTACCTTATTATACCTTTACTTTAAATGGTGACGAATACCTATACTCTGATATTCCTCCAAAACATACAGTTGGGAATTTTAATTTTATTAATCAAAAAGGAGAAAAAATTAATCAGGGAAACATAGGTGAATGCATTTATGTAGCCGATTATATTTTCACAACATGTCCTGGCATTTGCAAAATAATGACCACAGAAATGTCAGATGTTTACAAAGAATTTAAAAATGAGCCCAATTTTAAGATTCTCTCTCATACCTCCAAGCCTGAAGAAGACAGTGTTTCTATACTTTTTAACTATGCTCAATCAAAAGGAGTTGAGGATACTAAAAAATGGCTTTTTCTAACGGGTGATAAGATGGAACTTCAGCGTATGGCTTACCAAGAATATGGTATCGTTAATAAAGAAGATCTTCAAGAAGAAGGTAGTTTTGTACATACTGAAATGTTTGTTCTGGTAGATAAAAATAAATTTATACGTGGCTATTATGATGGCACGAATAAGGCAGAAGTAAACCAAATGATACGCGACATAAAGGAATTATTAAAAGAACAATTTTAATAATAGACCTATAAGATTTAAAAAAATATAGGTCTATTATTAAAACTAAACCAAAATCACTCCCGCTATAACTCCCCATAGTATTTCCTTTTTGAATTTTTCAGGAGAATATCTATGTTTGGAATCCTGTAATACTATAATCCCAGCTTCCATCCTAACCATAGAAGCCCTCATCACTCCATCTTCAGAATAGACTACATAGTCTTTGTCTTGGATTGTCATAAAACGATCT
>JANOTP010000005.1:0-5285 GCA_031416415.1 Cytophagales bacterium | reverse complement strand
GGAAAAAATAAAAAAGTAATTGAAATGGACGGACAGTACCTTACTTCATTTGGCCCAAGAGTAGGGAATGCAGTATCGGAATTGGCATCTAAACTTAATTATTAAAAATCAATGACTAAGAAAAAATATTTTGTCTATACTCTATTATCCATATCACTATTGCTGGCTGTACTACTCAGTGCTGGCAGTGGTGCTTTGTATATTGAACCATTGCTCATACTTAAAATTTTACTTGGTAAAATAGGATTGATAAACGATTTAACTATTGACACTCCTTCTACCAATGTTTTACTATGGATAAGACTACCCAGAGTAATTATGGCGGTATTGATAGGAGCTGGATTATCTGTTTCAGGACTTTCAATGCAAGGGCTTTTCAGAAATCCACTGGCCGACCCAGGGCTTATGGGCATTACTTCAGGAGCCGCCATGTTTGCGGTAGTATGTATTGTATTTTTATCAGGACAGTCGATTCAATATACTTCGTCAATTTCTGGATTTTACACCTTGAACATCCTCACTTTTGTTGGTGCTTGTATGACTACCTTATTAATTTATCAATTTTCAAAATCAGGAGGAAAAACAATTGTGGCAACTATGCTACTAGCAGGAATTGCAGTCAATGCAGTATGTTCTGCTATTACTGGATTTATCACTTATACAGCCAACGATCAACAACTAAGAGATATTACCTTTTGGATGATGGGTAGTTTGGGTGGCGCAAGTTGGAATACTGTTTTGGCAATGCTTCCTTTCGTTTTGATTCCTCTATTTATTTTGCCCCAATTATCAAAAGCGCTGAATGCCTTTGCACTTGGTGAAAGTGAGGCGGGTTATCTGGGAATTAATACAAAAAAAATGAAATTTATATTGATAGGACTTTCCGCCTTGTCTGTTGGAGCATCTGTCGCTACTGCTGGTATGATTGGTTTTGTAGGGTTGGTAATTCCACACATCCTTCGTCTCTGGCTAGGACCTGACAACAGAACACTCATTATCGCTTCTGCTTTATCTGGTGGCATCCTACTTACTTTGAGCGACCTTTTGGCCAGGACACTAGTAATTCCTTCAGAATTGCCGATTGGCATTCTAACTGCAATTATGGGAGCACCCGTTTTTGTGTGGCTTATCGTAAAGGAAAAGAAACAATTAAGTCTACTATAACTATGCTAATAGCTAATAATATCTCCTATAAAATAAAAAACAAATCGCTTCTTAAGGATATAAATTTTGAACTACAACCAGGAGAACTGCTGGCAATTGTAGGTCCAAACGGTGCAGGAAAATCTACCTTGTTAAAAATACTCTCTGGTGAATTGCAAAAGTATACAGGTTCGGTACTACTAAATGGGCAAAATTTATCTTCTTTTAACACAAAAACATTAGCTACAAAAAGAGCCGTACTTTCGCAAAATATATCACTTACTCTTCCTTTTATTGTTTCAGAGATTGTTATGATGGGGAGGTATTCTTATTTCGATAATAAAAGCTCTATGCGCGACAAACAAATTGTAGAGGAGTGTTTATCTCAGACTGGGATGTTGTCCTTCAAGGATCGAAATTATCTCACGCTTTCAGGAGGGGAGAAACAAAGAGTCCAACTGGCAAGGGTCTTAGCTCAATTAAGCGAAAATAAAACATCTAAGTCAGAAGCTAAATTTTTATTTCTAGACGAACCTGTAAACGGATTGGATTTAAAATACCAACAACAAGTAATGAAAATAGCAAAGGACTGGAAAGGAACAAATAATAGTGTCGTAGCAGTTTTACACGATTTGAATCTGGCTTCACAATATGCAGATAAAATCCTTTTACTGAACAATGGTACTATGGAAGCTTTGGATGTACCTGCTAACGTATTTACCAAAGAAAATATAAAAAGAGTATACGATGTGGACGTTAATTTTTTCTCTCAGTCAAAAGAAACTCCACTATACATTGCTCCAGCAGGGAACTTTAAGAGTAGTAAAAATTTCATACTAGTATAAATAAGTAACGTTAAATTAAAATTAATAAAAATGGGAACAACAACAGAAACAATAAAATCAAATTGGCTGAAATTCCAACAAGAAAATCCAAAAGTACGCATAAGAGATGCGGCAAAAAAATTGGGGGTTAGTGAAGCAGAACTTCTTGCAACTGGAATTGGTGAAAATGTAACGAGGCTAGAAGGACACTGGGCTTCTCTTGTAAAGGAATTTCCATCTTTAGGAAAAGTAATGTCACTTACTCGCAACGATGGTTGTGTATTGGAGCATAAAGGACTGTTTGAAAAAATAGGGGCGCACGGAGAAGTCAATATGGAAGTGGCTACTGTAATAGGTTCAATCGAACAAAGAGTGTTTTTTAAAGATTGGAAATTTGGTTTCGCAGCAGAAACCCCAACGAACAAAGGTCCGCAAAAAAGCTTCCAATTCTTCGATAAAGCAGGAGAAGCAATAATGAAAGTTTATATTCAGGAAGAAGGTGGAAATATAGATGCTTATTTGAAACTGACAGAAAAGTACAAATCATCAAATCAAAATTCTGATATTACTGACGAAACAGAAAAATATCCTGAAGTAAATTATGCCTCATCTATTGATATAGCTGTATTTCGTAAGTCATGGTCCGAGATGAAAGACACCCATGAGTTTTTTGGAATGCTTAGAAAATTTAATGTAAGTAGAATTGATGCTTTGAAATGGGCTGGTATAGAATATGCTCATGAATTTAATAAAGAAACACTTGTTGATGTGCTTGAAAAAGCCACTCATGATAAAACTCCCATTATGATCTTTGTAGGAAATAAAGGAAATATTCAGATTCATCAAGATTATATAAAAACAGTAAAAGTGATGGACAAATGGTTAAATGTATTAGATCCTGATTTTAATATGCACTTGGACACTTCCTTGATACATTCGGCATGGGTAGTAAGAAAAACTACCGCAGACGGAATTGTTTCTTCACTGGAATGTTTTGATGCAAAAGGAGAAATGATCGTTCAGTTCTTTGGACTTAGAAAACCGGGCAAACCTGAACTGGAAGAATGGAGAAGTATAATTGAAACTATTTAAGAGGCTGTTGTTCCGACAGAAAAACGGGAGGAGCGAATATGGATTATGTTTTTGTCAAAATTCTACTACTATACTCCTCCTGTTACTATTGTAATTATAAAAAAAATTTAGTATCATTTCCTAAACACCCTACTAATTATCAATTTGAGTTATAAGCATCATAAACATTCCATGCCCAAAAAATAAATGGAACGATAAAAGTCCAAAAAAACAAAATCGACAACCCTCCTCCTATTATCCATATTAATAATGCTTTTACAAACTGTCCTTTTATTAATTGTCCTAGACCTGGAAGAAAGACAGATAATAGTGCAGGGATACCATGTTTTGTAGTGTTCATATTTTCAATTGTAACTATTTTTTTTAATTTTTAATTGTTAACATTACCCCATCAGGTTTAGTGTTCTGTTTTATACTAACAAGAATAGCGTGCAATGTTTCAGCAGCTAATCCATGTAACACTAAACGAAAGGCAGCACTATAAGTTGTATCTGGTATCATAGGATGTCTATTGTTTACCAATCCTAAATGTGCGGGACTTTTTAAAATTTTTGAAGTATAGATCGCAATTGTTTCATCCAATTGTAATGAATTGGAAGCTCTAGTAAAATCATTTGCTGTTAAGAAAAACTGATAAAAAGGAGTAAATAATTCTATAGCGGACCGAAGATCTAATATATTTGTCCACTTGTCTGGAAATTGGATATGATCAAATTGATCTTCTGTGATCATGTCCATTATTAATTTTTCTTTACCCAAAAGTGGTATATTTTTTTCTCTTAATTGTTTATTAAGATTTATTACAAAATTATATAGATTGAGATCATGTTTGAGAAAAAAATCATCTTCTATTTCTTTGAAATCTTTTGGTTTTAAAGGGCTAGTTTCTATTTCGATACCTTCTACATTTTTTGAAATAAAAACAAGAATCTCACTCCCTACATGAAAATGTCTAAATATAAGAAGATTGGCATCAGCACTCACAAAATGTTTCAATCCCCATGCGAGTATTTTATGAAGTAGTTTGGATGAGTTAATTAATTTGGGGAAGAAAAATTTAAATATATGAATAAAAAACATTGACAACTTAGACGTAAACCTAATAATCGGCAATAAATATGTTGCAGACTTTGAATTATTATCACGCATCAACGCTCTTTTGGTAGCATGATTCATAGGAATACTATTGTCTAAATACAGAGCCAACCATGGATTAGGGTCACGGAGGTCATGAGTAGAGATGTCAAGATAATTTTTTTCAGTCATAACTTTTATTGGTTCTATTTTTATTAATAATTACCTAGTTCATCCAGTTGCATTCGATAAAGTCGAGCAGTCATTTTTGCAGTTTTTGCTATTTTTTGTGCTACTTCCATATCCAATCTAGGATGATTTAACGCCTCTTCCAAATTATGAAAATGATTTTCATCGGCTACACCGTGATAAGTAAAGAAGGAAACCTTGTCGTCTGATAAATTCAACTGATCTTTCATTAATTCACCCCAATACCCTGCAAGTCTTTTTCCTATACCCTCTATAATAAACATTGAACCTAGTAAATCAATCGGATTAGATTTACTCGCTTGTTGAAACATAAAAGAAGTTAACGCAACACTTCCTATATTTTTTTCACCGTTTCTTATAATAAAAATGTCTTCGCCAAGTGCTTCATAGTTTCTTTCTAAAATCTGGTAATCTTTATGTTCTGCAGCGGTATGTTTTATAAACGCAGAACGCAGTTCAAACAAATCAATATCAATGTTAGAAGCTGCTCTAGAAATCCACTGAGAACCATCTATGACCTGTTGTCTAAGATCAAGAAGTAACAATTTATATTCTTCTATTGAGAGCGTTCCTTCGTGTATTTTTTTTACTATTGGAACTTTTAAAAGATCTGTTTCAAATTCAATCCAAATCTGTGCAAGTTGTCTTATTAGCCATTCGGATACTGGGCGTTTTTCTACCACGAGTTCTGGTGATTCAATTTTTCGAGCAGTATACGACTTCTTAGATTCCTCCTGCCCTTCTACTGTTAGTTTCATAAATGAAGTTATGAATCTGCCACTTTCAGGAACCATACAAATTATAGTATCTCCTTTTTTAAGCTTTCCTGAATAAAGTAACTCTTCTAGCATAATATAGATGGAAGCAGAGCCTGTATTGCCTTTGCTCGTTAAATTACTAAACCACTTTTCATCTGATACTATCGCTCCTCCTTTTTGCAAT
>JANOTP010000004.1:0-18954 GCA_031416415.1 Cytophagales bacterium | reverse complement strand
ATAGTCATGAGCGTTTTTTTGATGGATTCTTTTTCTTCCGACTTCGCAAAGGTTTCAATTTTATTGATTGCATATTCTCTGATTTTCCAGTTTTTGTCACTCAAAGCTAATTTTAAAATTTCACTTTCGGCAATGACATTTTCACACCAAATGGTACGACTTTTTTTTATTGAACAACTTTATCGTGCTATGACAATCCAAAAAGGTGAACCGTATCATCATGAATAAATATCATTATTAATCTCCGTGAATATGGAAAACAAATACACCTGTCTTAATTGCACTACTACTTTTGAAGGAAACTACTGTAACTACTGTGGCCAGCAAAAGCCAGAAGGACATGAATTTGGAATGAAAGGTTTTGTTAAAAATGCTATTGTAGAATCGTTGGAAATTGATTCAAGATTATTTAAAACACTTCGACTACTTATATTAAAACCTGGAGTACTTACGTCCGAATATTTTAAAGGAAAATTTCAAAGTTATTGGTCGCCTGTTAAATTATATATCATCTGTTCGCTTTTGTATTTTATAGTTTTTTATAATTTCCATGAACATGACTTTTATCATCATGATAGCCTTTACAAACAAGACGCCACAGGCATGATGAAGAAAATAGCCGATCAGGCTATAGCAGAGAGAGGTATAGACCGTTCACAATTGGACGAACGATTTGCAGACTACGCTTCCTATTCTATGTACATTGTCGTTTTCTTTTATGCATTGCTTTTCAGTTTGATATATATTAATAAGAAAATGAATTTTGTACACCACTTCATCTTCTCCCTTTATCTTATGTGTTTTATTATGCTAAAAGATGTATTACTTTTTCCATTTTACTATATCATACCCGCTTTTGAAATAAGGTTAGCATTAAATATTGTTATTATATGCATTTACTCTGTTTTTTCTATGAAAGAATTTTATAAAATAACTCTTGCAGGAGCAATCATCCGGGTAAATATATTTACAATTTTATTTTGGGGTATTTCATTTCTGCTTACCTATCTGGCATTGATCATTACTATTTATACGTTTTAATAATACTATTTTCCATCTAAAATATAAAAATACCAAACAACACTACAGGTTTGAATATAGAATAATGACCATTAATGAATTTCTTATTAAAAAAATATCGTTCTCTACAAGAGATGCGATTTCAATTATTCAGCAAAAAAGAGTAATTATTAATAAGCAATGCGCTATACAAAAGCAGCAAGTTTCAATAACGGACCTAATACTTCTGGACGATAAAATTATTCAACAACCTCACACGTATTTTTATCTTGTTTTTTATAAACCAAGAGGCGTTGAATGCACCATGAACAAAAATATAGAGCACAATCTTCGAGATGCTTTACCTTTACTACAAACCGAATTTTTCCCTATAGGTAGACTTGATAAAGATTCGGAAGGGCTTTTACTACTCACTAACGACGGGCAATATTACAATAAAATAGCACCAGACGGTGTTTTTATAGAAAAAGAATACATCGTAAAAGTTGACAAGTTACTTACTGACGAGGCTATTATTCAACTCTCAAAAGGCATTGTAATTATGGGAAAGAAAACACGCGAATGCAAGGTCTTTAAAATTGACGAGTATACTTTTAAAATTACTCTAACCCAAGGACTCAATCGTCAGATAAGAAGAATGTGTTATAAACTCGGATACGAGGTCATTTCCCTTACTCGTGTAAGAATTAATTCTTTACTTTTGGGTAATTTAAAACCTGGAGAGTATGTAGAGATAGCAAAGGGAAAATTAGTATAGAAATTATTTTAACGTACTATATTAATTTCTATAATTTTTTTTGAATAATTGAACCGAATACTGAAAAAGGAAAGAAAATCACTAAAGCCTAATATCGGTGGAGTTGAATTATGATCTAAACAATTAATCAAACTTTTATTCCCTTCCCAAACTATTTTTTTTAAATCAGGGGAATATAAACTGATAATAAAAGTATGTTTCCATATATGTACAGATTCAGAACCGACGCCTTGATTAATATCACTTTCTACACCATCTGCTTTAAGATTGTGATGTGTAGAATCTGCAATTATTTTAGGGAAAACACAACTATCAGCTCCTGTATCTAAAATACCAAATTGGTTGGTACTAATCTTCTCTATAGGATTTGTTATCTTGATTGGTACATAAGGTCTATATACCCCACCTCTTTCAATAAATGGAAAAATAAAATCTTTTGTTGGCATTAAAAAATATAACTAACTCCTTGTTTAGGTACAAACATTAAAAAAAAAATATCAGTAATACGCTTTGCCTTATCAGTCGCCTCTTCTGGAGTCTTCCCTTCAGATATCAATTTACTATCAACATCTAAGGCTACCCAACAAGAATCAGGACTTTTAGGATTAACAGAGAATACTAAATCTTTAGACTTTTTCATTTTGCAGTAGTTAAGATAGTATCAATAAATCAAATATACAAATTATTTAATTATACAATACTGAGAGCGGATACTTTACATATAAAAAACCCTTAAAAAGCCCAGTCGTATTTATCAAGATTTTCAATCGCAACTTTCAGAAGTTGTATACTGGCTTTTATATCCTCTTTATGAGCCATTTCAATTACCTGATGGATGTGACGCGTAGGAATTGATATTGCACCTGCTATAGAACCATTCTTACCTGTACGTTGCACTGGAGCAGTATCTGTACCGCCAGCAGTAAGAATTTCTGGTTGCCATTTTATTTGATTGTCATCGGCAATCTTTTTCAAATACGCTACCATTCTATAATCTGCTATTGTAGAAGAATCCATTATTTTAATAGCAGTCCCTTTGCCTAATTCTGTAATTTTTTCATAGGCACGAGCACCTGGCACATCATACGCTATAGTTGTATCTAAACCAAAACCAAAATCAGGGTTGATATAGTGTGCAGCAACATTTGCTCCTCTTAAGCCAATTTCTTCTTGTACTGTAAAAACAGCGTAAACATCGTAGGGGAAATCCGAAAGTAATTTTAACGTTTCAATTAATATATAAACAGATACTCTGTTATCAATAGATTTACAATTCACACAATCGCCCATTTCTATGAGCGAACGCTCACGGGTAACAGGCGCACCAATAAAGACAAATTTATCAACTTCATCTTTGGTCATTCCTAGATCAATAAAAAACTCTTCCGCTTTAGCTGGTTTATTTTTTTCGTCTGCACTCATCACATGAATAGGTTTGCTTCCCATCACTCCTACCAGATCTTTTTTCCCGTGTACGATCACACGTTGTGCAGTAAGCGTTTTAGGATCGAAACCACCAATAGTATGAAAACGTAAAAATCCTTGTTCGTCAATATGAGTAACCACAAAACCAATCTCATCCATGTGGGCGGCTATCATTACCTTTTTACCAGAAGGATTATTTTTAGCTTTTTTAATTACAATAACATTGCCCATGTTGTCCACCTCTATAGTATCTGACAACGCACTAACATGATCCAAAATGAGTGCTCTAATAGGTTGCTCAAAACCAGAAGTTCCTGGAGTTTCACAAATTTTTGACAAGAGCGGTATATTTAATTCCATAAATGAGGAGTATATAATTTTTTTAAAAGTAAAGATTACATGCCGTAAATCATATTTTTTTGGCCGTTAATTCCTTTTCTTTTCATTTTACTATTTTTCTTTTTAGTTTCTTTGTTTTTCTCTTTTATTCTTTTATTTCGGTCGTTTTCTTGTTGCTCTTTTAGTTCTTGTTTAGTCAAAGGCTTTGTAGACTTACATGACGATGCAAGAAGAAATAATACAATAAAAATCATTACGATAGATCTCATATTGCTAAGATACAAAATTATCAATATAAGAACGAGATTATTCTAAGCTAATAATTTTATCTACTAAAGTATTAATTTTTCTAGTGTATTCTTCTGCACAATCTAAACCTGCCTGCTTAAGTGCTTTCACATTTTCAGGAGTAGCATCATCTAGTTCTGCACTAGCAGTTTCTAGAATCGGCGAAAGACGTAAGTATTGATCAGAAACTCCAGCTTGTTTAAACAATTGATTTACTTGATAATCTACCGTTTCATTATTTCCAGAAGATACAATGTGCAAGATTGGTTTGATCCATCCTAGCGCACCAAACTCACGGGCATTTTTATATTCAATAGGAGTTTTCTTTATTCCCGTTCCCATAGAAAGTAAAATCACATCTTCTATTTGTACTGGTTGAGAATTACTTTTTGTAAATAATTTCAAAACATCCGTGAGCCCACAAAGAGCAGGATTATTTGCAAATAACCCGCCATCAATAAAAGACGAAAGGTTACCTGCCATAGACGAAATCTGGGAAGCTTTGAAATAAATAGGTGCTGCTGAAGTGGCACGTGCTACATCTCTAATATAAAAATCTTTATCATTAGCAGTTCGGGCATCGTCGCGAGAAAAAAAGAAAGGATGCCTTTTTTCAATTTCATAGGCAGCAATTAAACACGGTTTTACTAATTCACTAAGTTTTATATCTCTGAAATAAGTTCGTAAATATTTCTCTAACATTACTTCCGAATATATTTCTTCGTTCAATCCGCCAAAAGAGGTAAACCGTTTCCATGCAGAACTATTAAAAATCAACGGACCTCTTCTTAAGTATAGTTCTACCGCTTGCTCTGCAGTAAATCTTGCTTTAGAAGGATCTTTTTCGTCTGGACAAAGATAAATACCAGCAAGTATACCACCAGTACTAGTTCCAGCAAAGAAATCAAAGAAATCGGCTAATTTAGCTGTAGGATCACCTGTTTTTAACTGAATGAGTTTCTCTATCTGCATCAAAATCACTCCAGGAATAATACCTCTTATTCCTCCCCCATCTATACTTAATATTTTTATTTTCTTTTTCACTCTGTAAAATAGTTAAATAAATTATACAAAAAAATAGTTTCACAAATGTTACTTCAATTACTATATTAGTCATTGTTAAAGCTTTTATCCAATAAAAGGGAAGTCTGACACTAAGAACAAAAGAAATAATGGAAAGTAATTTCGGAAAAAATCAACTTTTACGTATCTTGAAATATTCGTATATTTAGACAATACTACACACAATAAAAGAATTAAAAAAAAATAATTAATGAACCTTTTTCACAAACTATATCTATTGAAAACAGCATTGTTGTAGTACCCTTAATATAGAAAAGAAAAAAATATGAATAGCAGAATATAGATACGGAAAGTATGATGCTCGTTTTGAAGAAAATCCCTTTATGAACGTTTGGCGTATTGTTGCAAATGCAAAATAGCTAATGAAAAATAAGTACTAAATTATATTTTAAAATCCATTTACGTGACACTGCCAATCTACAGTAATAATGTTTTTTTTACCCCTTTTGAAGAACCTATAGAGGCCTACTCCCTACCCGATCGTTTTACATTTCCATTTAATTATAAGCCTCACCCACTAAGCTTAGAAGCCGCTTCCAAATTACAGTACTACCTTAATGATCAAAAAGAATGGAATTCTAATTTTGGTTTATCAGACAAAAAAAGTGAAGTGGTAATTGGAAAAATGTTTGGCGTTTTAGTAGTAACTACCCAACAAAATGAAATTGGGTATCTATCGGCATTTTCGGGAAAGTTAGTAGGCAAAAATAATCATTCTAAATTCGTCCCTCCTGTTTTTGATGGATTAGAAGAAGGTGGATTTCTGAATAAGGGAATGGAAGAACTTAGTCGTATAAACCTAGAAATCAAACTTCTAAAATCATTGAATTCAAATGAGACAGATGAAAAAATAGGTATTTTAAAAACGCTACGAAAAAACCATTCCATAGCCTTACAACAAAAACTATTTGATCACTATACTTTCCTGAACCAAGCAGGTGAAGAAAAAAGTTTACTGGAAATTTTTAAAAATACTTCTGCTAAAAAACCACCCAGTGGTGCAGGTGAATGTGCCGCACCAAAATTATTACAATATGCTTTTCAAAAAAAAATGAAACCTATCGCTATAGCAGAATTTTGGTGGGGACAATCACCAAAATCGGAGCTTAGGAAACATGGTCACTTCTACCCTGCTTGTATAGAAAAATGTGAACCTATTTTAGCGCATATGCTTGCTGGTATAGAAATAGATAAAAAACCATAAAAATTCATATGAAATTATTTTATTATGATAGCGGTAGTACTTAAAAAATGAGGCGATTCTAATATTAGATAAAAGTACAGGTAAGATAAAAGTACAGGTAAGATAAAAGGTTTAACAAAACGATATTATATTCTATGTTTTTTTATCATAATTTCCTTTAATGGAATAATGTATTCTGAATTAAAACAAATCAAATGGATAGTTGTAAACTATAATAGAGGTATAATTGTATTAAATGTTTTTTTAGTTTTATGTACGCTATTTAACATACTTACATTTAGAGTTACAAATACCGCTAAAAAATTTGTTTTAAGTAAAGTGTCTAAATCTATTAAATAAGTATCAAATATCTCTGATAGGAAATTTTCCAATCCCCACCATACAGAAGCGGTATTTAAGGCCTAAGAATACTAACATTAAACAAAAATTGATTAGTAATATATACCACAAAAATTTTGTAACAATTTTTTATAATTTTATAAGCTGTATTTGAATACTTTACGTATATTTGTAGTGTATAATACGATAATGAAAAAAATAACCATTATAATAACTGCGATTATTTATCTGTTCCTAAGCATAGGAATCAGAATGAACACGCATTATTGTGGTGACAAAATAAGTTCAGTTAATTTCTTTTTTGATAATGGAAAAAGCTGTTGTGGACAAGAAGATTTAGCTAAAAAGTGTTGTAAAAATAAGGTATCCTACCTTAAATTATCGGACAATCAAAAAGATTCTCCTCTATTTAGTTTTTCTGTTCCCGACTTTTCAGAAGCATTACTAACAGCGCTAGAAGATTCAAAAAAATATCTTTTTGTAAAACAATTACTATCCGTTTATAAAATTTCATTTTTTGATAGTGACATTCCCGTAAGGAAGAATCCTTTTTATATTGTCAATCGCTCGTTTAGGGTATAATCTATTCTTGTAATTTTAGAACTATCATACTCCTGCAATACAGTAGTTGGGTTCATTTATTGTTCAGTTTTTATTATTAAAAATTGAATCTTAATCTCAATTTATTTTCACCCATATTAAAAGGCTGTAACGCTTTTTATAGATACATACAATTAAATAAATCAATTAAACAATAAAAAGTAAACAAATGAAAACTCAAAAAACAATTTTATTCCTTGTAATAGCTTTTATAGTATCTGCGATTACAGTTAATTCTACGGCCAAGCCTTTGCACAATGAGACTGCTACTTTTAAAGTATATGGCAATTGTGGTATGTGTAAAAACAGAATAGAAAGTTCTTTAAAAGGGATTAATGGGGTTACTAATGCAGATTGGGACGTAAAAACAAAAGCGCTTACCGTAACCTACAATCCTCATGTAATTAGCCTAGATGATATACATAAAAAAGTTGCATCAGTAGGTCATGATACTGATAAAATAAAGGCCGATGACAAGACCTATGAAGCACTTATGGGATGCTGTCAGTACGAAAGAAAAAAATAAATTAAACTCTAAACTAAAACAAGTATGAAAAAGACCCTATTGTCAATTCTAGTAGTTACTGTTATATCAGCAATCACAATTTCTTGCGGAGGCAATAAAACAAAAGAAACAAGTTCTGAAATGAAAGATACAAGTAGTACAGTAGTTGCAGGTGTACAATACACTTGTCCAATGCACCCTGAAGTCATAAGTGACAAGCCAGGAAGTTGTCCAAAATGCGGAATGGATTTGGTAAAAAAATAAGTAGGTTATACCTGTTCTTGTCGATTGATAAGAACAGGTTATCTTAAACAGACAAAGTATGAATTATACAACGAAGATACAAAACTGTGTACCCACTATTGATTTAAAAAATAATATTTTTACTACACTAATGCTATGGTAGAAAAACTCATAGGCGTAGCCCTCAAAAATCGCTACATCGTACTGCTTATTGCAGCGGGTCTTCTTATGTGGGGAATTTATTCTGTCAAGAATAATCCTATAGATGCCATTCCTGACTTATCAGAAAACCAAGTTATCGTTTTCACCGAATGGATGGGAAGAAGCCCTCAGGTAATGGAAGATCAAATTACCTACCCTCTTGTTTCTAACCTTCAAGGTATTCCTAAGATTAAAAATATCAGAGGAACTTCTATGTTCGGGATGAGTTTTGTCTACATAATTTTTGAAGATGATGTAGACGTATATTGGGCAAGAACCAGAGTACTCGAAAGACTTAATTATGCACAACGTCTATTACCTCAAGGAGTGACACCCTCTATAGGCCCCGACGGTACTGGAGTTGGACATATTTTTTGGTACCATCTAGAAGCTCCGAATATGGATTTAGGAGAACAAAGAGCGCTGCAAGATTGGTATGTGAAATTTGCTTTACAAAATGTACAAGGAGTTGCTGAAGTAGCATCCTTCGGTGGTTTTCAAAAACAATATCAAATCGTAATCGAACCTCATAAACTAACTTACTATGGATTGACGCTCATGGATGTGTTGAAGGCTGTAAAATCCAATAACAATGATGTGGGCGGAAGAAAATTTGAAATGACAGATATGGCTTATATCATTAGAGGTCTAGGGTATATTAAAAATAGTTCAGACGTCGAAAACATTCCTGTCAGTATGAGGAATTCTATTCCAATAAAAATAAAAGATCTAGGAAGCGTTCAAATGGGAGGAGACTTGCGACTCGGAATCTTTGACATGAATGGTACGGGAGAAGTAGTAGGTGGAATTGTTGTGATGCGGTATGGTGAAAATGCCAACAAAGTAATTGGTGATGTGAAGGCGAAAATAAAAGAGGTAGAAAAAGGTTTGCCCGAAGGTGTTAAATTCAAAATCTCCTACGATAGAAGTATGCTTATTGGAGAGGCTATAGATTCAGTAAAAGAAACCTTGATCGAAGAAATGATTACTATGTCTATCGTAGTATTGATTTTTCTTTTTAATTGGAGAAGCGCCTTAGTAGTAATTATTCAAATACCTGTTTCTGTCGCTATCGGATTTATACTATTGGAATCATTTGGTATTTCTTCCAACATCATGTCTTTGACGGGCATTGCATTGGCAATTGGTGTGGTAGTAGACGATGGAATTGTAATGGTAGAAAATGCATATCGCCACATTTCAGAAACACAAGAAGAGAGAGACCCAAGCTAATCAACGAAATTATGAATTTTCTAAAATCATTATTTAAAAGAAAAAAAGATCCCTTGACTTCGGAGGAAAGACTTGAGCTTGTCACTAAATCTTCTAAACAAGTTGGTCCTGGTGTATTCTACTCAACTATCGTAGTTATCACATCCTTCCTGCCTGTGTTTATGCTAACGGGTATGGAAGGCAAATTATTTCATCCTTTAGCCTGGACACAAACGTTCATACTAATAGTGGATGCGATAGTGGCCATCACCTTGACACCTGTATTGATCTCATTTTTACTAAAAGGAAGATTACGGAAAGAAGAGAAAAACCCTGTATCCAGAATACTTGAAAAGTTGTATACCCCTTTATTGGTAGCGTGTTTGCGTTGGAGAAAAACTGTGTTGGCTGTCAACATTATACTATTGGTAGTAGGAGGATTCATGCTTACTCGATTGGGTTCTGAATTTATGCCTCCACTCGACGAAGGGTCTCTCCTATTTATGCCGGTTACCTTACCAGACGTCTCTAATTCGGAAGCAAAACGAATTCTTCAGATTCAAGACAAAATAATTATGTCTGTTCCCGAAGTAGAACATGTACTTGGCAAAGCAGGTCGTGCCTCTACAGCGACAGATAACTCTCCTATAAGCATGATCGAAACCATTATTTTGTTAAAGCCCAAACACCAATGGCGTGAGGGTATAGATAAGAATGCGATTATTAACGAACTTAATGGAAAACTTCAAATACCTGGTGTCACAAACGGCTGGACACAACCTATCATCAACAGAATTAATATGCTTTCCACAGGAGTACGTACCGATGTAGGAATAAAAGTATATGGGCAACAGTTAGACTCGATTTATAAACTTTCACAAACTATAAAAAATGCTCTCAAAGATATTGAAGGTGTGAAAGACTTGTATGTAGAACCTATTGTGGGTGGAAAATATATTGATATAACTATTAAGAAAGACCAGATAGGTCGCTATGGCTTAAGTGTGGACGATGTAAATATGATTGTAGAAAGTGCAATTGGTGGAATGAATCTTACTACTACCATTGAAGGGCGTCAGCGTTACTCGGTAAATGTCCGTTATGCACAATCGTATCGCGAAAACATGGAGGAATTAAAACGACTTCCCGTTCAAACGATGTCGTTTGGAACTATTCCTCTTTCAGAGATAGCAGAAATTTCTGTCTCAGATGGCCCTCCAATGATCAATTCAGAAAATGCTATGTTGCGGGGAACCGTTTTGTTTAATGTGCGGGAACGTGATCTTGGAAGTACAGTAAATGAGGCACAGAAAAAATTAAATGATATGGTGACGAAAATGCCAAAAGGTTATTATGTAGAATGGAGTGGGCAATGGGAAAATCAATTACATGCAAATAGAACATTAAAACTAATAATGCCATTAGTTGTACTTATTATTTTTATGGTATTGTACTTCACCTATAAATCGATGAAGGAGGCGTTGGCTACAATGATAACAGTACCTTTCGCATTGATTGGTGGAGTTTTCATGGTCTACTTCTACGGAATAAATCTTTCAGTCGCTGTAGCGGTGGGCTTTATAGCATTATTTGGAATGGCTATAGAAACAGCCATGCTCATGGTAATTTACCTCAACGAGGCCATGCAGAAATTGGTAAAAGATAAAGGCAATTCTAGCAATACGATCACCAAAGACGACCTTCGAAAATACATCATAGAAGGTTCAGCGAAAAGGCTGCGTCCAAAACTGATGACCGTATCAGTTTCTTTGTTTGGACTTATTCCTGTTTTATGGTCTACGGGTGTGGGGAGCGATGTGATGTTGCCTATTACCATACCGCTTATTGGTGGTACTATCACATCAGGGATTTATGTATTACTCGTAACCCCAATTGTATTTGAAATAATGAAAGAGCGTGAGTTGAAGAAACATGGAAAAATAGACTTGCTCGATGCGAAAGAATAAGATAGTATAACTTTATATCATTGCTTTAATTAGAAAAAATGAAACGTTCAATACTAAAAAATAATTGCTTACTACTTGGAGTATTTATCTTGCTGTATACATCAGCACCAATCAATGCTCAGGTTCTTACCTATGATTCGGTAAAAGCTGTAGTACTTCAAGCCAATCCGGAATTGAAAATGTACGACAATCAGGCAAAAGTTTTTGATGCTATGGCCACTGGTGCAAAAGCATGGGAAGCCCCACAGCTATCTGCAGGTTTCTTTATGACTCCTTATAAAACTTCCTATTGGCAACCACAAACTATGGATGTAAACGGCATGCAATCTACAGATCCTGGTATGGGAAATTTCATGATACAAGGTAAGCAAATGATTCCCAATCCATCGAGGCTTAACGCCAATCAAAAATACATGCAAGCAATGTCATCTGTAGAATTGGAAAATCAAAAAGCAGTGACAAATAATTTATTATCACAAGTAAAAATGTCTTATTCTGAAATTCAAATTATTGATAAAAAATTATTAATTCTTACTGAAGCCGAAAAAACACTTCAAATAATGATTACGTTAGGGGAAACTAAAATTGCCTACAGCCAGGAATCACTTGCTAATATTTATAAAGCCAAATCACAACAAGCAATGCTTAAAAGCGATCGTTTGATGATGGAAAACGATCGTAAGCAGAAAATGTATCTTATTAATACATTAATGAACCGCTCCAAAGAAATTACTTTTCAAGTTGACACTACTCTTACTATCAAAAATTATGAGAGTCGACCTATTGATACCTCAGTAGTTTTTTCAAGCCGAAGCGATTTGTTAGCACTCGAGAAAAATATAAAGGTAACACAACTTAAACAGAAAGCAGAACAGTATAAAAGTCGGCCAGACTTTGGTATAGAATACGGCCACATGTTCGCTTTTGGACAAAATCCAAATCAGTTTAACTTAATGGGTATGATGAGTATTCCTATTGCTCCATGGTCGTCTAAAATGTATAAATCTAACATCCTTGCTGCGCACTATCAGATAAAGGCGATGCAAGACGAAAAACAAAGTATTGTCAACGAATCAACAGGTATGTTAGTCGGCATCCAACATGAAATCAAATCTACTAAATACCAAATGGACTTGTACAAGACTATGATTCTACCATCTTTACAGAAAACGTATGATGTTGTGATGATCGCCTATTCACAAAATACGGGGGAGCTATTTCAGGCATTGGATGCTCGCATGAATCTTCAAATGGCACAGATGCAGTATTATGAAATTTTACTTAAAGTACTTCTATTACAAACAGAATATGAAAAGCAACTTCAACTTTATTAATTTCCAAATTGGGATATTGATACTAGTATTCTTTACTGCCTGCGAACAAAATAAAAATCCGCACGAAGGGCATAAGGACATGCAAGAGAATACGAAAATGGATTCTACTATGAACCATAATGCAAACAAGCCAATGTATTATTGTCCCATGCATCCCGAAATAACTTCAGATAAACCTGGTACTTGTCCCAAATGTAAAATGGACCTAGAACTTATTCCAAACAATGACAAACCAGACACTATGGCTTCTCTAATAATGCCCACTAATAATACTGTACTATCAACTTTGAAGGCAATTGTTCCTTCTTCCAATAATCTCTCTAGAAAAATTGAAGCGATGGGCTATATTACCTACAATCCGGATTATGCTAATAGTATTTCTGCAAGAGTATCGGGGCGAGTAGAAAAATTATATGTACGTTATAATTTTCAGCGAATTCGTAAAGGAGAAAAATTACTTGACCTCTATAGTCCTGAATTACTAACCGCTCAAAGCGAATATTTATATTTACTCAAAACAAATGATCTTTCAGATACCATTTCCAAAGAAGCATCCCAATCTAAATTAATAAATCTTGGCATGACTAAGGAAACATTGGCTCAATTGGAAAGAACAAAAAAGGAAAATCCTTATGTACCTGTTTACGCTACTAGTAGTGGGCACGTACATTTCCTCTCTGGTAATATCGATATGTCAGCACATGCACTTTCATGGCCAGGCGAAACAACTTCCTCCTCTATGACTAATAACTCTGAAAGCACAAACTCAGTACCTGAAGTATTGCGAGAAGGTGACTACGTAAAAAAGGGAGACGCTCTATTTGTGATTGCCAATGAATCGGGCATTTGGGTTTTATTCAAAATTTTACCTTCCGATATACCCTACATACAAAAAGGAGATGCGGTAGAAATAAATATTAATAAAACAGTACACAAGGGCAACGTAAATTTCCTTGAAAAATCATTTGATGCTAATTCAGATTTTTATACAGTAAGAGTATATATGAATTGTAACGACCATTCAACTTTAAGGATTGGAACTTTATTAACAGGATCTGTTTCGGTTCAGCCTAAAAAAGAAAAAACAATATGGGTTCCTAAAAAAGCTGTACTTAGCCTTGGCAAAACAAAATCAATAGTTTTTATAAAAAAAGGACCCAGCTACCAAGCTAAAGAAATAAGAACAGGAGAATACCTAAATGAATGGATTGAAGTGACCAATGGCTTATCAGCCACAGACAGTATAGCTCCCATAGCATCTTATTTAGTGGATAGCGAGGCATTTATAATAACAGAAGAATAATATATGAAAAACATAGCACTATACTCAGTTATCCTTTTTCTTTGGTTAGGTTGCCAAAGTAAAGATAAACACGAGGAACATGACAAGAAAGGTCCCAAAGTTTATTACACTTGTTCTATGGATCCGCAGGTGATGGAACCGCAACCAGGAAAATGCCCTATTTGTAAAATGGAGTTGACGCCCATTACGCTGGATCAAATTCAAAGTAATGGAATCAAGTTGAGCGACGATCAAATACGTCTTGCCAATATCAAAACTAAGATTATCGCCTTGGGTTATTTAGACCAACAAGTAGTGGCAACAGGTACTGTTATAGAAAATGAAAACAATGTTCATTTTATAAATGCAAGAATAGAAGGCAGAGTAGATAAACTAAATTTTAAAACCAAAGGAGCTTCTGTCAATAAAGGACAAGTACTTTATGAAATCTATTCCGAAATGCTTGCTTCTACACAAAGTGAATTTATTAATAATTGGAAATTACTTCTTCAAAATCCAACTGATATTTTATTACTAAATATTAACAAAAGTGTTTCTAATAAATTATTACTTTGGGGAATTTCCGAATCACAAATACAGCAACTTAAAATACTAGGCAAACCAATAATTCCATTTCCTATACAAAGTCCTACTTCAGGCATCATAAGAGCGGTGCGTATTTCGGAAGGTAGTACACTAATGGAAGGACAACCCATCTTTGAATTAACCGAATACAAATCGCTCTGGGTAGATGCGCAGTTTTATCAAAACGAGACAGTACAGATAAATTCAGGAAATATAGTGGATGTCTTTATAGAAGGTATGTCCGAGGAATCGATAAAAGGAAAGGTAATACAAATTCTTCCACAAGTATCTCCATCTTCTACCGTTATTGTTGTCAGGATATTAATAACACCAAAAAATTCATTGGTACGTCCAGGTATGCAAGCAAACATTGCCTGGCACAAAGAGGGAAAAAAATCATTGATCGTCCCTTCTAATGCAGTTCTTCGTGAAGCAGCAGGGAATACCGTCTGGATAAAAAATAAAAAAGAAATTTATGAGCCAAAAATGGTTCATATTGGTGAAGTATATGGATCGAGAGTAGAAATTTTACATGGTTTAGCAGAAGGTGACGAAGTCGTTATTTCTGGTTCTTATTTACTTCAAAGCGAATATGTATTTAAAAAAGGAAATAATCCAATGGCAGGTCACGATATGTAATTTTACAGATACAATAATTTTATGAATACAATAAAAAACATATTATACATTAAAAACATGGTTTGTCCCCGTTGTATAAAAGTGGTATCGGACGAACTTCAGCAATTAGGTTTAGGTATCAAAGATATTCAATTAGGCAAAGTTGAATTAATTAATACTCTTACCACAGATGACTTGCAAAATGTTAAAATAGTTTTAGAAAAAAATGGATTTGAATTATTGGACGATAAAAAATTCAGAGTTATTGAAAAAATTAAAATTCTTATCCTTGAAAGTATCCGTGATAGTAAATTCTACGCTATGAACATTAACTTGTCAGAATATATTAGTAGTAAAGTTAACATGGAGTATACTCATTTGAGTAGTTTATTTTCTTCGGTAGAAGGCAAGTCTATTGAACGTTTTGCAATCCTCCAAAAAATAGAGTATATAAAAGAATTGATGACTTACGACGAGTTGAGTGTAAAACAAATAGCAGAGCAATTGGACTACAGCAGCATACAAGCACTATCCAATCAATTTAAAAAAGAAACAGGTATAACACCAACTGAATTTAAGAAGTTAGCATTAGGAACAGGTAGAAAACCCATTAATGAAATTTAATGTATGTATTTACAATAAACTTATAACTCCTACCCAAAATTCTATACTATTTACCTTTTTAATATTCTGTATCTTTGTTCTAACAAAAACAAAAAGATATGGAAAATATAGATAACAGTTTTGAAATTCCGCTTCTGGATGTACACAGCGAACACTGTGCTCTTATAGTTGACAAAGCCCTTGGTAAGAATTCCCACATAATTTCTCATAAGGTTGACTTAAACAATGAAAAAGCAATCATTGTTTTTAAAAAAGGTGAAAATGATTTTACTAGTATTGTAAAAGACATACGTGACATAGGTTATAATGTAGCTACTGTAAAAAAAACATTTCCGGTTCTTAATATGACCTGCGCTTCTTGTGCAAGCAGTTCTCAAAGTATTTTAGAACATGAACTTGGAGTAATAGGCGTTGCTGTAAACTATGCCAATGCTACAGCACATATAGAATATATTCCGACGGTAACCAATCCACACAAATTGAAAGCAGCTTTGCAGTCTATTGGTTACGATTTAATGATCGAAGAAAGTGAAGAAGCAAAAGATGCACTAGAAGAACTCCATAAAAAACATTTTGTAGCACTAAGAAATAAAACGATCGCAGCAGTAGTACTTTCTATTCCCATTGTGACCATAGGAATGTTCTTCATGAACATTCCTTATGCCAATTACATCATGTGGGCCTTATCTACTCCTGTAATTATTGTTATAGGACAACAGTTTTTTGTAAATGCATGGAAGCAAACTAAACATGGTTCTGCCAATATGGATACTTTGGTAGCACTCAGTACGGGTGTTGCTTATGTATTCAGCATTTTTAACACTTTATTTCCAGAGTATTGGCATCGCAAAGGATTACACGCGCATGTCTACTTTGAGGCAGCAGCCGTAGTGATTGCCTTTATTCTGTTAGGGAAACTTTTGGAAGAAAAAGCAAAAGGAAATACGTCTTCCGCTATTAAAAAACTTATGGGATTACAACCCAAAACTGTAACCATGGTGCACGAAGGTGGACAGCAAATGGAGATGCCAATTGCAAGTGTAAAAGTAGGTGATATTTTATTAGTAAAACCAGGAGAAAAAATTGCGGTAGACGGCAAGCTTAGTACTGGTAGCTCTTTTGTTGACGAAAGTATGATCAGTGGTGAGCCCATGCCTGTTGAAAAAAAACAAAACGATACTGTTTTTGCAGGTACGATCAATCAAAAAGGTAGTTTTCAATTTGTGGCTGAAAAAGTAGGTAGTGCTACATTCTTAGCTCAAATTATTAAAATGGTTCAAGAAGCACAAGGAAGTAAAGCTCCTGTACAAAAAATGGTCGATAAGATTGCTGGTATTTTCGTACCCGTTGTGATTGGAATTGCACTCTTAAGTTTACTAATATGGATTTTAGTGGGGGGTGAGAATGGTTTCACGCAAGGATTGCTTGCTATGGTTACTGTTTTAGTAATTGCCTGTCCCTGCGCTTTAGGTTTAGCTACGCCAACCGCTATAATGGTGGGCGTAGGCAAAGGAGCAGAAGCTGGTATACTGATCAAAGATGCGGAAAGCCTTGAAATTTCTAGAAAAATAAATGCTATTATACTTGACAAAACAGGTACTATTACTGAAGGCAAACCAGTAGTGACAGATATACTTTGGTTAAATGATTCCAGCGTGGTCGCCACTTTTGCTTCCATCGAAAATAAATCTGAGCACCCTCTAGCAGAAGCAGTAGTAAAGCATTTTGGACAAATGAATTATTTACCCGTTCTTAATTTTGAAAGCATCACCGGGTTTGGAGCAAAAGCAGTCATCGACAATCAAACTTATTTTGTAGGCAACCTAAGATTATTAGAGAAAAATAATATTCCTGTTACTACAAAATTAATGGAAGCATCAAACAAATGGTTAGAAGAAGCTAAAACGGTACTATTCTTTGCAAATACACAAGAAGCATTAGCCGTAATCGCCATCTCAGATAAGATTAAAAACAGTTCTGTAGAAGCGGTAAAACAATTGAAGGCGTTGGGTATTGAAGTCTATATGCTTACCGGCGATAATCAGTCTACGGCCAAAGCAATCGCAAAACAGGTTGGGATAACACAATACAAAGCCGAGGTTTTACCAGCGAACAAAGCAGACTTTGTAAAAGAATTGCAGGCCAAAGGAAAGATCGTAGCCATGGTTGGTGATGGCATCAACGATAGCAATGCTTTAGCACAAGCTGATGTTAGTATTGCGATGGGAAAAGGAAGTGACATTGCTATGGATGTAGCAAAAATGACTATAATTTCTTCGGATCTCACAAAAATTTCACAAGCCATCAGACTTTCTACCTATACTGTAGCTGCAATAAGACAGAACCTTTTCTGGGCGTTTATTTATAACATTATTGGCATTCCAATAGCGGCAGGAATTTTATTTCCGGTCAATGGTTTTTTGTTAAATCCTATGATTGCAGGAGCTGCTATGGCATTGAGCTCAGTGAGTGTGGTAAGTAATAGCTTGCGTTTAAAATTAAAATCAATTTAGTATAAAAACTTAACTAACATAACTATGAAAACGTTAAAATTCAAAACTAATATTAATTGCGGTGGTTGTATAGCGAGCGTTACACCCACGTTGAATAGTTTGGAGGGTATTGAAAAATGGGAAGTAGACATCAATGATCCAAATAAACTATTAGAAATAAAAACAGATGTTCTAAACGAATCCGACATTATTAAAAAACTAGCAAATATCGGATTTAAGGCAGAATTTATCTCTAACTAAAGAATATTAGTTAGAGATAAATCACATAAAAACTTACGGTACTCTCTTACGATCGGATGATTTTAATAACAACAACTTTTCAGTTATTATTTTCCAATCCCTTCTGAAATTTTTGAACCTGTAGGACTCACTGTTGAACCATAAAAATTCACCAGTTCACCTTTTTCATTGATAAGATATTTGCAAAAATTCCAAGATGGGGCTTTATCGTTCCATCCATTTTTGCTTTTGTCGGTGAGCCATTGGTATAATGGATCTTGATTATCTCCTTTAACGTCTACTTTTTCAAACATTTGAAAGGTGACTCCATAATTTCTCTTACAAAAAGATTGTATTTCCTCACTAGTTCCTGGTTCCTGTCCGCCAAATTGATTGCAAGGGAAACCTAACACCGTCACTTTGTCACCATAATTGAGGTGAAGTTTTTGAAGTTCCTCATACTGAGGAGTAAAACCGCATTTTGAAGCAGTATTAACTATTAAAACCTTCTTTCCTTTGTACTTAGAAAAACTAATCATATCTCCTTCTAACGTCTTCATTTGAAAATTGTAAAAGTCGGAAGTTTGAGCATTAGA
>JANOTP010000003.1:0-8034 GCA_031416415.1 Cytophagales bacterium | reverse complement strand
ATTGGTGAAGCCCCTTCTGCACAATCTTATCTTGATATGACAAAGGTTATTAACGCAGCCTTGAGTTCAGGGGCTAATGCTATTCATCCAGGTTATGGATTTTTATCCGAAAATGCTATTTTTGCCCAAAAAGTTATAGATGCAGGATTGATTTTTATAGGTCCTTCACCAGCATCCATTCGGGTAATGGGTAGTAAGCTTGGTGCAAAAGAATCGGCTTCGAAATTTAACGTTCAAATGGTTCCTGGTAGTGGAAAAGCTTTATCCGATATTGTAGAAGCTAAAAAAACAGCGATTGAAATTGGGTTCCCTGTACTCATTAAAGCTAGTGCGGGTGGTGGTGGTAAAGGAATGAGAATTGTAGAAAAAGAAGAAGACTTTGAAGAGCAAGTAAAAAGGGCTTCTAGCGAAGCACAATCCGCTTTTGGAGACGGTGCAGTATTTATTGAAAAATATATAAATTCTCCAAAACATATAGAAATACAAGTGCTAGGTGATCAGCATGGGAATATGGTACATTTATTTGAACGAGAATGTTCAATTCAAAGACGTTATCAGAAAGTAATTGAAGAAGCGCCATCTCCCGTTGTCACCCCTGAAATTAGAGCTGCCATGGGAAAAGCTGCGGTAGAGGTTGCTCAATCGTGTGGGTATTTTAGTGCTGGTACAGTAGAATTTATAATGGATGAAAAAAGGGATTTTTATTTTCTTGAAATGAATACACGTTTACAAGTAGAACATCCCGTTACAGAAAGCATTACAGGAATAGACCTTGTAAAAGAACAAATTAAAATTGCGGAAGGCGAAAAACTTTCATTTGAACAAAACGATTTGCACATTCATGGACATTCAATAGAACTTCGTGTGTATGCAGAAGATCCTACCAACGATTTCCTTCCAGATATAGGCAAAATTACGAATTATAAAAGACCACAAGGACCTGGAATTCGTATAGATGATGGATTTGAAGCAGGTATGGAAATTTCAGTATATTATGATCCAATGATTGCTAAACTTACCGTTTGGGCTGCAACGAGGACTGAAGCGATAGCAAGAATGAAGCGCGCTATCGATGAGTATGAAATAACAGGCGTGACTACTACACTAGATTTTGGTAAATTTGTAATGAATCATGAAACATTTATTAACGGTTCTTTTGATACACATTTTGTAAAAAAGTATTTCAAACCTGACTATTTAATACAAAAATTATCTGAAGATGAAATCCTTGTAGCTTCTTTGTTGGCAGGTACTATAGTGAGCAATGAAACTTCTCTTTTGGTTAATACGCCTTCACCCAAATGGAAAAGTAGACGGGATAATTAGAAATTACATTACTCTACTTCTAATAACTCAAAAATATCTGCCAACTCATCAAAGGATTTTAGGCCTGGACTTATTTCATCACCTCCCTTAAGCTCAATACCAAAAGGGTTATAGGTCTTTAAAATTTCTAAAACAGAAGTTGTATCTATACTCTCTCCAGAAAATAATACGTTGTTATTTTTACAAAAAGAAATAAGTGTTGCATCATTATTTTCAATTCGTCCAGATAAGAGTAGAATGTCATTACTATTTACAACTTCCCTAATTTTATCTGTTTCTAAAATTAATGGAATCGAGGTTATTTTAGTTAACTCATCCGCCATTTCAATTGGTACTTGCAAATAATCTGGTTTCAGGATTTCAATTGCTTCTTGTAAATAAGTAAGGTCAAACGTTTCTTTAGTTAGCTCAAGCGCGATTTTAACTCCAGACAACCAGCCAGTCATTTCTTTGATCTTTTGAATATCGAGAGAAAAAGGACCTAATTTTCCTAATGGAAAGCCCATAATCTCAACTCCCATTGCCGCACAATAACGTGCATCCGACAAATTTGTAATGTTACCAGCTTTAACTAGAGTTTGTAAAGACATAAAAACTATTTATTGAAATTTAGTGTTAAAACTACTTCTTGCAGTATAAATCACCGTAAATTTAGAACTTATTGTATAAAATATCGGTATTTTTGCATATTAAATAGGTTACATTTAGATAATTTTAAGTTATTAATCAACAATGAGTAAAAGAGGACGCGTGCTAGTGGCGATGAGTGGGGGGATAGATAGTTCTGTAGCAGCTGTAATGCTTCACGAGCAAGGCTATGAGGTGATTGGTATGACCATGAAAACCTGGGATTATGCTTCTTCTGGAAGTTCTAAAAAGGAGACAGGTTGTTGCAGTTTAGATTCTATTAACGATGCAAGAAATATTGCTGTTAGCCTTGGTTTTCCTCATTACATATTAGATATACGCGAAGAATTTGGTGATTATGTTATCAATCATTTTACAGACGAATACATAGCTGGTCGTACTCCAAACCCTTGTGTATTATGCAATACTCATATTAAATGGGATGCCTTGTTAAGGAGAGCAGATAAACTTGATTGTGAATTTATAGCTACTGGTCATTACGCAAACATCAGACAAGAAAATGGGCGACAAGTGATTTCAAAAGGGATAGATGAAAATAAAGATCAATCGTATGCCCTTTGGGGAATCTCACAACAAAGCCTTAGTCGTACCATGTATCCCTTAGGACATTTGAGGAAAACAGAAATAAAAGATTTTGCTAAAGAAAGAGGTTTTATTGATTTGGTAAATAAGTCTGAATCTTATGAAATATGTTTCGTGCCCGACAACGATTACAGAGGGTTTCTAAAAAGAAGGGTTCCTGGTCTTGAAGAAGAAGTAAAAGGAGGAGATTTTGTATTGACCGACGGAACAGTTGTAGGCAAACATGAAGGATATCCATTTTACACAATAGGTCAACGCAAAGGACTCGGAATTGCTATGGGCTATCCCATTTTTGTAACAGAAATACAAAAAGAAAAAAATAGAGTTGTATTAGGGAAATTAGACGAGCTTTCTAAAGATGCAATGTGGGTCCATAAATTAAATATGGTAAAATATGCAGATCTTCAAAATAAAACATACGAAACCGTAACGAAGGTGCGTTATAACGACGATGGTACCCCTGCCACCATCAATCAAATAGGAGACGGAATGAAAGTATTATTTAAAGAGGGCGTTTTTGCAATAGCTCCTGGACAAGCTGCTGTGTTTTATGAAGGGAATGATGTAATAGGCGGAGGTTGGATAATGTCAAGTTTCAAACAAGAAGATGAGAATATATAACGTTTTTCTAATTGGTGTTTTTTTACTAACACTCTTTTCATGCAAGAAAAAAGCAGATCCAAGCGCTGAGGACTTGGGTTATACTTATTTTCCAATAAATGATGGAGACTATTCGCTTTATAGTGTTGAGGATACCGTTTTTTTAGGAGTAGGTTCCTATTCAGTAGATTCTTTTTTTATTAAAGAAGAAATTCATGAACCTGTAGTAGTAGAAGAAGAAGAGCGTTATCAGCTTTATGTATATTATAGAAAAACGAATGAAGATTGGAAAAGCTATCCAGATTCCGTTTGGACTGTGTTCCGCACTGGTGGAAGAATAGTTCGTGTGCGTAATAATGTTCGATTTGTGCCTCTGGTTTTTCCATTAGAAATAGGAAAGAGTTGGGATGGAAATATTTCCGATTCGGAATTTGCACCAGAACAGTATTATTCTATTTCAAATTTATACCGTCCATATTCTTACGACGATTACCATTATCCTAAAACGGTAACCGTAAATATATTGAATGATGCAAGTGCCATTAATAATTATTTAGTATACGAAGTATATGCAAATGATTTTGGACTTACCTACAAGGAAGAAAAGATTTATAATTTTGATCAGGCTCAAGTGGGTGAATATATAGTTAAATCAGGACATCATTTGACCCAGAAATTAATACTTCATGGTAGGTATAAATAAGACTGTTTTTCTTTTAACTTTTTGCTTGTTTTTTTTTGAAGCACTTTCTGCTCAGAATAAAAAATATATAGTCAACTTTAAAGATAAAAATAATAGTCCTTACACTGTTTCTAATCCATTATTTTATTTATCTCCAAAAGCTATTACTAGAAGAGCGAAGCAAAATATCTCTATAACTTCTAATGATTTACCAGTCAACCCCAATTATATTGACAGTTTAATAGGAAAAGGTGCTCAGGTGTTATATTCACTTAAATGGCTAAATGCTGCAGTAGTACTAGCCGATTCACTCCAAATGGTCGATATTAATACGCTTACTTTTGTAAAAAATTATGATCGTGTAGCTCGAGAAATGACTATTAGGGAAAGTAATACAGAATGCATTACAACAAAGCATAAAAATAAAAAATCAATTGTTGACTATGGAAACTGCTATACTCAAATCCATATGTTGCAAGCAGACAATATGCATTCAGAGGGTTTTCATGGAGAAGGTATTGTAATAGCGGTACTCGATGCAGGATTTAAAAATGCTTCATCGCTTGGTTATTTAAGTCATTTGTACACCAATAGCCGGGTTTTAGCCACCTATGATTTTGTAGACGATGAAATAGATGTTTACGACGATCATGAACATGGCTTGGAAGTACTCAGTACGATTGCTGCTTTTCAAAGTGGTAATTTAATAGGTACTGCTTACAACGCTTCCTTTGTATTGCTTCGTACCGAAGACGATTTTACGGAAACAGAAATCGAAGAAACAAACTGGGCACGTGGTGCAGAATACGCAGACAGTATCGGTGTAGATATTATTAGTTCTTCGCTTGGGTATTCTACGTTTGATAATCCAGCTACCAATCACACATATATGGATTTGAATGGCAATACTACAATTGCATCAATTGCCGCAGATCTAGCGGCATCAAAAGGTATTCTGGTTATATGCAGTGCTGGAAACGAAGGGACTAGCGCTTGGCAATACCTTACAACTCCTGCCGATGGAGACTCTGTACTAGCAATAGGTGCAGTAGATGCTAATATGAATTATGCCTCCTTTAGCTCTCTCGGCCCTTCTTCCGATGGAGACGTCAAACCTGATCTTGCAGCTATGGGACAAGATGTAATTGTGGGATCTACATCAGGTGGATTTAAAACAAGTAGCGGTACGTCTTTCTCTTGTCCACTCACTACGGGCCTTGCCGCAGGTATATGGCAAGCATTCCCAACACTTACAAATATGCAAATAGCAGATGCATTAAGAAAGTCTGCTTCCCAATACTCCAATCCTGATAAGTATCTTGGATATGGTATTCCTGGTTATCTTAAGGCGAAAGAATATATATTTGACAGTATATTTAATATAGGAATTGATTTTAGAATTTTTCCTAATCCTATAAAAAGTGGATACCTATATTTTACTTCTGGAGTAGAATATTTTAATAAACCTGTAACTATTAGAATGTATGATATACTAGGCCGTCAGGTGGCAGAAGATCAAATTTTGGTAGCAGGTGTAAAAACTGAAACGAATATTTTTGCAGATGCTTTTAAAGATGGAGTATATGTACTTCGATTTCAATTTCCCGACAAAACTATTAAGACTAGATTAGTAAAATACTAGTTTTTTTCCAAAAATAGATTTCGTTTTAGAGGTAATAAATACCTATAAAATTTCTTTAAAACTCCTTTTTAATTCTTTTATTATATATAATGATTGATTTTCAATATTTTATATAATTAATCTCTCGAGTAACATAAAGGCTAGAATAGTTTCATTTATTCATTAAAAATTAGTATTTTTATAAACATTTATTACTAATCTTAGAATAAATTGTAATATTGTTGACGTTTATATAAATAATAGTTGGTATATGAAAAAATATCTAGTTGGAATCTTATTAATAATGAGCAGTGTTGTTGGTTACTCTACAACTTTTACTGTTACGCTACTTGGTGACGCAAATACAGGGGCAGGCACAAGCGGTGATATTAGATATTGTATGAATCAAGCAAGTAATGTGGCTGGAGTACATACTATTAATTTTAATCTTCCAACAGCTCCTTATATCATTATATTAAATTCTCCTTTGAATTTATATGGTGCCGGAACAACTATTACTATTGATGCAACTACACAACCAGGCTGGGTGGGAAATCCAATCGTTGTGGTTAGGGGAAATGGAGGAGTTGCAGATGGTATACAAGTAAATAACGGTACTTCTCATCAAATAAAAGGCTTAGCATTTCAAAATTTAACGTTAAATGGTATAGTGATCAATTCTGGGACTAACCATATTATCGAAAACTGTTACTTTGGTATTGGTACAGATGGTACTACGAGTGCTGGAAATGCACTAACAGAATATGGTATACTTGTTAGAGGTAGTTCCACTGGAAACAGAATTGGAAATACCCCAAATGCAACTGCTACTCGAAATGTAATTAGCAACTGTTTAAAAGGTGGAATTCGTTTAGAAAACAATTGTAACACAAATTCTATACAAGGAAATTATATAGGAACCAATGCAACAGCTTCTGCAGCTATTCCCAACGGTTCATTTGATCAAGACCATGCTGGTGTATACGTGGATAATGCAAATAATCTTTCTATAAGAAATAATATTATTTCGGGCAATAAAGGATGTGGTATTAGAATGGTAAATGGCAATTCGTTCAATTCTATTATAACTGGTAATTTTATAGGTACTGATATTGCGGGCACAGCTGCTATATCCAATACTGGTGGTGGTATTCGTATTGAAGGATCCAACAACCACACGATTGGCGGTTCAACTGTTGCCGATAGAAATCTTATCTCAGCAAATGGAGGTGCACCTCATGGAGCAGGTTTAACTCAATATGATCGATCACTTCAATGTGGTATCTTTTTCAATAATGTTAACAGTTCATCTATTTCAGGAAATTATATAGGTATTGATATTTCAGGTGTTGCAGCTCCTTTTGCTATGGGCAATTTGTATTGTGGAATTAAGTTGGAAGGAAATTGTTCTGGCAATACAATTGGTGGTGCGAATACTTCTTTTAGAAATATAATTGGGGGGAATGGTTATAAGGAAGTAACGGTAGGTGTTCAAGGATACAGAGGACATGGTATCCAATTAAACGGTTCGAATGTTATTAATACCACAATAACTGCAAACTATATTGGTATAGGTTCAGATGGTACGTCTAATATTGGTAATCGCCAAGATGGGATATCAATACTTGGTGCAAGAAATAATACCATTGGAGGAAATAATTCCAATTTAAAAAATGTCATTTCTGATAATTGTTGGGGAATATTTATCCAATCTAATTTTGGTGGCGGACAAGCTTCCGGTAATATAATTATTGGTAACAACATAGGTACAGATGCGAATGGAACTATCGCTAAAGGAAATGGGACAAGAGCTATTGATACAGACGAAGGAGCAGGTATAGGCATACAACACGGTTCGAACGGAAATTTTATAGGAAGAAATAATGCTGGTGAAGGAAATATTATTTCGGGAAATAAAGCAGGTATAATTTTCAGATCTTCTGGGTTTGGAACAGCAAATGCAAATTTTGTTTATAATAATTATATAGGATTAGACGCTGCAGGTAATGCATTGCAAAACGCAGGTGCTGGTACTACGAATGCGAACTATTATGGAAATGGGGTAGCAATAGGTGGTGGATGTTTTAACAATACAATAGGTGGTACATTAGCATTACAAAGAAATTATATTTCGGGAAATGCTCAAAATGGTGTACATATTGAAATTGGAGCGCAAAATACTGTTAGAGGAAATTACATAGGCACTAACATAGCAGGAACAGCAGCTGTTCCCAATGGTGCAGCAGGAATAAATATCATAAATGTTTCGGCTTCAGCAATTACACAAACAATAGTTGATGCTAATATAATAGCAGGAAATACCAACAATGGAATTATGCTAAACGCAGCTACGTTTAGTTTAATTACTGGAAATACAATAGGAATGAATGTTACAGGGATGGCAGCAATTCCAAACGGCGGTTATGGTATATGGGCAGTAACTAGTAGTACAAACAATATAATTGGTGGAACGGCTGGGGCTACAACAAGAAATATTATAAGCGGACATTCTGCGCATGGAATATATATTGTTAATAGCAATTCTAATAGTATTTTCGGCAATTACATAGGCCTT
>JANOTP010000002.1:0-10972 GCA_031416415.1 Cytophagales bacterium | reverse complement strand
TCACTATCGAAGATGCCGATAAACTCACCACCGGCACTAAGTTTAAAATTTGTATGAATACTATTTGTAGCTAACGGCACACTAAACCATCCGGGAAGTGCTTGATAATTTATAGTAGCATTACTGATTCCCGCTAGCAGGAACGGACGCATACTCATATCTGAAGAAATAGAAGATTTGTTATGGATTTCTATCGCTAAAACATTAGTACCAGTAACTAATAAAGGTTGAAAGACGGTTTTACTTATGCTGAAAGCGGTAGGATTTCCAGCGGTATACATTACTGCTTCTCTATCGTTGTCTGCAAAAGAATTATACTCTAAGGGGGAAGCTGCTATGTTATCTCTCGATATTTCTACTCCATTCAAATAAGCTACAAAACCATCGTCATAATCCATATAAAGGATTAAGGATTGTATAGCCGTAGCATCTACGATGTTAAAAGTTCTTCTGGCATATACAGAGGTAGTTGGATTTGCTACAGTTGTATTGTCATCTCCATCTCCATATCCAATTCCACCATTTCCAGTATTCCAACTAGCATCGTTAAAACCATTTGTTTTCCAACTTGCAATTGGTGCAACTGGTATAATATATTGCCATGAATTATTTTCTAGAACCAGACTTTCCCAATGATCAATAAAATCCACCTTATTTTTACCAGAGGCATACAATGTCAAATATCCACCTGCTGCTATACTTACACTTGGAAAAACCCATTTAGAAGGAAGAAGGACATCGTCGGTAATACGATAGTTTAATAAATTAACAGAAGCTCCTCCTGCATTATACAATTCGATCCAATCCTCATAATCTCCATCGTTGTCTATATAAGTTGTGTAATTATTAGTACTCATTTCGTTTATCACAACCTGAGCATTCCCATAAATTGATATTAGGATAAAAAAAGTAATAATTTTAATAGACTTCCTCATAAAACTTGTATATAACTCCTATTAATTCATTCAAAAATACAAATTTATAATTTACAAAGGAAGTTTATTAGTAACAAAGAGCACAATAAATTAACATTAAAATAACAAAGCGCTACAAAAAAATATAAAATATTGATAAAAAGGTTATTAAAAATGGTACCCATAAACACTTAGAGTGCAATGGATACCATAGTAAAATTAAATTTGTCTATTTATATATAAATGAACCTTTTAGATCTTGGATCATAACTGTAAAACTTCCAGCTTCGGTAATCCATTTATTATCATTTGCTACGAAAGCAAGATCTGATTTGGTAATGTTAAATACCACCTGTTTAGTTTCAGAAGGTTTTAACTCAATCTTTGTAAACCTTTTAAGTCTTTTAACAGAAGGTGTTATTGTTGCATAATCATCTTTTGTATATAATTGAACTACTTCCTTACCAGTTCTTACTCCAGTATTTGTTACATTCACTGTTATTGTAAGAGTATCAGATTCTGTAATGGTATCTTTACTAATTTTTAAATCAGAATAAGAAAATGAAGTATAACTTAATCCAAAACCAAACTCAAATTGGGGATTAAAAGCATTCATACCAAAGTCTTTATCACGCTTTTCAGAAAGTTTATGATCATACGTAACAAGTGAACCACTGTATCTTGGATAGGTAAAAGGAAGTTTACCGCAGGGATTAAAATCTCCGTATACAACCTCAGCTAAAGCTCTACCTCCCTCGTTTCCTGGAAGATATGCCATAATAATAGCCGATACGAGTGGTTCGATTTTTCTTATCAATCTTGGTCTATCCTCGGCTAGAATTAAAACAATTGGTTTGCCTGTTTTACTAAGCTCTTTTACCAAATTCAATTGAGCCTCTTCCATTTCCAAATCTTCGATATCACCTACTTTTTCGGTAGAGGGTAATTCTCCCAAACAAGCTATAATAACATCAACACCCTTTGCAGCAGCTACAGCTTTAGAAGTATTAATATCCTTATCGTACCCTGTTCCTTCAACATACACAACATTCTTCTCTCCTACTTTATCGCTAATCGCCTGCAAAATTGTCTTTTTATCTGTAGGATTATACTTTGCTTCTACACCTTGCCAAGTATGAGTCCAAGCACCATTTAAAGAATTTAATGAATTAGAAGCTACACCCGTAATTAATACTTTTCGCTCTTTAATAATTGGTAAAATATTTTTATCATTTTTTAATAACGTAATACATTCCAAAGCAGCCTTATAATTGATATCTGTAAACTCTTTAGAACCGAATTTTGTATAATAATTAAAATCATAAATAGGTTTTTCAAAAATCCCTACCTTGAATTTGACTCTTAAAATTCTTCGCACCGCATCATCAATTCTACTCATTGGAATTCGTCCTTCTTTTATCAACTCTACAAGATATTTATGAAATAGCATATCAGAAGGTACCATACTCATATCAATTCCAGCATTAATGGAAAGTGCAATAGCATCTTTATAAGTAGGTGCTACTTTATGAACGGTATTCAGCATTATAATATCTTCCCAATCGGTAACGGCAAAACCTTCAAATTTCAACTCCTCTTTTAATATCTCTGTAAGTATATGATAATTAGCGTGTACTGGGGTTCCATTTATTTCAGAAGAATTCACCATTACTGTCATTGCACCATTTTTTATTGCATTTTCAAAAGGAACAAGATAATACTCTCTCATAAGTCTTTCAGGCATTAATATAGGTGTTCTATCTTTTCCACTTGTAGAAAAGCTATAACCCATATAGTGCTTGAGACAAGCTGCTACTTTTTCAGGATTAGAGATATCATTCCCTTGGTATCCTTTCACTATAGCATTTCCCATTTGACTAACTAAGTATGGATCCTCTCCAAAAGTTTCAAAAAATCTTGACCATAAAGGTTGACGTCCTAAATCTAACACAGGTGAAAAATTCCAAGGTATACCGGATGCCCTAACTTCATAAGCAGTAATAGTACCCGCTTGTTCTGCAAACGAAGGATCCCATGTAGCTGCAACAGCCAATTCTTGAGGAAAAAGAGTAGAACCACTTGTATAAGTCGCTCCATGAATAGCATCAACACCATATAATACAGGTATCTTCAGTCTTGTTTTCTTAGCAACTTCCTGAATTTGAGTGATTAACTCATACCATTTTTCTCTACTAAGTGTATAACTACCTGTATTAAGTATAGAACCAACATGGTAATATAAAATAGCAGAATCTAACTTCTCTTTACTTATTACAGTTTCCTTGTTTGAATCAAAAGGTTTACCCTCACAAATATAGTCAAGCGTTAATTGAGTCATTTCTCCTGCTTTTTCTTCTATTGTCATCACAGACAATAAACTATCTATTTTTGCTTCAGTTGGGTTTCCTCCAATCTTCTCTGTTTTTTTTGTACAGGATAACATCCCAATAATCAATGCTCCTGTTAAAAGATAAATATTTGTACTTTTAAACATAGTTATAGTTAAATTAATTTTATGCTAATTAGTTAAATCTACGGGATTTGCTAAAAAAAGGGGTAAAAAGGTTTATAATTTTAAATTTAATTAAGTAAACAAATACGCTAATTGATCGCCTTACTTACGCTTAGAAAACAATAACCAAGCATAGAAAATTGGTTTTTACACTTAATAAGCACAAGTGAATTCACACATAAAAAACAAAATAAATTTAAGGTGTGAGCTAAGACTATAAAATGTAACTAAGCAACTATTATTTTAATCTACGACAATCTTGTTTATAACAATCTGATTATTATACATAATTTTCAATATGTATACCCCTTTATTTATTTCTGGCATTTTATACTTTTCCTTTCCCACTTCTACTTCTTCTATTAAAATTTCTTTGCCAGAAATATCACTCCATTGCAATGTATAATACTCTGAACTCTGTTCACCTAAATTATTTATTGAAAAAAAATCACCTGACTTAATTGGTTGAGGACTAATACTAATTGTATTCGCAGCGTTGGATACTAAACTTATATTATTATTAAAATTATCCAGACCTAGCGATGTGAAAATATCTGCAGGATTTGTGCTTATTTTAAAATCATCAAACCAAGTATAACTATCTACTGTAGGAACCCAAGCGGAGGTGCTTCCTCCATGAAAAGTTGAAAAATATAAATTATCTACCTTGTCTCCATTAGACACAAACTGTATTCCTGTCTTCAATAATGCAGGTTGCTCATTTATCCAAAGTTGAACCTCCCCATCATGGTTTGTACCTGTATTTACTTTTACTCTTTCTATTATCTGAAACCATTGCCCTTTTGTAATGTAATAATCTACACCACTCAATTGTAGTGTTAAATTATCACCACAAGGAGGACTAACTTTATCTAAATGATATAAATAAAGAACTAATTTACCACCTGTTCTCCACATAAGTCTAGCAGTAAAACCATTACTACCTGTACAAACAGCACAACCACTGCATCTTCCCCCTCCTCCTAAACCTGGCAATTTCCCTCCCTCACTTGTAGTACCCCAACTAAAGGTATTACTAAAGCGCACCCAATAGGACATATAATACTCATTTGCTGGTGTGACCATCAATGGAGCTTGAGCACCACTATTAGGTGGGCCGTAGCTACCTTGAGGATAAAAAATCCGAAGCGATTTAGTACCCGTTTGTGAATAAGCATCATCTATATAGGCTCTGTTTTGATCAAACCCATTTACCCACGGAACAGTAAATCCCTGTCCAATCCAACCAGCTTGCGTAAATACTGACTCGTCTGAAAGTCCTTCAAAACCAGTATAACTTAATTGAGCTGAAGCCGATTCAATCAGCTCAGTACTTAAAATTATCAGCAGTATAACAACTATTTTATTTCTCATAACAAACGTTAAAAGGAATTTAGCAATCTACAAATATAATAAATTTAATAAAAAATATAAATATTATTGATAAATTAATAGCTCTCAATCAGAATAAAAAAACAGTTAGTTACCTTCTATAATCTAGTTTTATAAATTTTACAAACATGCGAATTAAATATATCACCCAGAATCCCTATATTTATTGATAGAATCATTTAACTGTTCAACTACGATAGTAATAGATCAAATAAATTCAATAAAATGAGCTCATTTAAAAAAATCATCTTTTTAACACTACTTTTTATAACAAATCTCTCGTTTGCCCAAGATAGCATTCGGTTGAATAAAAAAAATGGTGGCTATAAATTCAAAATTGAAAAACAAATAAATGCCACTTCAATTAAAAATCAATACAAATCGGGAACCTGCTGGAGCTATTCAGGAATGTCATTCTTTGAATCAGAATTATTCAGAATGGGAAAAGGTGAACATGACTTATCCGAAATGTTTATTGTTCGAAATATTTATTCTAAAAAAGCAGAAAAATATGTACGCATGCACGGTCATGTAAACTTCGCTGCTGGTGGAGTATTTCACGATGTAACAAACGTTATCAGAGAAAATGGAATGCTACCAAACGAAGCCTATAATGGAAATCCTGAATACAACGGCAAAAATATGCACAATGAAATGGATGGCGTCTTGACTGCAATGACTGCTGCAGTTATAAAAAACCCTAATGGACGCCTTTCAGACGAATGGAAAAAAGCATACGAAGCTACGCTAGATGTTTACTTAGGAAAAACTCCTGCTGAATTTGAGTATAAAGGAAAAAAATACACCCCAAAGTCATTCACCTCTTCAATGGGTATTAACGCTGACGATTATATAGAAATCACCTCTTTTTCTCATCATCCATTTTACAGCAAATTTGCACTCGAAATACCAGACAATTGGTCATGGGATGCAGTTTACAACGTACCACTTTCAGACCTGCAAAAAATACTAGACAATGCCATTACTACTAATTATGGAATAGCGTGGGCGAGTGACATTAGCGAAAAGTACTTCTCCTTTACCAATGGAGTTGCGTATGTTCCAGAAAAAGAATACGAAGAAATGACTCAAGCAGAAAAAGATTCAATGTTTTCAAAACCTCTTCCCGAACGTGTTATAACACAAGAACTACGTCAACAAGCATTCGATAATTACACAACCGAAGACGATCATGGCATGCACATTATTGGAACGGCAAGAGATCAAAACAATACAAAATATTATTTAGTAAAAAATTCATGGGGAGATGACCGAAACGATTGTAAAGGATATTTCTATGCTACAGAAAACTATGTCCTTTTAAAAACAACGTGCATCATGTTACATAAAGATGCAGTACCAAAAGATATTGCAAAAAAAATGGGACTAAAATAATTATCAGTTATGAAAAAACTCCTATTGCTTATTCTCTTTTCTGGAATATTATTTTCAGGAGTAGCTCAAAATAAACGCATCAGAAAACCTCTAAAGTTCCAAAAGACACTACAGCATTTCCTATTCGCGGAATTTTCAAAATTAATGAAACCAGTTTTACTCTTTTCAAAAATCTTGAACTGTGGGTATTCGATGCCAACAATAAAGAAATTCTATACATAAGTCAAAACATCCCAACTAGCGAAGCCTACAATGACGTTGTAGACAGAATGATTGATCGAGAGTATACTGCTCTTATGATGAAACATGGCCATATCATTGACAAAAAAGCCTCTCTCCCAATAGCCGACATCACCCCATAAAAAAAGCAATTTTATTATACATATCTAAGTTAGATACTTTTCCAAAGAAGGACCATTAAAGAAATAATCCTTTTATAATTTCCTATGCAATTTTTAAAATAGTATCTTTGCGCCCTGATAATTCAAAACTACAATGATCTCAGTTGACGCACTTACAGTAGAGTTTAACGGCTCGGCCCTTTTTAGCAATATTTCATTTAACATAAATGAAAATGACCGTATAGCTCTAATGGGTAAAAACGGAGCTGGAAAATCCACTTTACTTAAAATTATAGCAGGTGCCGATAAACCTACTCGAGGAAAAATATCAGCCCCTAAAGATGCTGTTATTGCCTACCTGCCTCAACATTTATTGATAGAAGACGATTGCACTGTTTTTGAAGAAACCTCTAAAGCTTTTTCAAAAATACTGGGTATGAAAACGCAAATGGATGAATTCACCCTTGCACTAGAAACCCGCACAGACTATGAATCAGAAGAATATTTTAAAATTATCGAACAAGTTTCCGAACTAAGCGAAAAATATTATTCTATAGAAGAAATAAATTTTGATGCAGAAGTTGAAAAAGCGCTCTTTGGTCTTGGATTTCTAAGAGAAGACTTTACAAGATCTACAAAAGAATTTAGTGGTGGCTGGAGAATGCGCATAGAACTGGCAAAAATTCTTCTGCAAAAACCTGACTTGATATTACTCGATGAACCTACCAACCACATGGATATAGAATCCATACAATGGTTAGAAGATTTCTTAGTTAATAATGCAAAAGCCGTAATCGTAATATCACATGATAAAACGTTTGTAGACAATATTACCAATCGTACTATTGAGGTTACTATGGGACGTATTTACGACTACAAAGTAAATTATACTCATTACCTACAATTGCGAAAAGAAAGACGCGAGCAACAACAAAAAGCTTTTGACGATCAACAAAAAGAAATTGCCGACATACAAGTATTTATAGACCGCTTCAAAGGTACTTATTCAAAAACCCTTCAAGTTCAATCTAGGGTTAAAATGCTAGAAAAAATTGAACCTCTTACTGTAGACGAAGTAGACACCTCTTCTTTAAATCTTAAATTTCCACCAGCTCCACGTCCTGGAAACTATCCTGTAATAGTTGAAGACCTCACTAAAAAATACGGAGATCATATTGTATTCAAAGATGCTAGTCTTACTATTGAAAGAGGTGAAAAAGTAGCCTTTGTTGGAAAAAACGGAGAAGGAAAATCCACCTTGATTAAAGCCATTATGGGCGAAATTGATTACGAAGGTAAACTTCAACTTGGGCACAACTCTATGATAGGATACTTCGCCCAAAATCAAGCATCCTTATTGGAAGAAGACATAACCGTTTTTCAAACTATAGACAACATCGCAACGGGTGACATCAGAGGAAAAATAAAAGATATTCTAGGTGCGTTTATGTTTAGTGGAGACACTATAGAGAAAAAAGTAAAAGTACTTTCTGGAGGTGAAAAAACCCGCCTCGCCATGATCAAACTTTTGCTACAACCAGTCAACTTATTAATTCTAGATGAACCTACAAACCATCTTGACATTAAAACAAAAGACATCCTTAAAGATGCTTTAAAAAGTTTTGACGGTACATTAATTTTAGTCTCACACGATCGTGACTTCCTTGATGGACTTGCCACTAAAGTATTTGAGTTTGGCAACAAACGAATACTAGAACACTTTGAAGACATAACTGGATTTCTAAAAAATAAAAAACTAGAAAATCTTCGTGAAATAGAAAGAAAAAATACTAAATAATATTAGAAAGTAAATAGTAAAGACTCAACAACTATTCCTAAGGACGTTTCAGCGGACATAAGTCGGCATACCCATTTTTCAAACGTCCCAGGAAGAACATGATTTTTTAAGGTCACAAATTGTAACCTTAAAAAATCATAGGCGAGGACAACATTCAAAATACAGGCCTTATGCTTTTACTGAACAAAGTGCAGCGACATTAGCAAGTACGTTAATATCAAAAACATTAAGCATTCAACATAAATAAATATTCAATTGCATAAGAGGCGACTACTCAAATAGCATCAAAAAATCAAAACAAAAAAAACACTACGCCCCTTTTTCAGATAAATAATTTTTAATAGTTGACTCAATTAAACCACATCCTAGAAACATCGGCTTTTCTGTTATTGTAAAGGTGGCCGACTGCTCAGCAATTATATAATTTCCTACAATTTTACCCAAAGGAGATGGAATTGAAAAATTACCTCCATTAAAATCTCCACTAACTTCTCCTCCTGCATTCACTATAGCTTTCTGAGCTTTACCAACAAGCTCTGAAGCTGAACTAACAAAAGATATATCAAAACTACAATTACTCATATTAAATTATTTTATATGTAAAAGTAATGAAAATAATTTAACAAATAAATCACTTCCTGAGGAGAATATAAATCTGTTGGAAACTTACAATTTATTGAAAACGAATAACCATATTTTTCATTAATAAATATCCTTTGAGATTATTTATCTCTATTAGTTTTTCAGTAGAAAGTCCAAAACGACTGGCTATATATTCAAGTGTATCTCCATCTTGCACAATATATCCTTGTACGATAAGATCTCTCTGATTGTAATCAATCTTAATTCTTTGTCCGACAGCACAGGAATCATTCTCCATACCGTTAAGCTCTTTTAATAAAGTTACAGGAAGCCCATGTAATTTCGCAATTCCAGAAAGTGTATTACCATTTTGTGCTACATAATAACCTATATCTGCGAATCTAAAATTATAACCAGTGGCACGCATTTTATCTACCAACGCAATGCTATCAAGATACTTCTTATATTCAGGTCTATTGTAATCGAAATTTTTATTTATTAATTGATTTTTTGCAATAAGAACTCTTTCAAGTGTATCATTACTAATTTCCACACGATCATGAGCTTCAACATGACCAATATCAGCCCCTCTTCGTTTTACCCGAATAGGAGTATAAGCCACCAATTCATCTCCCACCAAACCGTTTAATTCTTTTAGTTCTTCTACCGTCATATTGTATTCACTTGCCAAGGAAGAAAGTGTTTTATTTGTCTCTATAACATGAGTAATTGTTTTTGACTCAATAGTGGACGAACCCAAAATATAAAATTCCATTCTCCTGTTGAGTTGCCTCCCTAGCTCAGTTTCATTTGTCGCTACCGAATTATTTTCACCTATTGAATTCACAACCATAGAAGATTGCTTTAAACCCTTCGACATTAGATAATCCATGGCAGCCTTACCTCTATTAGCCGCTAGGATCTTATTGTACTTACTAGAACCATAACTATCTGTATTAGCGTATAGCTCTATCTGCAAGGTAGAGTCGCCTTTACAATATTGACATAAATCTTCAAGTACTTTTTTTGCCTCGTTTCTAAGAACAAAACTATTGAAATCAAAATATATATTTTCAAATAATTGTCTACTGGCACTTGCCTGTGAACTATGTACCTGAACTTTTTCTGCCAAGTATTTCTTCTCCTCGGAATTCCCTAAAAAATCACCCTGATGTAAAATAATTTTATACACATCCTCTCCATCTAAATTACTAAATTTATAATATCCGTTTTTATCGGTCTTAGATGTCTTTAACGCAAAACCATTTTCATCAGCAAGTAAAATAGTTGCATTGGAAGCTGGTTTTTTGGAATCTTTATATAAAATAAAACCATCAATAGTAATACTCTTAGCGCCAGGCAACGTAGATCGATCAATAATTGCAATCAATGCATCTGTGGTATGCGGCACATGACTGTTAGAGGCAAAAGTTAACGTATAGTTTGAAGTAACGAATTTTTCAGAGGACAAGGTTATTTTTTTATAAATAACCTTGTAGTTTTTTGAGTCCGTTATATTTTCAACTTTATAGGAACCAGCACTGTCAATTGCAGAAACCTGAACTACATTTTCAAATTCATCAATCAACTGAATTTGTCCTTTATTAACAGGCTTTCTATTTAAAGAATCCCAAATTATACCTTCAACAACAAATGATTTATACCCTTTTAATGTGTCTTTAGAAACTGTTGTTACTAAATATTCTCTTAAAATCAACTGCTCTTGTTCGGGCTCCTTTTCTATTACAGGCTCTACCTTCTCAGCAGAATATTCTATTTTAGGTAAAGGAGTTAAAAAAAATCTATTCTTGGAATCGGTATTATTCAACACCATATTATACTCTTTATTTGTAGCAATATTATAGAAGCTATATTTCCCTTTATCATTTGTCACTGTCTTCGCAACAGCTTCTCCATATTCATCTACAATCCTCACCTCAACTTTACTTGCTGGATTATTTGTAATACTATCCACTAATATTCCCGTAAAATGTGCGAATTTTTGTCCATGGAATTTATTTATAGGTATATCCAGAAT
>JANOTP010000001.1:0-2746 GCA_031416415.1 Cytophagales bacterium | reverse complement strand
CGAGTAGCCCCACTCGTTGTCATACCAAGAAACAACTTTCACGAAAGTGTCGCTCAATTGAATACCAGCTTTAGCATCGAAGATTGAAGTTCTTGGATCGCCTAAGAAGTCAGTAGAAACTACTTCGTCTTCAGTGTAACCAAGGATACCTTTCATTTCTCCTTCAGAAGCATCTTTCATTGCTTTTTTAATTTCTTCGTATTTCGCTGGTTTCTCTAATCTTACAGTTAAGTCAACCACAGAAACGTCAGGAGTTGGCACTCTGAAAGACATACCTGTTAATTTTCCTTTTAGAGAAGGTAATACAAGACCTACAGCCTTAGCAGCACCAGTTGAAGAAGGTATAATGTTTTGATAAGCACCACGTCCACCTCTCCAGTCTTTCATAGAAGGACCGTCTACTGTTTTTTGAGTAGCAGTAGCAGCGTGAATAGTTGTCATAAGTCCTTCAAGGATACCAAATTTATCATGAAGTACTTTAGCGATTGGAGCAAGACAGTTTGTAGTACAAGAAGCATTAGAAACGACAGTCATGTCTTTAGTATACTCTTTGTTGTTAACACCCATTACAAACGTTGGAGTATCGTCTTTAGCAGGTGCAGACAATACTACACGTTTAGCACCAGCAGCGATATGTTTAGCAGCAGTTTCTTTATCAAGGAATAAGCCAGTAGATTCAACTACATACTCAGCTCCTACTTCGCTCCATTTAAGATTGGCAGGATCTCTTTCAGCAGTAACGCGAATAGCGTTTCCATTTACTACTAATTTGCCATCTTTAACAGATACTTCACCAGCAAAACGACCATGAGTAGAGTCATACTTAAGCATATAAGCCATATATTCTACATCTATAAGATCATTGATACCTACTAATTCAATGTTTGGATTATTAACAGCAGCACGGAAAACTAATCTTCCAATTCTACCAAATCCGTTGATTCCGACTTTGATTTTTGACATAACCTCGTTAATTTTTATATTTATTTATTAAAAAGAAGCACAAACTTACAATATGTAAATGCTAAAATCAACATTTTTAGTTCAGTAAAAAATATTTAATTTTTTTTGCCAGATATTTTGCAGAGAATAAAAATTCTTATACCTTTGCCCCACCAAAAAATGAAATGGTGCTATCGTCTAGGGGTTAGGACGCCAGGTTTTCATCCTGGTAACAGGGGTTCGATTCCCCTTAGCACTACAAAAAGGCCTTGAGAAATCAAGGCCTTTTGTTTTTTACTCAATACTCGCGCTCACACTCTAGACTTATTTTGTAAATTGTGACAAGAATGTTCCTGTGGTTATAGCTACATTAGGGTTTCCTAATTTAATTGTGAGGAGGACTAATAAATAGTTGGCACTTGCTTGATGTGAGTGGCTGTAAGGTTATCAAAAACGCATAAATCAATATAGATATGTCTAAAATAGTTACTAGAACAAAATTAAAGAATTATTGTATTGATTAGATTGGTTCAAACAGACTAAGAACTGTTAGTTATATGAAATTATATAATTTCATAACAAATGAAAAAGGCATAAGTTTACCTTCTTCAGACTCATTCCCACACAATAATGATTTAATAATTATACTTAAGGATTTAACTCATTTTGATGAGCAAGCCTATCATAACCCTCATCAACTTCTGCACATTGTAAAGGATTTTCCTGAAAATGAAAGAATAACAGAAGCAAAAAAAATAATATTAAACAATGAACAAAATATAAAAGATGATATTCATATTATTTATGAGAATGAACTAAGATTGCGCAAATCAGAAAAACAGTCTCTATTGTCATTAAGGATTGCAATCTTAGCATTTGTAATTTCTTTTATCCAATTAATTATTGATTCAAATGATATTTATTGGGGCAAGGATTATAAATACGAAACTACTAGCCTAAAAATCGATTCTATAAAAGTTAAACAAAATGACCTGATCATACAATTGCTTGTTGAACAAAATTCAAATTTAAAAAACAAGCAAAATATAAAACTAGATACAATTATTAGCTCAGTAAAGAAGTAATGATAGTTCAATATTTGCAACGATTGATAATTCAAAAAAAACAAATATCTTTTAATTAATAAATTGACAATAAAAAAGTTCGATAATTTGACCTTCCATTAAAAAAAAAGCTTCGATAATTCGAAGCCTTTTTTTAATTTAATTTAAATAATATCCAATCATCAAATTTCTATTTATTAATTTTTTCCATTCTAATTATACGCGATTCATATTCACTGGAAACTTCCACCAAATACATTCCATCCGATAATTTTTCTCCTAAGCTTATTGTTTCATTGGAAAAATGATCTTCAGAATAATAAAGTACTTTGCCTGAAAGGTCGTATAAACGAACTTTTATTTTAAATTTCCATGCACTTTTTACAATTAAATTTGTATTGTCATTAAATGGATTTGGGAATAGGCTAACAGAACCAGAATTTTGATTACTAATGGCAATAATTTTTGAATCCGTACTTTTACCGTCAAAATCTACTTGTATCAATTTATAATAAACTAGTCCTACAACCAAATTATCATCTGTAATGGTATAGCTATTTAGAACTTGGCTATTCCCTTTTCCTACTACTTTTCCAATAGTATTAAAATGAATTCCATTGGTAGATTTTTGAATTATGAAATAATCATTGTTAGTCTCTGTAGCAGTAGTCCAAGATAAAACTGTTTTATTATTAATAATTTCACCTGAAAAATCTATTAATTTAATTGGTGCAGGGCAT